>JAGKWY010000136.1 GCA_021151625.1 Gammaproteobacteria bacterium | reverse complement strand
TGGGTTGTTGTACTTTGGCATGTTAGCACCTCTTTCATATTGAAAAGAGGTGTCCACTAAAGCGGGGGAAGTTCATGCGCGGGTTGCTACACTTTGTTATACGCCACCATATTTTGACAGTATTTCATTGCAGGCTTTTTTAACATTTTCTCTATAAAAAATAATGCATTCGGAAATTTCTTTATCTGCCTTTAATAACCACTCATTAGAGCAATGCTCCCGCACAGTTTTTGTAGGCAAATGGTCGGTATCAGACGCAATTACACCAAAAATATGGAATTCTGTACCCCAAACACTCCCATGAATAGAATTTCCGATTTTCCACATTTCTATAACGTTATCTAAATAGTCGATGTCACTAGCTAAAATTTCTTTAGCTAGCTCGCAAGCTCTTTGATGTTTACTCGTATGCACATTCATATTTTACGTATAACGAATGATATGAACTCCCCCTCTTAACACCAAGCCCCGTGCCGGCGTAAAGTCATCGGTGTTATCACAGCCACCAGAGGAGCAACTTCATGAATCTTACAACACTCGGTATTGATTTGGCGAAAACTTCTTTTAGCCTTGTGGACAAAGATCAACACGGCAAAGCTTAATGCGCAAAACCGCAGTAGTGTATAGGCTGGCACCATTTAATCGCGATAGCGGCATCATGAAGGGCCGACGCAGAATCAAAGGTGAGCGAGCGCCCATTCGTACCATGCTGTATATGGCGATGCTGAGCGCAATCCAATGCAATTCCGTAACGAAGAAGTTTTATAAAAAACTCGTCGCGCAGGGTAAACACAATAAAGTTTCGCTTACTGCCTGCATGCGAAAGATGATGACGATTTTGAATGCAATGGTTCGGGATAATTGCGAGTGGCAAGCTAACTAAATTTGCGTTGCAGGTATTGATTTTTTACCACAGTCGCTTGTTAGGCGTATTCACCTTCTCGATATGGCATTGGCCAATGCTTCAACCCTTCTTTACCGTACTCGCTTATGTATTCGTCAGAGCTTTTAGAAAGGAGTTCGAGTGCTGCGCGAGATTCCGACGTACCGATTCGAGCCAACGAATAAGCGCACTTACGTTGGAATGCTTGGAGATTTCCCCACTCAACCAAATGTTCGAATGAGGTAACTGCTGCTTTAGCGATAGCATTAGTTGTGCTCGGCTCTCCAATAAGACCTAATTCAAAAACAATGTCTTCGTGCGAATCATGCCACTCTTCCAACAATACTTCTGCTAGAAAGGGAGCGCCGGCACGTTTATTTATTTTGACCAAAGCTTTCCACAATGCATCGATGTTATGCGAGTCAATGGCAGCACGTATTTCGTTATAGTCGTACATAGATACTGGTCTTACCCTAAAAAAGCAGACACCCTAACTATGCAGCCAGAGCGGCCATTCGTTCAAACTCTACCGGCGCACGCAGTGCGTGGGTTTCCGCACTTTGCTATGCATGTGATTTACTTCGTATAGTCGGTTTTTAATTTTTTTAAATATATAGAATTATATACAAAAAGAATTGCCCAATAGGCTACACAAAGAATACCGAATAAAAGCAGAAATTTCTGGTTTTTGTTTATGAGCGAATAACCAATAAAAAGAATACCCATAAGCAATAGGAACAGATTGCTTAGTACTGAAGATTTTGGGGATTGCGAATAAGCTTTTTTGCTATTTTCAATAAGCGAATTAATAAATTCAACTTGCTGCTCATGTTCATTTTTGCAAGCAAGGCCGTTCCCTGTATCTGCAGCACAATCTGCACAGAGCCCTTTGCAACAGTGCTTGCATTGCCCTACAGAATCAATATTTTGATGTTTGAAACACTTCATTGATATTTCCCCTGCATAACACCGAGCTAAGCGGCAGTTTTTAAGTTCCGATTTTGTGGATTATTTTTTGCTTTTTCTTTTGTTGCTCATAGTAGTGACTAAGCTTTGTTGCTCTCACTACTGTACCCAAACATTTAGGTTGTTCATTTTCTATAAACAAGTAATGCGCTGTGACACCAATTTGGTTAAGTGATTTTTTGGTGATCCAGAATGTTGCTGAAACACGCTCTCTGCCTTCTTCGACAAGCATGAGTTTGGTATTAACTGCAGGCTCTTCCTGCGTTATTTGTATACTTTCAACTTCATAATTGTCACCTTTTTTATCCGTATAATTAATACTGGTCAGCACCTTCACTTCATAGTCGTATATTTTAGAGGTTGATGTCAGATCAATAAATTCAACATCGATAAAATCTTTATCTAGAAAATCACCAAAGCACTCTGCGTTAGCACTGATCGGGATAAGCACCACCCAAATCGAGGCCAGATAGCCAAAAATAATTCGTCCTATAATTGCCATACATAACTCCAGGTTTTACAGCAGATTTAAGCTATTTTTATATCGTCTTTGCGCAAAATATTACTGGGTAACTTTAGGATCGCTTGATGTTAATTCCAATCTGGCTTGCATATTTAAAATCCATATTTTTTATAAATACGACCCAAAGTCGCTTTTGGCGGGAAGCGCTTTACTAGCCAATGTGTCAAAAGACAGAGGGATTTGGTGTGCTGGATTAATTTTTCCAATTCGCTCCAGCATTGGAGGTAGGAACTACGATTAGGCAGCGGGCAATGAATTAATAATTTTTCCATCGCACCAGGAACGGAGGGAGATAAACCAAAAGCGGTGAGAATTTTGCTGCGACGTTCAGCGCGCGCGCGGATAAATTCCACCAGCACAGTGATTTGTTGATTGAGTGATTCTATTTGCGCGCTGTTGCGCACCAGCAGCTGTTCATACAGGGCTTGCATTAAACGCTGCAACCCCTGGTAGTCGGTGCAATCCAGTTCTATATCGCGCCCGGCCAGTTGTACCAGCTGCTCACTGCGGGTCATACATCGGTACCGCGATGGTAGGCGAGGATGCTATGAGCAAGCACTTTTACGTCGCTGCTTAATTCACCATTGGCCAGTGCTTTTTTGATGGCAGCTACCTGATCCATATCGATTTCCGGCAGCGCACGCATGGCTTCCTGCAATTGCTCCAACCGCGGTTCAGGTTTTGGGCCAGCCGCAGCTACTTTGGGCTGTTCAGCCGCTTCGGTTTTGGTGCTGGTAACAGACTCGGTGGGAGCGCTGTAACCGGCTTTGATGTTTCTGCTGATTTCCATAATGGAGTCCTGCACATAAGTTTGTTGCTCTAGCCATTTACCCAAAATGACCCTGTTATTGCTTAAGGGCGACTGCCCTGTGCGATAACTTAAATTGTTTGCCCAAATTTTTAATCTCCCCCACCCCCTCTTTGTCAAAGAGGGGAGACAAGCAAATCTTCCCTTTGAAACGGGGCGCGCAGCTAAGAGGGGCCGGGGGAGATTATCCCTGGTTTCGCCACCAGCCCTGACTGGCCAATCCATCCTGTATCTTTTGTTCTTGCTGGTTCAGCAACAACTGCCACTGGTTCATTTTTGCATCTATTACATGGGCGACGATTTTCTCGCTGCGCATGGCATTCATCAACTCAAGCTGGATACGCGCGAGGTTCTCCTCGGCTACGGCCAATTCCTTGCGCTGCAATTCCACCATCCTCAATAAAGTGCCTTTGTATTTCTGCTGGTTATCGCGCTGCAAAGGCGTCGTCATGGGTGCAGTAAAACCGCATAAACGGGTCAGGCCGGTAATGTTGTTGCGATAACGCTGGCACAGGTTTTGTTGATAGGTCACGCGGCCGAGCATTTGTTGCACGCGGGTTGCTCGCAGGGTGGCGAGGCGTCCGAGGGTATCCAACTGTTCTTTCATTATTTTTTACCCTGCCCTTAACGAATAATATTTTTCAAATCTGCCAGGCATTGCTCCAGCTCCGCGCCCTGGCCTACGTCTTGCCGCAGGAAGCGCTCAATGGCGGGAGCCAGCTGTACTGACTGATCGGTTTTTAAATCCATGCCCGGTGTGTAGCCGCCGAGGGGAATCAATTCTTTGATTTTTTCGTAGGTGCTGTAGTACTCCTTCAACTGACGCGCCGCCTGTTGATGGGGCTTGTCGGTCACCTGGGTCATACAGCGGCTGACGGAGGAGGCGATATCAATCGCCGGGTAGTGGCCAACATCGGCAAGGCGACGGGATAACACAATATGGCCGTCGAGGATCGCACGCGCGCAATCCACAATCGGGTCTTGCTGATCGTCGCCTTCGGCAAGCACCGTGTAGAGCGCACTTAAACTACCGCGTGCACTTTCACCATTGCCTGCGCTTTCCACCAACTCCGGCAACATGCCAAATACCGAGGGCGGATAACCTTTGGTGGCTGGCGGTTCACCCAGCGCCAAAGCGATTTCGCGTTGCGCCATGGCATAGCGAGTCAATGAATCCACCAGCAGCAAAACATCTTTACCCTGATCGCGAAAATAAGCGGCGATGCTGTGGCACAGCTCGGTGGCTTTCATACGCATCAAGGGCGATTCATTGGCTGGCGCGACAACGACTACCGCTTTGCGCAAGCCTTCTTCACCCAATGAATGCAGGATAAATTCCTGTACTTCGCGACCGCGCTCGCCGATCAAACCAACGACTACAACATCGGCCTTGGTCTGGCGAGTGATCATGCCGAGCAACACGCTTTTGCCCACACCGCTGCCCGCAAACAAACCCACCCTTTGGCCTTTGCCGAGGGTAAGCATGGTGTTGATTGCACGCACCCCCACATCCAGCGGTGCCGATACCGGTTGGCGGCGCAGCGGGTTTACCTTGGGCAGTTCCATCGGCAGTGGGTCGCGCCCGGAAAGCTTACCCAGGTCATCCAAAGGTTCACCCAAACCGTTGAGCACACGGCCCAGCCAGGAGTCATCAATATGCAGGCTGGTGTCGTCATCAGCCGGGAACACCCGTGAACCTGCCGCTAAACCCAGCGGCTTTTTAAAGGGCATCAAATAGGTCGTATCGCGGTTAAAACCCACCACCTGCGCATCCAGCATGCTGCCATCACCCTGCTCTACGTAGCAGCGCTGGCCAGTCATGCGCTGGCAGCCGTGGCTTTCCAATAACAGGCCGGAAACGCGCACTAACCGACCGCTCACACGGGCGAGCTGGATGCTATCGAGCGATGCCAATGCAGCGTCAAGCTTGAAGTCGCTCAGCGGCGATGAGCTGGCGGGCGATGCCCCCGGTACTGGAGAAAGACTCACCACTTAGCCCTCAGCCAAATGCATATGTTCAGCGAGGGTATCGATACAGGCATCCAACCGCTGCTGGCAGCCGATATCCACTTCCGTTTGTGCGGTCACTATGCGGCATTCGCCCAGTGCGAGTTTTTCATCCGCCACCAAACGCCAGTTGGCAGCGCGGCCGGGGGCGAGATCCTTAATGCGGTTGTATTCCTCGGGGTTGAGCTGGATGTGTACATCGCTCTGCTCCGTTGGCATGGAAGCCAATGCCTCTTCTGCCAAATTCAATAACTGGGTGGGATGCAAAGTCAGCTCGCAGCGGATTACCTGCTGCGCCACCTTCTTCACCAGTTGCAATAATTCGCGGCGACGGGTGCGATCAAGATCTTCCATAAATGCCCGCAGGTGCTGGCTGATCTGGTCGAGCGGTTGGCTGGCGGTTTCAAAAATCTGCCGGCCTTCCAGTTTTCCTTCTTCACGTCCGCGCGCCAGGCCGTCATTGCGGCCGATAGCAAAACCTTCGCGCATGCCCTCTTCCTGGCCTTGCGCCAAACCCTGTTGATAACCTTTTTCCGAACCTTCCTGGAAACCATCGGCGATGGCGCGTTGCAGCGCGGCAGGATCTGCATCCCAGGCCTCACCTGCCATACCGTTTTGGTTAAAACTGGCGCGTGGCGGAAAGCGGAATGGCCGCCAGCCTTTGCCTGCAGTTTTGATTATTTTTACCGTCATCTGTTGCCTCGCCTCACTCTTGGGTCTGTTCGCGGAACTCATTTAACTGCTTGTTCGCGGAACTTGTTACAGGGTCTGTTCTCGGAACTTATTCCACTGTCTGTTCGCGGAACAGCTGCAACTGGATCTCGCCGTTGGCGGCCATATCGCGCACTACCGCCATAATGTCTTTGCGCACCTGCTCGATACGACTTAAGGGCACCGGACCCTGGCGACGATTGATGGACTCCATCTGCTGCGCCTGGCGTTTGGGCATAGCGGCCGCAATCGCCTTACCGAGTGCTGGCTCAGCACCTTTAAGCGCAACTACCCACTCTTCCAGCGGAATCGCTTCCAGCAGGATTTGCAGTACTTCCTGGTTTTGGCGCGAGAGGATAAAGAAGTCGTACATCTCGTCTTCGATCTTGCCCACCAGGTCTTTGTTGTGTGAGCGCAACAATTCGAACATCTGGTTACGGTCGCCTTTGAAGCGGTTCATAATGTCGGCCGCCTGCTTAACGCCACGCACCCGCGACCCCTGCGTTGAAAGCACAGACAGACTGCGGTCGATCAACTCTTCCAATTCGGCAATCACATCGCTGTTCACTTCATTGAGGTTGGCGATGCGGTAGAGCAGCTCGTCCTGGGTATGCGCGGGCATACACTCCAATACTTCACTGGCCATGGCCGGTGGCAAAAAGGCGAGGAAAACCGCCTGCATCTGCGCATGTTCTTTGGCGATCAACGCCGCGAATTGCTTGGGGTCAATCCACTCCATCTTGGCCATTTTTGCGCGGATTTCTTCGCCGTAAATGCTGTCCAGCAGGTTGCGGGTGATGTCGCTGCCGAGCGCCTTGCCCAGCATGCTCGATAGGTAATTGCGCGAGGCGCCCTTGATGCTGCTCTGCTCTTTGTAGTCGTCAAAGAAGCGGCCAATCACATCGGTCACCATCGGCTGTTTTACATTGCTCAGGCGCGCCATGGCCTGGCTGACGCTGACGATTTCCTCGCGCGAAAAATGGCGCAAGACACCGGCAGAGGCGCTATCGCCCATGCTCAATAACAGAATTGCCGCCTGTTCAATGGCGCTCATATTGCGCAGGTTTGAACGGGGTTGAATGGCGGTGGCCGGGTTAGCGGCGGCCGCATCAGCTGGCTGGGTTAAGGGTTCTTTCATTTCGGCCTATCCATTGTTTAAGGACTTCGGAAACACGCTCAGGGTCATTTTTTGCAAGCATTTGCAGGTGCTCGATTTGCAGTTCCAGGCCGGAACCGGGCGCCGGTAAAGTGATCTCTGCCAGCGGGCTAAACTCGCCCAGAATGCGCGGGCCGGTTTCGCCGGCAAAGGTGCGCGGTTCAGTGCGCTCCATAGCCAGATTCAGCGCCGGCTCCGGCGCGGGCATCAGCACCTGGGTATTGGAACGGATCAAATCGCGCAGTGCCGGGCGCACCACCATAAAGATCAGCAGCAGGCTGACTAACCCGAGAATCCCCATCTTCGCCAGGTCATACACCTGGTTACTCTCCCACCAGGGCAAGGCTTCAACCGGTGCCTCGGTCGCCGTAAAAGGAAACACGCTCAGGGTCAGCAGGTCGCCGCGTTTCTCATCAAAACCCACGGCGCTTTTCACCATGGATTCCAGTTCCGCGCGCGCTTCCGGTGTCCAGCCACCTTCAGGCGCGGTGGCAGCGTTAATCACCACCGCCACGCTTTGGCGACGCAAAGCAAAAGGCGCGTGCTTAACGTGGGTAACCGATTGGTCGTACTCCATCTGCCGATTGGATTCTTTACGCAGCGAAGTCGCCGCCTTGTTTTCAGTGGCCGATTCAGCAGCCAGCTCACCATCAGCCGCACCATCGGCCGGTTGATTTTCCTGCTCTGCCGGCGGCACCGGGCGATTGCTCAGGGAGCCGGGAACACCCAGGGCAAGCTGATCAAGCACGCTTTCATCGCGTGTGATTTCCGAGCGCAGACGCGGGTTATTGCCGTATGACTGGAGGGTTTCTTCGCGCTGGCTGAAATCCACATCCGCCGCCACGCTGATGCGGTAATTGCCTGCACCCAGCACGGGCGCCAGCACTTCCTCCACATTGGTAACCGCTTTGGTTTGGTAATCGTTGACCAGATCCCAGCTCTGTACCGGGCCGGCCGTTTCATTCAGGCCGCGCGACAGCAACACGCCATGTTGATCCACCACGCTTACATCTTTCGCCGCCAGCTGCGGCACACTGCTAGCCACCAGGTTCACAATGGCGCTGACCTGTTCGGGTTTGAGTTTGTAGCCGGGCGCCACTTGCAGGATCACCGAGGCCTTGGCCGGGTCGCGCTTGCTCACCACAAACGAGGAATTCTCTTGCAGCGCCAGATGCACGCGCGCCATTTCCACACCTTTCATGGTCATGACACTGCGCGCCAGCTCGCCTTCCATACTGCGCTTCAGGCGCACATCCTGCACAAACTGGCTGGTGCCTAATGGCTCTTCTTTATCAAACAATTCGTAGCCATCCGGCTTTTCCGCCTGCACACCCTTGGCACTAAGCAGCATGCGCGCACGCGCGATTTGATCCTCACGCACCAGCACCTGCCCGGTTTGCGGGTGCAGGTTGTAGGCGATGGCCTCGGTATCCAATACCTGCATAACATCGGCAGCGGAATAGGCTTCGCCCGCACCGTACAAAGGGCGATAGGAGCTTTGGTCACGCCATAGGTAAAACACCACGCCGACCGCCACCAGCGCGGCAATACCGGCCAGTGCCATCAGCGAGCTGCGCGGGCTCAGCTTGAAATTGCTGGCGGCAAAGCGATTTTTAAGTAACTGAACCATGTTGATATCTCACCCGATAATCACAGCGGCATGCGCATAACTTCTTCAAATGCGCCGGTAACCTTGTTGCGCACCTGCATCAACGCGGAGAAGGCCACACTCGCTTTCTGGCTTTCCACCATAGCGCCCACCAGGTCGTCGCTCGCGCCGGAATCCACCGCTTCCGCCATGGCGCTCGCTTTGTGTTGCTGGGCATCCACCGCCTTAAATACATCCTCAAAAGCAGTGCGGAAACCCTCCTCATTCCCAACCTGAACACTGCCCACACTGCTCGCACCTTCCACACCCACACCAAAGTGGCTAGCCGGTGCGATGGCCGGGCCGGTAGCTGCCTGCTTGATCTGGTCCATGCGGCCAAGCAATTCCTGTTGAACCTGCACAATTGAACTCATGGTTTATTCCTCGTTGACGCTGCGTCAGTTAATGCGGTGTGTGATGTAAAAAACGGGATCAAAAAGTAATCTGCACGCCTTGCTCGCGCATGGCCGTCAGGCGATAACGCAATGCGCGCGGGGTCATTCCCAGGCTTTCTGCCGCCTTGGCTTTATGGCCGCCAAAGCGGCGAATGGTATCTATGACGTGTTGGTATTCAGCCCACTTGCCGCTGGCACGCAGTGCCGCTTTACCAGTCACTTCAGCACCAAGTTCACTGCCAATCGGCGCTGTTGACTGCAATATTTCTTCAGTAGGCGCGATTAAGCCCAGGTCCTGTGGCTGGATAAACAAGCCATTGCGTAGTACCAGCGCACGCTGCAACATGTTTTCCAGTTCGCGCACATTGCCCGGCCAGTTGTGGGCAATCAGTGCATCGCACGCGGCCTGGGTTAAGAGGTCATCGCGCTGTTCATGAGGCGCGTGCTTGCGGATCAGGCGATGGGCGAGCGGCAATACATCATCTTTGCGCTCACGCAACGGGCTGATGTGCAAGGGCAGAACATCCAGGCGAAACATTAAATCGGAGCGGAAGCGGCCTTCGGCCACTTCCAACTGAAGGTCGCGGTTAGTGGCGGCGATGATGCGTACATTCAGCGGGATTTCTTTATGGCCGCCCAGGCGCTCCACTTTTTGTTCTTGTAGTACGCGCAGCAACTTGGCTTGCAAGCCGAGCGGCAACTCGCCGATTTCATCCAGCAGCAAGGTGCCGCCATTGGCCAGTTCAAACTTGCCCGGCTGGGCCGCCGTTGCACCGGTAAAGGCGCCTTTCTCGTGACCGAATAACAATGACTCGAGCATCTGCTCGGGAATCGCGGCGCAGTTAACGGCAATAAAAGGCGCGTCGTCTGCGGCAGAAAAACGGTGAATGTAGCGCGCCATCATCTCTTTACCGGTACCGGTTTCGCCGGTAATCAGGATGGGTGCACTGGCCATGGCGACGCGCTGGGCCATCGCCAACAAGCGGCGACCGGCGCGCGAGCGGGTAACAAAAATCTCTTCTGCCGCCAGGGCGGATTCCAAACGCTGCAGCAACATACTGAGTTGCGCGCCGCTAAACGGCGCCAGCAGATAATCCACGCAACCCATTTCCAAGAGCGCGGCGGCTTTTTCCTGATCGGCATATTCCACCACCGGGATGATATTCAGCTGCGGAGCTTCGGCGATCAGGGCGCCGACCCGCGCAAACAGGCTGGAGCCGGGGAAGCTGCTAACAAACACAAACACCATACTGGCGCTGGCGATCAGGCTTGCACTCAACTCGCCAAATTCGGTGCACTGCATTAACTGGCAGCCACTGCGCTCCAGGTTATTGGCCAACAGGCTATAGGCCTCATCGCGCGCACGACCAAGGATCAATACCCTGCGCATCGGCTTGCTGTTGCCGGCCAGTTTGTCGCCCGCCACCCGCGTATCAAACACCGGTTCATTGAACAGGCGCTCGTTGGCAAAGCGATCATGGCGGCTAGCGAAGCGAGAGCCGATTGTCTGGTTGATTGCTGCCTGGTTTGTGGACATCACCGTCATCACCACAGCCCCTCAAATCACTAAATCATTTGATCTCAAATGAAATCAAACGGGCTAAAACCCGCTCAAAAACAGCTTTTGATATCTATTGATTTAATCTCCGCCGGAACCCCCTCCTATACTCGCCTTCGTGATGATCATCACAACTGCGCTTTGACGCAGTACCTGATCACACAACTGATTCACCACTAAAGATTCACTAACAGGAATTCATTCCCTCATCGCCATTACGGCACAGGATGGAATTAAGGACAGGGCTGACTGGTTACTTATTGCCCAGGTGCAATAGCAACCATCAGGTAAATAGAAGGGCAATTCATAGATGCTCAACACCATGACAATTAGCGCCAAAGTTCATCACAAGGTAGCCGCCGACCAGCTCACCCGGTTAAAGCCGCACAAGCTGGGCCGCCCCTATCACAAGATTCCGCAGTTCATCCACGAGATATCCAACAAGTATCCGCGGGTGATCAGCGACTATTTCCTGCGCAACTACCGGATCAACCTGGAGCTGACCTGTGTGCAGATCCATGAAGTGCGCACCGAGGACGCCGAGTGCATCTACCGCGCAGCCCTGGGTAAGGTGGGTTTTGCGATTGAACGCAGCCTGCTGACCGAAGTGCTGGAGTGCTACTACGGCGGCATCGGCCTGCCCAACCAGGGGGATACACCGGTAAGTATTTCCGAACAGCGTATGCGCAGCCGTTTGGGTATTGATGTCGCCCAGATTTTCGCGCGCGCCCTGCTCGGCGGCGAAACCTTTGGCGATCTCAAACCCTGGGAAAACGCCTACGAGGAAACCCAGTGGGAGTACGTGGCCGAATTCCAGTACCACAGTCATATCACCAACAAGCAGTCATCCATCTTTATCTACCTGGATACGCAACTGGTGGATGAGCTGACCAACCGCATGACCAGCCCGGCACCAGCCCCCAGCGGGGTTAACCCGATCCACCAGATCATCCACCTGCCGGTAAAACTCAACTGCGTGATCGCCTCCTTGCAGATGCCCCTTTCACAAGTGCTGGCATTGCAGGTTGGCGACATAGTGATGATGCGCATGCGCGAGCGCTGCGATGTGGAAATCAACCAGGAAAAACTCTTTCGCGGCGCCATGTTTGAAGACGATGGAGCACTC
>JAGKWY010000135.1 GCA_021151625.1 Gammaproteobacteria bacterium | reverse complement strand
ACGCTACATGCGTGAAAATCCGATAGCGGCGCGCCTGCTTGGGCTGATTATTATCAGCAGTTCGATTATCACCCTGATTGCCATTCTCCTGCAGTTGCATAGCAACTTTAACGATGACATAGCCGCGCTGGAAAAGCGCCTGGATCAGGTGCGCATCAGTACCCTCGCCAGTATCACTAAAAGCCTCTGGGGGTTTGACCAGGAGCAGCTTAATATCCAGATCAACAGTGTGTTGGCGGTAGACGATGTAGTGCAGGTCAAAGTGGTCTGGCACGATTGGAATAACACCGAGCAAACTCTGGTGGCCAGCAATTACAACTATGACCCCAAAGATCTTGAAAACAAACGCAGCCAGTTTCTGGTGCGCTCCTATCCGCTGGTGTACGAAGATGCCAGCACTCCCGAACAGCAATTGGGTACGCTGACCATCACTGCCAGCCTGAGCAGCATTTACGATAAATTGTGGGAGCGCGCATTTTTTATCGCGCTGGTACAGGGCACCAAAACCCTGGTTATTGCCTTGTTTATAGTGTGGCTGGTGCATGCGCTGCTAACGCGCCATATCAAAACTATCGCCAATTACGCACGCAATTTGAATTTGGAAACCCTCACCAAACCGCTGAAATTAAAACGCCTGAAAGTAAATTCCGCATCCGATGAATTGGATAATGTGGCCAATGCTATCAACCACATGCGCGAAACTTTGCTTGATGATATTGAGCAGCGCCATGCAATTGAAATGGCGCTGTTAACGGAAAAAGAAGAGAAGCTGGAAACGCGTCGCCAGAAAAATGCAGCAGAAGATGCCAGTCGCGCTAAAAGCCAATTCCTGGCCACCATGAGTCATGAGATCCGCACACCTATGAACGGCGTTATCGGCATGCTGGAAATGCTGCGCGATACACCGCTCGACGACAACCAAAAACATTACATCGATGTAATACACCGTTCCGGCGAAACGTTGCTGAGCATCATTAACGATATTCTCGATTACTCCAAAATTGAAGCCGGAAAAATGCGCTTGGAGGAAACGACTTTTGAATTGGATGAGTTGGTAGAAAACTGTGTGCAGTTGTTCGGCGCAACAGCGAACAAGCGCCAGATTGAATTGTTTGGTGGTTTGGAGCCGGGAGTGCCGCGCTGGCTGCGTGGCGACCCTACGCGTTTGCGCCAGATTATTATCAACCTGTTGGGTAATGCCTTTAAATTTACCAGCGAAGGTTTTGTCTCCCTGCGCGTGCAGTTGGTCGCAGAGCCTGTCGATCAAAAAGTTACGCTGAGGTTTGTGGTGCAGGATAGCGGCATTGGTTTGGATACCAGTAATACCGCGAATTTATTCGATTCTTTTAATCAGGCAGATGCTTCCACTACACGCAAATACGGCGGTACTGGCTTGGGGCTTGCGATTTGTAAAAGCCTCGCCGAATTAATGGAAGGCGATATAGGTGTCGAAAGTGTAAAGGGGCAAGGAGCGACTTTCTGGTTTACCGCGCGCATGGGAATCGAGGAGGTCTGTGATTGGAACTCCAGTCGCAATCAAGCGAAATATGATGCATTGATTGCCAAAAAATTATTGCTGGTGGAGACCAGTCGTACCCTGAGCGATTTTTTGACTCATCACTGTGTGGCCTGGGGTATTTTTGTAGAAACTGCATCCTCCGCCAAAGCGGCGTTGGCACAAATAAAACATGCTATGCACTCGGGGGAGCCCTATGACTTTGTAGGGTTCGACTACGCATTACCAGACACCAGTGGTTTTGATTTTGCGCAGTGGGTGAGGGATATACCTGAGCTTGCCGATTTACCCTTGTTTATGTTCAGTGCGGGCGATGTTTATCACGACCAGGTGCATATTCGTCGCCTGGGGATTCACTCAATCCTGCGTAAGCCTGTCTCAATTAAATTGTTGCAACAGGAGCTAATTGCCCTGACGGGGCATGAAGCAGCACCAGTGGTTCCGGAAGAGCGTAAAGAGCATGATCCGCAAAAATTCGCGCATTTGCGCGTGCTGGTAGCGGAAGATAATCCGGTTAACCGCATGGTAATTAAAGGTCTATTGGGCAAGCTGAATATAGTTCCGCAATTTGCAGAAAATGGGGTTGAGGCGCTGTCGGCGGTGAAGTCAGCTTCGGAGCCTTTCAGTCTAATCTTGATGGACTGTGAAATGCCGGAAATGGATGGCTTTGAAGCGACCCAGAGTATCCGCGATTACGAGCGACGCGAAGGTTTGTCAGCTATCCCCATTATTGCCCTGACAGCGCATGCGTTGCAGGAGCATCGTGAAGCGGTCTTTGCCAGCGGTATGAATTATTACCTGTCCAAGCCGGTCACGTTTGATAACCTTTATGGTGCTTTTGAGGGGATTGGGGTGGTTAAGCGCGAGCAAAGTGCCCCCCGCGCATAGCGTCCTCCTATGGCAATAATTGGTTTTTTCTCCTTGCCTGTGCTGGGGGCAATCCTTATGATGCCTTCATTCCTTTGGGGTCACCCGCCACTAAATTAACCGCAAGGTTTGGAGTTTTTATGAGTAGTGATGCAATTGTTCACGTAAGTGATGCGAGCTTTGAGCAAGACGTATTAAAGGCTGATTTACCGGTATTGGTAGATTTCTGGGCGGCCTGGTGCGGCCCTTGTAAGATGATTGCCCCGATTCTGGATGACCTGGCGGAGCAGTTCGAAGGCAAAATCAAGATCGCCAAAATGGACGTGGATGCCAACAAGGACACTCCGGCACAATTCGGCATTCGCGGTATTCCAACCCTGATTATCTTCAAAAATGGTGCAGCCCATGCTACTAAAGTGGGTGCGCTGAGCAAGCCGCAACTGGTTGATTTCATCAACAGTTCACTTTAAAACCGATTGGGCCGTTACAAAAACGGCCCAATTTGTTTTTGCACTGTGAGTTTTTTCTGGCTATACTCCACCCAATCTGATGTTTGTTCCTCCCCGAATCACCTGCCTGATTCATAATAACCAGACGAACAAACCCTTACTCCTGCTGTTAATCTTGCCATTGGAATCCTGAAGTTACGGATTTGTCAGTTAGCCCGTCAATTCACTGTATAAATAATTGATAAGTTAATTGAACCTGTTGTCTTGGGCTGGCAAGCTTGCATCCCGGAATTTACCTGAAAAGTTCAATCCCCGGCGCGGCAACAATAACAGCAAAGTACAAAACTGTTTATAAACAACAAGTTGTTAACCGACAATTTTCGACTAACTTTTGGCGGCACTATTATTAGATCGCAATTATTAGCTAGTCATTATTCGTAATTAAAAGTCACTATCTGCAACACTCACATCCATTCATAAAGTCTCTCCTATGAACCTAACCGACCTTAAAAAGAAACCCATTGAAGAATTAATTGATATCGCCCACGAAATGGGTTTGGAAAATATTGCCCGCTCGCGCAAGCAGGACATTATTTTTAATATCCTCAAGCGCCACGCCAAAGGCGGTGAAGATATTTACGGCGATGGTGTATTGGAAATTTTGGTAGATGGATTTGGCTTCTTGCGTTCTGCAGACAGTTCGTACCTCGCTGGCCCCGATGATATTTATGTTTCACCCAGCCAGATTCGCCGCTTTAACTTGCGCACCGGCGATACCATTTCTGGCAAGATTCGCCCACCCAAAGAAGGTGAACGTTATTTTGCCCTGTTGAAAGTTAACGATATTAACTTCGACAAACCGGAAAGCTCCCGCAACAAAATTCTGTTTGAAAACCTCACGCCGCTGTTCCCCAATATTCGTCTCCTGCTTGAAGCGGGCAACGGCTCTACCGAAGACCTCACCGGTCGTATCATCGATTTGATTGCTCCCATCGGTAAAGGTCAACGCGGTTTGATCGTTGCGCCACCAAAAGCCGGTAAAACCATCATGATGCAAAATATTGCGCAGGCAATTACGCGCAATAATCCCGAGTGTCATTTGATTGTGTTGCTGATTGACGAGCGTCCGGAAGAAGTAACGGAAATGCAGCGCTCGGTGCGCGGCGAAGTGGTTGCGTCCACATTTGATGAGCCGCCAGCACGTCACGTGCAAGTAGCGGACATGGTGATCGAAAAAGCCAAGCGTTTGGTCGAACACAAAAAAGATGTGGTGATCCTGCTCGACTCTATCACCCGTTTGGCGCGCGCCTACAACACCGTTATTCCTTCATCAGGAAAAGTATTGACCGGTGGTGTGGATGCTCATGCACTTGAACGTCCAAAGCGTTTCTTCGGTGCTGCGCGTAATATCGAAGAAGGCGGCAGCCTGAGTATTATCGCTACCGCGCTGGTAGATACCGGTTCCAAAATGGACGAGGTTATTTACGAAGAATTTAAAGGTACCGGTAACCTGGAATTGCATCTGGATCGTAAGATTGCTGAAAAACGTATTTATCCCGCAATCAACGTGCGCCGCTCAGGCACTCGTCGCGAAGACTTGTTGATGAAAGAAGATGAGCTGCAACGTGCGTGGATTTTGCGCCGTTTGTTGAACGATATGGAAGATGTTCCTGCGACTGAATTCCTGCTCGATAAATTAAAAGATTTCAAAACCAACGACGAATTCTTCCAGTCGATGAAACGCAAATAAAACCCCACCCTAACCCTCCCCTTAATAAGGGGAGGGGATTAATTTTACCTCCGACGGTGAATTAATTTACTTCTCCCCGTTGTAAAGGGGAGGTTGGGAGGGGGTAAAGCTTGTAGCCCGTATGGAGCGCAGCGTAATGCGGGAAAATGAATAACCCGTATTCACTGCGCTCCATACGGGCTTCGGCTTTTTATACACTATGAAATATAAAGACCTGCGCGATTTTATCGCCCTGTTGGAAGCTCGCGGTTTATTAAAACGCGTAAAACAGGAAATTGATCCCCACCTGGAAATGACCGAAATTTGCGACCGCACCTTGCGTGCCGGTGGCCCTGCATTGTTATTTGAAAATCCTAAAGGCTACAAAATTCCGGTGTTGGGAAATTTATTTGGCACCCCTGAGCGCGTTGCCTTGGGCATGGGGCAGGAGTCGGTAGAAGCACTGCGCGACGTGGGAAAATTGCTGGCGTTTTTAAAAGAGCCGGAGCCGCCCAAAGGATTTAAAGACGCCTGGGAAAAATTGCCAATTTTCAAACAGGTTTTGAATATGGCGCCCAAGGTGTTGAGCAGCGCACCTAGCCAGGAAATTGTGTTAGAGGGCGCGGCGGTCGATCTCGATCAAATCCCGATTCAAACTTGCTGGCCGGGCGATGCTGCACCTTTGGTGACCTGGCCATTAGTAGTTACACGTGGTCCGCATAAAGAGCGACAAAACCTCGGTATCTACCGCATGCAAAAAATCGGTAAAAACCGTTTGATTATGCGCTGGCTTTCGCATCGCGGCGGTGCGTTGGATTTTCGCGAATTTCAAATCCAGAACCCGGGCAAACCTTTTCCTGTTGCTGTCGCACTGGGCGCTGACCCGGCGACCATCCTCGGAGCGGTAACTCCTGTTCCAGATACCCTTTCTGAGTACGCCTTCGCCGGATTATTGCGCGGTGATAAAACGGAAGTGGTGAAATGTATTGGTAATGATTTGCAGGTGCCTGCATCAGCAGAATTTATTTTGGAAGGATATATTGCGCCCAATGATATGGCCCCTGAAGGTCCTTTTGGTGATCACACGGGTTATTACAATGAAGTGGATAATTTCCCGGTGTTTACGGTGGAGCGAATTACTCACCGGCGCGATCCGATTTATCACAGCACCTATACTGGCCGTCCACCAGATGAGCCAGCCATTCTCGGCGTGGCATTGAACGAAGTGTTTGTGCCGATTTTGCAAAAACAATTTCCGGAAATTGTGGATTTTTATTTGCCGCCGGAAGGTTGTTCCTATCGTATGGCGGTAGTCACTATGAAGAAACAATATCCCGGTCATGCCAAACGCGTGATGATGGGTGTGTGGAGTTTCTTGCGGCAGTTTATGTACACCAAATTCGTGATTGTTACCGATGACGATGTCAATGCGCGCGATTGGAAAGACGTGATCTGGGCGATGACTACACGTATGGATCCGGCGCGCGATACGCTAATGGTGGAAAATACGCCGATTGATTATCTGGATTTTGCCTCGCCTGTTTC
The DNA here is from genome assembly GCA_021151625.1 of Gammaproteobacteria bacterium. Classification (GTDB taxonomy): domain Bacteria; phylum Pseudomonadota; class Gammaproteobacteria; order Pseudomonadales; family Cellvibrionaceae; genus Cellvibrio. The sequence goes on along the minus strand of JAGKWY010000135.1, from coordinate 2,277 downwards.
CGGGCTGGGTTCCAAAATTGGTTTTGATGCTACCAACAAATGGCCGGGCGAAACCACGCGCGAATGGGGTACGCCGATTGTGATGGACCAGCAAATTAAAAATCGTGTAGATGAAATCTGGAATGAGTTGGGAATCGATTTGCCCACAGCCTATTAACTCATTTTGTTCGTAGGAGTAACGCCATGAGTTTGCTCGAAGAGTGCTTTCTGGATTGCCCTTATTGCGGCGAACCAATTAGTGTATTGGTGGATTGTTCTATCGACGAGCAAACTTATGTTGAAGATTGCCAGGTGTGCTGTCGGCCTATGGTGTTGCAGGTCATTGTTGATGAACAGGGCTACCCACAGGTTTTTGCCCAGAGTGAAGATGAATGACCGGGTTGGCGTTTTTGCAATTGTCGGTTGGTTTTCATTGAGTTATAGGCTATAAAACTTGCAGTGCATTCGCGCACTCAATCAACTTATAAAGGGGAATGGCTATGAGCTTTATTAAAGACTTTAAAGAATTTGCAGTGCGCGGCAATGTAGTGGATTTGGCGGTAGGTATTATTATCGGTGCGGCTTTTGGAAAAATCGTCACGTCTATTGTGGCTGATGTAATTATGCCCCCAATTGGATTGCTCATCGGTGGTGTAGATTTTAGTGATTTGGTCATTACCCTGAAAGCTGCCGAAGGAGCGACACCGGCGGTAGTCATTTCTATCGGTAAGTTTCTGCAAACTATTATTGATTTCACCATTATCGCCTTTGCGATTTTTATGCTGATTAAAGTTATCAATAAAGTTAAAGCTAAGGATGTTCCCCCACCTGCAGCGCCCAGCGCCCAGGAAGTTTTGCTGACAGAAATTCGCGATTTATTGAAACAGCAACAACAGAAATAGTTGTTGAATAATTAATTGGTGGCTGGTGGATTTAATAACTGCCAGCTCGCCAACTCCGGATGAAAAAATCCACACTCGCGGTAAGCGCGCTCAATAGTGCCATTCGCGCGCAGCTGCGAAATTCCCTTACTTAACGCCTGATAAAACGCATCGCCAAGTGGATGGCTTTTGCTCACCGGCCAATGGCGGCTGCCCCGAATTGCAACCCTCACTCCTTTAATCGGCACCAGGCGAATTCCATCTACCAAAATTTCCTGTTCCGGATTCATCGCAAAGGGCGACAAGGTTAAATCCACACGCTTGGCGTTAATCATGCGCGCCATATTGACCCAGTTGGGTGTGTACATAATTTTGTTAAAGCCCATGGACTCAAGCGTCATTAAATCCGGTTTCCACTGGCGGCTGGTCACCACTTTTAATTGAGTTAGTTGGGCAAGGCTCTTACTCGATTGGGCTTTCAGGTTGTCGGCAGACGTATAAAAACCGACGGTAAATTGCCCGTCCAATACCAGTGGCGGAGTGATGTGGACTTTATCCCGCTGATCTTCCAAATCCTGATACCAGATGGTTCCGCTGATGGTCAGGGTTTTTCCATCCAGCACATTGCGGATACTGCGGAAATAATTTTCTTCGGCGATAAATTCCAGTGGTTGGGTAAAACCGCCGAGTGCGAGCGCCTGTTGCATCAGTACCAGGTCAATTACATCGCGGCGCGCGTGGGGGCCGCCGTAATAATCGACTGCTGTGGGACTGCGCTCCCCTAAAAACAGACGATAGTCAGCCTGGATATCCGGCAGGACACCGATGCGGGCGGTTTCTGCCTTCAGTTGGCTGGTTGATAGCGAGAGTGCTAACACAATCATTAGATTGCGCAGCACGCCGGTAAAAAAATGTTTGTTCATAAGGCTCACAATAAAAGGTTACTGGCTGGGCCAGTCCCTATAATTGTGGCTGGTGACACCCTGGTCGTCCAGAAGTGGATGCTCAATCCACCGGGTGGCCGCGATACATGCGCACCGGTTTGGCCGGTGCGGCGGCCAACAGCTCGGGGCGCGGCGCATCGACCAGAATCGTCTGCCCGCGATATACCTTTACCACTTGCTTCGGAAGGCCATGTTCGGCCTTGGCCTCTGCCATCGGTGCTGGCTGTATCAGCGCCAGCCAGTCAGTACCTGCCAGTGACAGGAGTTCCTTGATCAGGGTTTTGATAATAGTGTCTTTAGCACTTTGGTAGTAATCCGCTAATTCCTTAAGCAGCTCGGGGTTCGCCATTTTCACGCCCGGTTTCATATCGGGTTCAACGCGACGGCGAATCTCGTACACCAAATCAATCATCGGCTTAGTGTATTGCATGCTTCTTCTCCTCGGTCTTGGAATGGCAGTTGAGCAAATATCA
>JAGKWY010000036.1 GCA_021151625.1 Gammaproteobacteria bacterium | reverse complement strand
TTTCGCCCTCATCCAAACGCAATAAGGCGGCCTCCATTGAGTTCAATAGATCCTCCGCCTCGGCGAAGAATGTCTGCAAGGCACCATCGAGATTCATAGTGTGCTTCCTTTAGAGGGCGAATTGAGTATTTACATCCAGGGCAACTAGAACACTTTCTACAGATTCATTGCTCTTGGTGATAAATACTGACTTGTGAATGGCAGTAAAGAATTTTTTAGCGAATAGCAGTAGTTGTACGCCGGCAGTATCGATTTCAGTGACCGCGTGCAAATCCAACGCAATTTTGTCGGCAAGCTTGTCGTAGTCGGCAAACAATTCATCTTTTAATTGACTGACGTTATAAATAGTCAGCTCACCTTCAAAAATAAGGGTCGAGGTATCCTTACTTTTTTTGCGCTCGATTTTCATGGTCTTGCCCTGTAAAAAATGATTCCGGTTAAATCAGCATGGAAACAGCTTGCAGCATTTGCTCCGGACGGAAAGGTTTTACAATCCAGGCTTTGGCTCCCGCCGCTTGACCTTCACGTTTTTTCTCTTCTGCGCCTTCGGTGGTGAGCATGATCACTGGCGTAAATTTATAATTGGCTTTTTGTTTCATCTCTTTCAAAAAGCTGATGCCATCCATATTCGGCATGTTTACATCGGAAATCACCAGGTTAATTTTTTGCCCATCCAATTTGGTTAATGCATCTTTACCGTCGCTGGCCTCTACCACTGTGTACCCTGCCCCACGCAACGCAATTCCAACAACTTGTCGCACACTGGCCGAATCATCGACAACTAAAATAACTTTAGACATTCAATACTCCTAGAAGAAGGTAATTTCTGAATTGCTGGGCGTTTGGGAGGAGTGCGCTGAGCCGCGATGCACATCCACCTGCTCAAGTGTGGTGTAGGTTTTTTGAATAGCGCGCAGCCAATCCTGAATATCAATCAACGTGACCGATTCGCCGTGACGCAAACGGGTTTCCTGATCGGCTAACGCGCCTACCAGTTTCTCCATATCATCAGTAACATGGCTTAAAATTTGACTGACACGATCCTGAAACTGCAGGTTCACCAATACTTCTTCTACGCTGGATTGCACAGCGGCGCTTTCCTGCTCAAGAATGTGTGCGGATTGCAAAATGTTTTCGCTGGAATGTTGGAATTGATCGAGCACTTCGGCAATAGCGCCTTCGGATTTACTTAAACGATCACTATCCTGTGCGGCATATTCGGTGGTTCTATCAAGCGTGGTTTGCAATGCAGAATTTACTTGCTCAATGCGTTTACCAATACGCGCACCAGTTTCACCAGAACGAGTGGAAAGTGTGCGCACTTCATCGGCAACCACCGCAAAACCGCGCCCGTATTCTCCAGCACGCGCCGCTTCAATCGCCGCATTCAATGCAAGCAAGTTAGTTTGCGAAGCAATGCCCGCCACCTCGGCACTCATGCCACTAAGTTCGACAGTAATTTTTGACAGGCCGGATATTTCAGTGAGCAACTCATCGCGCTGCTCCATAGCGGCGCGCAAGGTGCGGGTGATATGACCCAGCTCGGTATTGGCAAATTGAATCACACCGCCCAACCCGGTATCGCCTTTCATACTACTCGCAGTAGTAGCAGAGCTGGCAACCGCCGCTTGCAGACGCTGGTGAATATCTGAAAAGCGACCAACCAATTCTGTAATACTGCTTTCCAATTGGTGGCGAGCCAATTCGGTTTGGCGCTGCCAAATCGGCAACAGGTCTTTGAGTAGTTGCTGATAATTTTCCAACAGGGATTTATAGGTTTGCGCAAGTTGTTGCCCAGCTTGTGCACGCGTCACCAAAAACACAGGCTGGTTGTGTAAGAATCCCTGCGCCTTTTGCTCTCAGGAGGGTTCTCTAGGTATAGACGGGGTTTATGGAGGTGTCAAAAGCCCCCCACTGAGTGAAATTACTCAGCGCAACTCGCTGTAAATACGAGCTTTTAGGACGACAAGCGGAAGGGAAAACTTAAATAAAAAAGCGCAATTTGATTCTTCATCAAATTGCGCTTCGGGATTACAAAGAGAACCTGGAAGGGTTAGAGGTAACGGCTCCAGAGAACTTTGGATTCAGCGGTTACGCCAGCACCGCCACCACTCATATCAGGGATTTCATCCGGCTTGTAACCTTCAGGAAGATTAGTCACATCAACTTTGGTTGAACCACCCAACTTATTATCTGCATCGCTAAGCTTTAAACCTGCGGCGGAAATATAGCCATAAACAGTTGTGTCCCCTCCAGTTTCCAATAGATCGCCCGCCACAATGGAACCATAGATACTATTCTTTGCATCAAGCTTGATAAGACCGCCAGAGTATTTTGATTTGGTAGTCGCATTCGCTGGATCCGCAGGATCATAACCACCCGCCAACATACCGATATTACCCAGGGCGTTGCCCGTATATTTACCATCAGCCGCGCAATAATTTGTAGGGTAAAGGCTGTCAAAACTTGCAGTTTTATACCCGTTTTCAAATTCGTTTTTACAGACTGCGTTCTTCTTTGCCCCTGCTGTGTCTTTATAAGCAGCTGCATAATTCAGCGCATAACTCACGGTGCCCCCCTGAGTACTAATGCTTCCTGTAGCAACAAAGGTGTTGTAGTAATTCCCATTCGCCAATATCAAGTTTCCTTTTACCCAAACCACACCCGGTGGGAAACTTTTACCATTGATACTTAAGGAAGTAACACCCGCGGTCTGTGTCGCAGCAAAGCAACTGTTATTCTCACTAAAACCATGACATAAAGTTATTGTAGATCCAGCACAATAACCGCCGGTCAGCGATTTACAAATATACTCACGCGGATTAAGACCATCCCGTGCCTTCAAGAAGTAAGTATCGTTCACGATTCCATTAACACTTTTGATGGTTACCTTTAAATGGGTCCCATCAAAATCAAACGCATAATTGGCCGCCGCCTGTAAAGTCCAGGCATCAACCCTGGGCTGAACCAATGTCACCGGCGAGAGTTTTTCCATTAAGGGAAAGCTTGGTGCGGGTGACAAACCAGCATGGTTATTTATTGGATTGTCACTATTGCAACCTGTTATTGTCCCTCCTGCGTTTAAAGATGGATAAACCTTCCAAGCATTAGAGTTGCAAACTATATTGCCTTTGGCGCTGGCCGTAGGAACGCTAAAGTCGCCTGTCAGCCCAATATTCCCTAATGCAGCCAAGCTCACTGCAGATGTCGCAGAAGTTACGTCAATATTCTTACCAGCTTTGATAGTTCCATGGTTAGCACCGCCGCCAGCAACACTCACGCTACCACGAGCTTCTACTATAGGAACACCACTAGACCCAAGAGTAATATCACCATTGGCATAAAGGGCATCAGCTTTTGTGCCACCAGTCATTGTTATGTTGCCACAACAAGTAGCCGCTTTTTTCTGCGCATCGGTTGCACCTGATGGAGGCAGAGTTCCGCCTTCAGATAGCGGAGTACCAAATGCTTTGGCTACTTTTACTGCAGCACTACCCTGCAATGTAATATTACGCCCTTGCACTTCAGACGCATCAACTGCAGAGCCGAGAACAATATCACCCGTAACTCTAACCTTACCCAGACTGTTGCCGCTGATCCCTACACTGGTTGCGGTAAAGTCACCATCAACATTAAAGTTGGCACCGCCAGGCACATTAAGCGTGATGCCACCACCAACATTAAGGTCGTTATAGAAATCCAGAATCCCATTCAAGGTAAAGTTTTCCGGAGCTTTACCTGGAGTTACCTCGTAAACAACCTCTATAACAGAAGATGATTGAGCTGCAACGGCAGTAGCAGTCACCTTCGCATTCACACGATAGGCGGTGGCCGAAGCAGCAGGAGCTATCACATCGGTAATTACTGCAGCCTGCGTTAAGCCGTCCGTGCCAGAAATTGTCCAGGGCTGATTTTTGCCCAAACCGGCAATTTGCTCAGCAGTTAAAGTCCCCAAATACTGCCTTACCACCTCAACAGCGGCCCAGGCACCAGACTGAGCATTCACCTGTGAATGGGAGGCCAACTGTCGCTCCTGGGTGCTGCGAATGCTATGCAATGTCCCCAGAGATACAGTCACCAATCCCACACCAATCATCAGGATAACTAATATGGTTGCAGCACCTGATTGCCTGCGCTTTAAGCGAAAGATGGAAATTCTTTTCATTGCAGCGACATAAGAAGTCATAGGTCTCACTCGTGATGCCATGGTTTAAAGGTTAGGTAAGCAAAAGCTGTATACAAATTCACTATTAGGTACTGCAGTGCCCGATTTTTTAGCTGCGCGTCGAGCGGCGTTATCAGCTGTGATAGTTACCATTTGATGATCAGCAGCCTGCCCCAATCCATAAGGGAAACAATTCTGAGTATCCAGGGTCACACTGATAGCCGGCAAATCTGCCTGTGCGGCTTCTGATGCCCGAAACTCTGCCAGCACAGTGACATTGTCAGGATTATCAGACCACGCAAGAGTTCCCAGCACCGCTGTTTCAGTACAGCTAACCGGGTTATTAGGTGTGAGTAATTGGAGCTGGCGGCGGGTATTCTCTTCCACATCGCGGATCCGAAATGCTTTACAGGTGACCGCACCACCTACGGGCTTATAACGCCAGGATAAAGTCTGGCTTGCACCTGCAGCTCCAATCAGTGCTATATGCTGACTGGCACCCGGCACTAATCCAAAGCCAGCAGATTGAAGTTCTAACTGTACACTTAATAAAGCTGAAGCCAATTGGCCGTCCTGAACAGCATCAGTCCGAGCTTCAATGGATGTACTCACAATATTTTTATAGAGCGTCATTCCAGCCAGAATACTGATCATTGCCAACAGCAGCCCCACCATCAGGCTGATTACTGACATACCCAATTGCCTATATTTAAAGCTTGGCATTGCTCACTCCGCCAATCCGCACCAAGGCATCATCTTTCCCGGTCTCCAGCACCAGAGGCTGGGCTGACTTTATCTTTTGCTCACCCTGATCAGCACCACCTATCTTGATGCCATTGATTTTCATATCAACCTTATCGCAACCCGCAACATTCACTTTCACCGGGTCAGTCTGTCCCGGAAGACTAATGTTATGAGTTCCAGTGCATAAATCAGCTCCCCCAGCTGTGCGGGTCATAAGCATGGAGCGCATTTGGTTAACGGTAATATTGTTAACTGCCAGGTCGCGCTGAGCGTTGGTCATACGCGCAGTAGTATGCATAATCCCGCCACCAATAATGCTAAGAATGAGCAGCCCAATAAGTGACTCAATCATCATCCCACCCTTCTGGCGAGACAACGGGGCCAAAGCCGAATCCATAGACCTAGAGGAAGTTAGAGGGTTTTTTATATTCATCGTCATCACTACCTTTCGGAGATATGGTCAATGCCAAACTAGCGCTACAAGCATTACAGGCACCCGCTTTGGTCAACAGACCTTTATTTGTAAAACAGCTGCAGCTCCATGCAATCTCGCCAACTTTTATGTCCATATGCCGAGAGACCGTTGTTACCCATGGGACAGCTGGTGCCGCATCACAACTAATAGTTTTATTTGTTGCTGTTGGATTTACTAGACGTAAGTTTCCATCCGCATAACACAGCGCACTCGCGGGCTCATCACTTGCAATACCAACAGGATTACGTAGCGCACTGGCCTTAGCTCGACCAATTGCCTGCTCAATAACTGATTGTGTTTCACTAACTTTGGCGCTATCCGTCCATGCGGAGGTAAAAGGTGAGGCAGCAATTGCCAAAAGCCCGATGATCATCAATACAACCATCATTTCAATCAAAGTTATTCCGGCTTGTTTCATAGCCATTTACCTGCTTCGATATATTTACAACCCTCAGAGGAGCGGGTGTTTTCATGAGAAACAGTTAGGGAGCAGCCATTTTGCCGGTTCAGCCCGATAGCTTTAATGGTATAGGCGGACGCTGTCGTCACTGTGACCTCATACTTAAAATTAGATCCACTAGGACTCCATCCCTTAAAGATCCCTTTTAAGCCATTGGTGTTATTTTTATCACCGGGAACTACCGGATATGCCAATGTGCGCTGATAACGATTTTCAAAATTTAACCCCAGCGCCAACAAATCAGACTGAGCGGTACGAATCTCACTTTTAACAATAAAACTGTTATATGAAGGCAAAGCTATAGCAGCAAGAATGGTGACAATTGCCACTGTTATCAGCATTTCTATCAGAGTGAACGCCCTCTGAGTTTTGAAATTTGGATTTACCGAGGTAACCGATTTCATCGTAAAACAAACCCCATTCCGATAAAATTTTTAGGTATAAAAAAAAATAATTTTGACTTTTTTGCTATTAAAAACAAAAGAGCTAACCAATTACTGCTGCGATGACGACTGAGCAGTGCTATCCATAATGACCGTGTAATCCAATGATTTAGTTTTGTGTTGCTTCTGAGTTCGAAGCTATATGCGTGGTAGTAGTTATTGTTTTTGTAAATGACTGCGCTGTCAGATGCGCGCTTGAACAAACTTTAACGACAAAAAAAACAAAAGCCAAGCGAATTTGCGATAAACAGTTCAAATAATATACCGAATGGATTTCTAAGAAGATTTGCCAAGTTGATTGGGGTGAAACCCTAATGGCATATAAAAATCGGTGATAAGGCCATTTTTATGTGTGAAAAAAAGAAACACAAGGGTAACGAGGGGAAAATTGTGCGGGCGGTAGCTAAAACTGCTACCGCCCTCGCAAAATAATCAACCGGTGTTGCGCATACCGGCGGCAATACCCGCCATAGTGACCTTGAGCGCACGCTCCAAATCCGGGCTGATAGTCTCACTGCTGCGATAACGCTTTAACAGCTCTGCCTGCAGATAGTTGAGAGGGTCGACATAGGGCTTACGCACCTCCAATGACTGGCGCAGCATAGGGTCATCAGCCAGCAGGGTGTCTTGCTTTTTCATCTGATTGATCAAGCCTTCCAGCGCCTTCAAGTCGCCGCGCAGCTGTTGCCCCAGACCGCGGTATTCCACGGGAACCAACTGTTGCTCGTAGTAAGTACAGATAGGACCATCCGCCTTGCCGATAACCATTTCCAACAGATCGAGGAAGCTGGAGAAGAACGGCCAGTTACTAACCATATCGTCCAGCAGTGCCGGATCATTCTCCAACGCATACTCAAATGCTTGGCGAGTACCTAACCAGGCGGGAAGGTTCAAGCGTACTTGCGTCCAGGCGAACACCCAGGGAATCGCACGCAGACTCTCTACCCCACCCGTAGATTTACGCTTGGCAGGGCGACTGCCTAATGCCAGAAGGCTCAACTCCTGCTCAGGCGTCAGGTTGCGGAAGTAAGGGACGAAATCTTTATGGCCACGCACAATGCTGCGATAGGCCTCAAGGCTGGCTTTACCCATACGCTCAATCAAATCGCGCCACTCATCTTTTGGTGATGCGTTAGGCGACATAGTTGCACGCATGGTTGCGACAACATAGGAAGACAAGCTGCTAAATGCAACGCGCGGCAAGCCAAACTTGTAGCGAATCATCTCGCCCTGCTCGGTTACGCGAATGCGGCCTTTTACCGATCCAGGTGGTTGGGAAGCCATGGCTTTTTCTACCGGGCCACCGCCGCGGCCAACGGTACCGCCACGACCATGGAACAATACCAGCGACACGTCAAACTTATCCGCCAGCGCCACCAGCTTTTCCTGGGCTTTGTATTGCGCCCAGGTAGCAGCAATCTTGCCTGCATCTTTAGCGGAGTCAGAGTAACCAATCATCACGGTTTGTTGCTGGGCGGAGTAATGCTGGTACCACTCCAGATCCCACAAACGCTCCATCACTATAGGAGCGCGATCCAGGTCATCCAGAGTTTCAAACAAAGGCACAATCGGCATATTCCAGGTCATGCCGCATTCTTTCAACAACAGGGCCACAGCCAGTACATCGGAGGGCTGCTGTGCCATAGAGATAATGTAGTGCGAGAGAATCTCGCGCGGTTCTTGCGCCACAATACGGCAAGTCGCTAATACCTCAGCGGTCTCATCACTCATCGGCCATACCGATGGCAGCAATGGGCGCTTGCTGGTCAGGGATTCAAGCAGGAAAGCCTGGCGCTCTTCTTCTGACCATGCACGGTAATCACCCAAGCCGAGATACTGCACCAACTCATCGATAGCTTGTACGTGGCGATCGCCATCCTGACGGATATCCAGCGGCACCAGGTTAATACCAAAGCAGTGGATACGGCGGATAGTGTCAACCAAAGGACCATTAGCGATGTGCGGTAAGCCCACTGCATTCAGGGAGCGGAAGCACAGCATCAGTGGTGACAGCAGATCTTCGCGGCTGGTAATCAGGTCAACCGGCACTTCTACTGCGCGGCCTTGCAAGCGTGCTTCTGCCCACTCCAGGGTGGATTGGATGCGACGGCGCAAGTCATACATAGCATCGCGATAAGGAGTCACGCTGTCCGGGTAAATAGCGCGTAGCTCATCGCTCGCTTCGCTCATACTCAGGTCGCCACCCAGGCTATAGATGTCGCGCGAGTAAAGCTCGGCAGCCATCCAGCGGCCCAACAACAGGACCTCGCGGGTAATTTTGTGGGTTACATTCGGGTTTCCATCGCGGTCGCCACCCATCCAGGAATAGAACTTGATGGGGCGGATATCCACTGGCAGCGACTCGCCCAAATGGCGGGTGCACATACGATCCAGATGGCGAATAAAATCAGGTACCGCCTGCCAGAGGCTGTTTTCAATTACCGCAAAGCCCCACTTGGCCTCATCAACGGCAGTTGGGCGAGTGGTGCGGATTTCATCAGTAGCCCAAATCTCCTCCACCAGACGGTGCAGGCGGCCACGCAATTTGTCTTGTTCGAAGGTCAACAGACTGCCGTTTTGACGATCCGCCAGGGTGTCGACGATTTGGTCATACTTGCGAATCAGGGTGCGACGGGTGACTTCGGTTGGATGCGCAGTCAGTACCAGCTCTATACGCAACTTATTAATAACTTCAGTTAACGCGTCTTTGCCGTGCGCTTCAGCAAATTCCAGGATCATGGATTGCAGGCTGTCTTCGCGCTCGGCTTCCGCGCTGGAGAAATACTCCTGGTCGGCAATATTGGCCAGATTCAGGAATTGGTTAAAGGCTCTTCGCCTTCGTGGGCGTGAATCGTTTCACCCAGAAGTTCCCCCAGCAGGCGGACGTTTTCGCGCAGGGTTTCAGGCAGCTTTAACATTGGGCATCTCCAACAAATCGAGGGATTAAAAAACGCACAAGCGAATCACCAAAAGAGGGCGGCATTCTACGCCATCAGTCGGGGCAAGGGTAGAAAATGACGATTAGTTCACCGTCAATATGCCGCGGCTTCCCATTCAGGTGTTCACATCATTAGGATTATTCGGGCTTCCGGGCGGGCGCGCAGATTACAAAGGTGCACGTGCCTATGCAAGCGCACAGAAAGGATGCAAGCAAAAAACCTTAGCAAAAAACGTAAATTTAGTGCCATTTGCACCCTTTTGAACCTGTTTTTACCTGTCACAGCCAGATTTCCGACACAAAACCTCCGCTGGCAATGATACGGCCGGGAGTCAGACCAAGAGGTTGGAGCAAATACTATGCCCGTCCCTGAGCACTCATTCAGGATAAAAGTATCCACAGAAGCTGTGTATAACTCTGTGGATGCCATTTTGGTAAATCTCCCCGAGCTAGTAATGACCCGCCCTGCCTCAAGCTGTTCAATTCATGGTCGCCCCTATCGATGATGTGAATGTGAATTTAGTCACCGCAAATGTCGCTTAAATTTTCATTCAGGCAGGTTTGTTATTTTCCGTCCTAAAGTCGAACGCAAAAACACCAGTTTGGCGAAAAGTCAGACTGGTGTTTTATTTCAAGCACCATAGACTCAGTCCCCGGATAAAAATTTCGCGCTATGTGCGCAACCATTTTTATTCACGCAAAAACATCCAGTCGTTTTTTTGCCGATTCCAAATAAACAATCAACCTTGATTAAAGTGGAGTGTGAAAGTGACAACAATTAATAATCCATCCGCAATTTCCCGTTTCAAATCATTAAATGTTTTTGGTTTATCTGCTCTTATGGGTGCTGCCGCTTTATTAGGCGCAGTAGAAGTGAGTGCACACGGTTATGTATCCAGCCCTAAAAGCCGCGCCTTCCTGTGCACCTCTGCGCAAGGTGGCGGTAGTTCACCCGCGTGTGTTGCCGCCGCTGCTGCAGGTAACTCCAGTCAGTATGAGCCGCAATCTATCGGTATTGGCGGTGCCAATGACAATCACCAGGCGTTGATTCCCGATGGAAAATTATGCGGCGCCAATATCGGCAGCATGAATGGATTAAACCTCGCGCGAAATGATTGGGGCGCGACGCAAGTTAGCGCAGGCCCACTTGCGTTTATCTGGACCAACCCGGCAGCGCACAAAACCAAATACTTCCGCTATTACATCACCAAGCAAGGGTTTAATCCTGGTGCAGCGCCATTGAAATGGTCTGACCTTGAACAAATCCACCAATCTGCTCCCGCAGATCGCGAATCCACCTCCACACATATAGTGACCCTGCCACCACGCACCGGTCGCCATATTGTTTACAGTATTTGGCAACGCGATCCGGTGGCTGATGCACCGGAAGCTTTCTATCAATGTATTGACGTTGTGTATGGTGGCTCTAATAGCTCCGTGGCTGTGACTTCATCATCTGTAGCAGTTACCAGCTCATCAACAGGAACTACTTCCAGTATTTCGGGCAATACTTGCGCCGGTTTGCCAACCTGGAATGCAACCACTGTGTATGACAAGCCCCAACAAGTGCAGCACAACAACAAACGCTATCAGGCTAACTACTGGACTCAGGGTAATGACCCTGCGCTCACCTCCGGCCAATACAACTACTGGCTGGATCTAGGTGCATGTAGTGAGACCTCTACCTCCAGTGTGTCATCCACTGTAGTGGCAAGCTCCTCCAGAACATCAGTGAGCAGCTCTCGTTCATCTGTTGCGTCTTCAGTTGCGAATGGTGTGTGCACATCACCGGCATTTGTTAACGGTGCAACCTATGCAAACAATGCACTGGTACAAAATGTTGGCAATGAGTATCGCTGCACCGTGGGCGGCTGGTGTTCACAAGGCGGCGCCTATGCACCGGGTACTGGCTGGGCATGGACCAATGCCTGGACCCTGGTTCGCAGCTGTCAGTAAGAATTACTGAATAAAAGGATTTGAAAAAACGGCAACCTCGGTTGCCGTTTTTATTTTCTATTACAGATTTCTGCAAAGCGACGCAACAATTCTGCAGAGTCAGGCGTATCTACTACGGCTGAGTTCAAAGCTTGTACATCACAGTTTTCACTTATCAGTTTTTGCTCAAGTAACTGGATATATTTTTTCATCGCCTGGGAAGAAAACTCTGGATGAAACTGCACGCCCCACGCACAGTTGCCAACACGATATGCCTGATGTGCTTCATGCTCACCACTAGCGAGTAATACTGCACCCGCCGGAAGTTTGCGCACCGATTGGGAATGAACCAATTGCGCGGGAAATTCACCAGGCATTTGTGCAAATAATAAATCCTGCTGCGCAGCTTCAGTTATCTGAATCCTGTGCGAACCTATCTCAATACCATCGGGGTGATAATCAACCACACCACCGCAGGCATGGGCTAACACTTGATGCCCATAACAAATCCCCAACACTGGCACATTCGCATCTACACAAGATTTCAACCACTGCGCCAAACGCTCACTCCAGGGTAAATGCTCAGTTACCATCGCATGGGAACCACTCACGACTACACCGGCAATTTCTGCGGGCGACGGTAGGGCTTCAACTTCACGTGCATCCATTCGCGTTACTGCATTCTGTTCACCCAGCCCCTGCGCAATCCAATCATCAAAATCACCGTCGGTTTTCCTGATCTCAGGAAAAGTTCTGCCCGCAAGCAAAACAAGAATCGGTTTTTGATGCGGATGATTAACAGAATTTGAACTCATAGAGGTTGCCTCCATCTGCTGATTGGCGGCAGTGTACCAGCATATGCTCGGCACTGTTGAAGGGTTCCGCTGTTAAGTAATGACAAGACGATATGGCACCCATAAAAATTCCCTGAAGAATTAATTCAAATTTTATTAATCCCACCGGCATTTTTATAACTTCTTTATATCCAAAACAGTACCTTAAAGTGGTCTTAACAACCCGACAGGTAATTTATGGAAACCTCATGCTCAGGCAATGCTCGCCAAATTCGCACAAAACGATCTTATTGGTTGGCCAATACCGCTGTTACTCATATCACCACCAATAAAACCTCGGCAAAGCTTTTTCTTGCATCCCACTCACTAGAACAAAAAGTCCCACTCGCGGATGCCCTGTTCGAATTATCAATTACTGTAGATAACAACCACATTGCCAATTTGCGCCATGTCGCCAGCGAGACATGCGGCGAGCATATGGATTCATTCCATATCCAACCCACGCTCAAACCGGAATGCCAGCTCATACGCTTGCGCTGTTTTGGCAAGGCAACCGTCGCACGCTTGATGGATGCAATTATTGCGCGCCTGGATAGCGCCGAGTTTGGGCGCGTGTACCGCGTGTAATCCTTATAAGGTGAGGCAGACAATCATGAACAGGATTATGAACAGGTTTGAAGGTATATGGGTGCCGCTGGTTACACCATTTCATCACGGCAAAATTGATGTGAGTGCCACGCAGGAATTGGCAAATTATTTGGTGCAATCTGGTGTGAATGGTTTGGTGCTTGCAGGAACAACCGGTGAAGGTTGTTCGCTGGATAAATATGAGCAGCAATTATTGCTCAGCGCCGTACGCGAAGTCGTGGGTGATAAATATCCCCTGGTGATTGGCTTGGGTGGCAGCAGCACACGCGAGCTGCAGGATAAAATAAAACGCTTCGCAGCAGATAATCTGGCAGGTTTTTTAATTTCACCGCCCGCTTACGTAAGGCCCTCACAAGAAGGTATACGCCTGCACTTCAATGCCATTGCCTCTATGACCGAGTTACCCATTATCCTGTATAACATTCCCATGCGCACAGGCATTAATATCAGCGTCGATGTCATTGCCGACCTGGCGAAAAATCCGCAATTTGTGGCGATTAAGGAATGCGGCAGTCAAATGCGCGATTTAATAACGCTTAACAAATTATCCGTGCTTAGCGGCAATGATGAACACCTGTTTGACGATTTACGTTTGGGGGCATCCGGCGCTATTTCAGCAGCGGCACATATTCGTCCGGATTTGTTTGTGCTCCTGCATGATTTGGTGAGCCATGGACATATCAAACATGCGCATGAATTATTTGCACAATTGTTACCACTGATTAAATTATTATTTTCTGAACCCAACCCGGCACCGGTAAAAGCAGCCCTGGCCATGCAAGGGTTTATCAATGATTCTTTACGCTTGCCTATGACCACCATGTCTACCGCAGGAAAAGCGGCCTTGAGCAAAGAATTGGATAAGGTGATGGGAATTACAGCGGGTCATAGCCAACCGGTTTTTTTAAAGCGTACAAATAAATATCCACAGACACCACCAATGGTTGCCAACGCCGCCAGATAACCAAAACGCCAGCGCAGCTCCGGCATATTGTCGAAATTCATTCCCCAGATTCCGGCAAATGCCGTAGCCACTGCGAAAATAGCGGCCCAGGCCGCCAAGCGTTTACTCACATCGGTTTGATGGATGGTGACCATGGATAAATTAACTTGCATCGCTGTGCTCAGCGTATCCTGGATGCTATCTATACCCGCATTAATTCGCCCCAGATGTTCACTCAGCTCGCGAAAATATTCCGGATACTGGCTGCAAATTTCCGGAACACGTCCACCGTGTAATTTCGGCAGGGATTCCATTAGCGGAGAGATGGCGTGTTTTAACAAAGTGAGCTTGCGTTTGAGTTGATAGAGACGTTCGATATTGTCGCGTTCAATTCCTGTTTTGAAAATGGTTTCCTCAATAGCTTCCAATTCGTATTCCAACACCGAAAGTGCTTGAAAATAGCGATCCATCACCGAATCCATTAACGCATAGAGCACATAGGCAGAACCCTGGCCAAGCATTTTCGGATCTCGCTCACTGCGCATGCGCACATTGGAAAATCCCTGGCGACTGCGCTGGCGTACCGAGATGATGTAATTGCGCCCGGCAAAAATGTTCACTTCGCCGGTAACAAGCTCACCGCCAACAACATCAATTAAATGCATTATTAAAAATAGATTTTCACCGTATTCTTCTATTTTCGGTGATTGATAGCCATTGATAACATCCTCAACGGCTAACTCATGTAAACCAAATTGCTTTTTTAATTGTTGCAGCTCATCGAGATGGGTATCGCGCAATGCTACCCATACAAAATGATCTGGCAAGCGGAGGTAATCCGCCAATTTGTCCAATTGAATATCGCCCAACTTTTCGCCACGGCAATAGACCATGCAATTAACCAGCATGATTTACCTCCGCCAATGGTTTAAAACACTTTAGCAATAGTCGCTACCAGTGCATCCTTACCGAGGAACTTACCATTAGCCGGCGAGCTATAGGCAGCTTCTTCTGCATTGGTGTCTATACCCGCGATGGATAAAGTACAAAAGCCGAAGTCTTGCGTTACACCAATCTTCCAATCGTCATAGCTGGCGATGGAATTATTTTCCACTTCCTGATGCCCTGCATGCAAATTGAGGGTGAGGGTTTTGGTGAGTGAAATATTTGCCCCCAGATCCAGGTAGCCACTGTTTTTACTATCCACAAAACCAAACAAATTAGTCAGTGCGTGCGAATATTTTACATAAGCAACACCAGAACCAAGTTGTCCATAAATTTCAGTGGTGTCAGCATTTTCAAAGCCGGGAACATCGGCGAGCTGGTTATCCGGATACACATAGGTCAATACACCAACATCGTAGGTAAATGATTCAGTGAAATTGCCGCGTTTGCCCGCGTACAAATCGACTTCTACATTCGCATTGCCGCCAGCATCTTCAATCCACTTGATGCTGGATGCCCAGGCGCCGGCGTAGAAACCGCTATCGCTGTCTGTGTAATCAACCCCGCCCTGGATTGCAGGGTCAAGGCGGGTTTGGGAAATTCCGCGATAGCGATAATCCGAAGTGACTGCCGCGTTAAAACTCACACTATCATCAGCCGCCAGAGTGGTAATACTGGTAAAACCGGCAACAGTTGCTAACGCAGAAAGAAGTATTTTTTTCATTGCACTTTTCATTACACTTGCTCCAAAAAATAACGGTGTTTTGCACCGTTTGATAAACGTCGGGCAATAGCAATCCTGTCTGCGTTTAAAAAACGCAGCGCAGATTTTTTTTGATCGACGAGTTAATTCAAATCAGACAGGTAAAACCAGGCGATAACCCACAGCAGTCTCGGTTAATAAAAAGCGCGGCTGGGCGGGATTGTCCTCCAGTTTCTGGCGCAAATGGCCCATATAAACGCGCAAATAATGGCTGCTTTCCGAATGGGAAGGCCCCCAGACTTCGCGCAATAATTGCGGGTTAGTGACTACACGGCCCGCGTTGGCAATTAATACACCAAGCAAACGATATTCAATCGGCGTGAGGTGTACCGGTTCATCGGCCTTGGTGATCAGGCGCGCTTGCAAATCCACTTTTACATCGCCAAAACTGATGTTGTTACTATTGGTGTTTGCAGGTTGGCGCAGGCGGCGCAAGGTTGAGCGCACACGCGCCAATAATTCACCCACACCAAAAGGTTTACTTAAATAATCATCGGCGCCGCAATCCAGTGCGCGAATTTTATCGGATTCATCAGTGCGCGCCGAAAGTACAATAATCGGCACCGAGGACCAACCGCGCACATCGGTAATAAAATCTACACCATCGCCATCGGGCAATCCCAAATCCAGAATCACCAAATCCGGCTTGCGTGTGCCCGCATCAATTAATCCACGTTTTAAATTTTCTGCTTCAAAAACTTGCCAGCCCTCTTCCTCCAATGCGCTGCGCACAAAGCGGCGAATTTGTGGTTCGTCTTCAACCAGTAGCGCGGTGGCTGTGGGTTCTGTCATAACAACACCTTATTCATCAATTTCTTCCGGCAGGCTGGGCGGCGTGCCAAGCGGAATAGAAAATATAATTGCTGCACCGCCTTCGGGGGCTTTGCCAGCGCGAATTTTTCCACCGTGGGCCTGCACAATGGATTTGCAAATGGCCAAGCCCAAACCGACACCGGGGGTGGTAGATTCTTTTTCGCCGCGCGTGAATTTTTCAAACAAGCTGTCTTCTTTGCCGGCGGGCAAACCCGGTCCATTGTCACGCACGGCTATGTCCAGCATTGTACCGCTGACTTCAGCGGCGATAATAATACTCGATCCTGCCGGGGTGTATTTGGTGGCATTTTCCAACAAATTGCACAACACCCGCTCGATTAATAATGAATCGATTTGAATTAACGGCAAATCTGTCGCGATGCGAGTTTCAACACTGTGCCGCGCCAGGAATACCGCACTGGCACGCAAGGCGCTGCCCACAACCTCTTCCACAAATTGCCACTGCAAATTCAACTTGATTTCACCGCTTTGGATGCGGGCCATATCGAGCAGGTTCACTACCAGGTTGCTCATGCGCAGGGCTTCATTGTGCAATGCTTCAGCAACGGATTGCTGCACGTCCGGCAGCGGCGGTTTGGCGCGCGTGAGCGATTCGGACAAGCCGACCAGTGAGGTCAGCGGTGTGCGCAAATCGTGTGAGAGCGCCGCGAGCAACGAATTGCGCAAGCGTTCGGATTCAATCCCCACCAAGGCTTTTTGCGCAACCTCAATATAGTGCACACGCTCCAGTGCAATGGCCGCCAGTGCAGCAAAAGTATCCAGCTGCTGGCGCTGCTCGGGAATTAAAATCCAACGGCGGCCTTCCGGTTGTAATGCCAGTACACCGCGCGTGCGCATGGGCGCAA
This sequence comes from Gammaproteobacteria bacterium, assembly GCA_021151625.1. GTDB lineage: Bacteria > Pseudomonadota > Gammaproteobacteria > Pseudomonadales > Cellvibrionaceae > Cellvibrio. The sequence continues at coordinate 32,651 of JAGKWY010000036.1, read as the reverse complement.
TTAAGGGCAGATAAAAGAAATCGCTCGTGGGTAAGGTATCTGTCCCTATACCAGCTGGTGTTGCGCGATCAAACGACCACTGCGCAATGGCTGTATCCAATGCGTCCGGAACCTGGCCTGCTGGTGGCTGCAAGCGGCCGGAATCATCTGGCAATAGCAGCAACACTTTTGCGCGAAAGGTTCGCTCCAGATGACTGCGTGTCGTTTCAAAAATTTGTTCGGTCGCTAACACGCCCGATAACGCACGCGCAAATTCGTAGAGCGCACGCGAGCGGGATTCGCGATGTACTGACACCCGCGCTTGAAAACGCAAGCCGGCAGTTAATTGGCCGATAATTAATCCCACGGTTAACATCACCGCAAAAGTAATTAAATATTGCACATCGCTCACCGCAAATGAAAAACGCGGAGGTACAAAAAAGAAATCAAACGCAATCACACTGATCACTGCGGCAACCACCGCAGGGCCGCGCCCAAAGCGCACCGCCACCAACACCACCGTAAGCAAAAACAACATCACAATATTGGCGAGATCGAGCAACTGTAGCAGCGGTGTGGCGATCAATGCCATTAATAAACTTGCGCCCGTCGCCCAGGCATAACGCCAGTGGGAATCCTGAATGGTTTTTTCTTCCGCGCTTTTTGCCTGACCCGCTTCGCGCAGGGGACCAAATTGTTCGCCTTCACCCTGGCCGATTTCAATTAAATCCATATCCGGCGCAAAACGGCTGATGCGTTTTTGGTGAGGGACTAACCAGGGCCAGGTTTTGTGCCCGCGCCCCACCACAATTTTGGACAGGTTTTTACTGCGCGCATAATTCACAATTTCACGCGCAATATCACTGCCGGTAAGAATCGCGGTAGTCGCACCTAATTCTTCGGCCAGCTTTAAGGTTTTTAAAATCCGCTCGCGCTGGCTTGAAGGCAAACGCTGCAACTGCGGCGTTTCTACATAAACAACAAACCAATCCGTATTTAATTGACTGGCAAGCCGTGCGCAGGAACGCACAATATGTTCTGATCCGGCGCGCGGGCCAATGCAGGCCAGCAAAGCTGCATCGGTTTTCCAGACTTTACTAATGGATTTTTCAATACGGTAAACCTGCACATCGTTTTCAACGCGATCCGCCGTGCGGCGCAATGCCAATTCGCGCAGCGCAATTAAATTGCCTTTGCGGAAAAAATGTTTGGCCGCGCGCTCTGCTTGCGTTGCTTGATAAACTTTTCCCGCTTTCAAACGCGCGAGCAATTCATCGGCCGGCAAATCCACCAACACCACTTCATCAGCTTTATCAAACACGCTGTCAGGCAGGGTTTCGGCAACGCGGATGCTGGTAATACCGCCAACCACATCGTTCAAACTTTCCAGGTGCTGCACATTGAGCGTGGTAAATACGTCAATTCCAGCATCCAGTAATTCTTCAACGTCTTGCCAGCGTTTAGGGTGGCGCGAACCCGGCGCGTTGGAGTGCGCCAGTTCGTCGATCAGAATTAATGGCGGATGAAGATTAAGTGCGGCATCTATATCAAATTCGGCGAGCGATTTACCGCGATACTCCACTTGTTTCAGCGGCAACACTTCTAGCCCTTCCAATACGGCTTGAGTGTCGGCGCGGCCATGTGTCTCCACCACGCCAATCAATACCGGTTTACCTTCGCCGACCAGTTTGCGCGCCGCATTGAGCATGGCGTAGGTTTTACCCACGCCCGCCGAAGCGCCAAAATAAATACGCAACTTGCCACGTGCAGCGCGCTCTGCGCGCGCCTGCATTTGGGCAAGTAATGCGTCCGGGTCTGGCCGCTCGCGCGGCGTTTCAAACTCGTTGGGGTACATAATCACTCATTCAGTTAAAGCCACCGAAAAACATTTGCAGTGCAGTGTTGGCTAGTTTTTTAATTGATCCAACGCCAAGTTTAGCGCAAGCACATTAACACGCGGTTCACCCAAAAAACCGAACCAGGGTTGTTGCTGATGGGATTCAATTAACCGCTGAACATGTGATTGATCAAGCTGACGCTCACGTGCAACGCGTGCAACTTGATATTGTGCCGCGGCAATGCTGATTTCCGGGTCCAGGCCACTCGCCGATGCAGTCACCAGATCAACCGGGATAGGCGCTTTATTATCCGGGTCAACTGCATGCAGTGCATCAATGCGCGCTTTTACGTTGTCGATCAACGCCGGATTTAATGGCCCCTGGTTGGAGCCGCTGGAAGCACCGGCGTTATTAGCCATGGGGCCCGTAGCAGAAGGACGTCCCCAGAAATATTTTGGCGAGCTGAACGATTGGCCAATCAAGGATGAGCCAACGGTTTTTCCATTGTGCTCCACCAGGCTGCCTTCCACTTGTTCAGCAAATGCCGCCTTGCCAATTCCGGTGACCAGGAAGGGATACACAACTCCACACACTAACGTCAGTAAGAAAAAAATGGCCAGGGTTGGACGTAATACACTCATAACAATCTCCTACACCAGATTCAAAGCAGTCAGGATCAGGTCGATCAACTTGATGCCCACAAACGGCACCAGGATTCCGCCCAAACCATAGATCAACACATTGCGACGCAACAATAAGGCTGCACCCAGCGGGCGATATTTCACCCCTTTTAACGCGAGTGGAATCAGCACCACAATAATCAGCGCGTTGAAAATTACCGCTGACATAATGGCCGATGTCGGACTGGTCAGATTCATTACATCCAATGCTTTTAATTGCGGATAAGTCGCCACGAATGCCGCCGGAATAATCGCAAAATATTTTGCAATGTCGTTAGCGATTGAGAAGGTGGTGAGTGAGCCGCGTGTCATCAGCATTTGTTTGCCGATTTCAACAATCTCCAACAATTTGGTGGGGTTGGAATCCAGATCCACCATATTGCCCGCTTCTTTTGCCGCTTGTGTGCCCGAGTTCATCGCCACGGCAACATCCGCTTGTGCCAATGCAGGTGCATCGTTAGTGCCATCACCGGTCATCGCCACCAACCGACCACCGGCTTGATAGTGGCGAATTAATTTGAGTTTATCTTCCGGTGTTGCTTCCGCAAGGAAATCATCCACACCCGCTTCTGCGGCAATTGCCGCGGCGGTGAGTTTGTTATCGCCAGTGATCATTACCGTTTTAATGCCCATATTGCGCAATTCGGCAAAACGTTCTTTTATTCCGCCTTTCACAATATCTTTTAATTCCACAGTGCCCATGACTTTGCCGTCATCGACCACCACTAAAGGTGTGCCGCCGCGACGGGCAATATCTTTCACTGTGTGCGCCACTTCATCGGGGAAGGGACGATCGAGGGATTCCACATATTTTTTCATGGTATCCGCTGCGCCTTTACGCACTGCGCGATTACCGATATCAATTCCGCTCATGCGCGTTTGCGCGGTGAAGGGAACAAAGCTTGCGTGCAGTGAGGCCATTTCGCGTTCGCGAATATTAAATTTTTGTTTGGCGAGCACCACAATACTGCGACCTTCCGGCGTTTCATCGGCGAGTGATGCGAGCTGTGCGGCATCGGCCAATTGTGCTTCCGTCACATGGGGCGCGGGAATAAAATCTGACGCTTGACGATTGCCTAAGGTGATGGTGCCGGTTTTATCCAATAGCAATACATCCACATCGCCCGCTGCTTCTACCGCGCGACCAGAAGTGGCGATTACATTCGCTTGCATCATGCGGCTCATACCTGCCACACCAATAGCCGATAACAAACCGCCAATGGTGGTTGGAATCAAACACACCAGCAAGGCAATTAACACGGTCATGGAAACCGGTTGGCCACTACCAGAAGCTTCAACAGCGAAGATCGACATGGGCAGCAAGGTCACAGTCACAATTAAAAATACGATGGTGAGTGCAACCAGCAAAATAGTCAGTGCAATTTCATTTGGTGTTTTTTGGCGTTTTGCGCCTTCCACCATGGAGATCATGCGATCAATAAAAGCTTCACCGGGATTCACACTCACACGAATCACCAGCCAATCGGACAACACACGCGTGCCGCCGGTGACGGAAGAAAAATCGCCGCCGGATTCGCGAATCACCGGTGCAGACTCACCGGTAATTGCACTTTCATCTACCGAGGCCACACCTTCAATCACTTCTGCATCGACTGGAATAACATCACCCGCTTCCACCAACAACACCATACCCTTGCGCAATTCGGCAACCGGGCAAGGTTCCCAGGTGGCGCCATATTTGGGCGAGGCTAATTTTTTGGCGAATAAATTTTGCTTTAACACACGCAGCGATGCGGCCTGCGCTTTGCTACGCCCTTCTGCCAATGATTCGGCAAAATTGGCAAACAACACGGTGAACCACAACCACAAACTGATCGCAAAAATAAATCCGGCATTGGCTTCGCCATTTCCCCCTGCTGCATTCACAAAAGCCGCTTGCACAAACAGCAAACTGGTGATGATGGAACCAACGTAAACCACAAACATTACCGGGCTGCGCCATTGCACGCGCGGGTCCAGTTTTTTAAAAGCATCTACAATTGCCGGTACGGCCAATTTGGAATCCAACAAACTTAATTTTTTTACTGGCATTGCACCAGGCAATGCATTTCCAGTTAAGATTTTTTCGGATGACATAATGTTATTCCTCGCAGACCAACTTACGGCGCAACATACAATTGCAAATGTTCAACGATGGGGCCGAGCGCCAACGCAGGTACGTAATTCAAAACACCTACCAGCAGGACGACACCAATTAACATGGAGATAAATAATCCACCGTGAGTCGGCATGGTTCCCGCCGATACCGGCGAAGGAATTTTTCCAGCCAGTGAACCGGCGATGGCGAGCAGCGGAACAATTACCGCGAAGCGACCAAACCACATCGCAATGGCGAGCATGGTGTTGTAGAAAGGCGTGTTCGCCGAGATACCCGCAAAGGCGCTGCCGTTGTTGTTAGCCGCCGACGTAAAGGCGTAAAGAATTTCAGAAAAGCCGTGTGCGCCCGGGTTGGCCACACTGCCCGTACCAGCACTGAAAGACACGGCAATCGCAGTACCTACCAACACCAGTGTCGGCGTTGCCAGAATGACGATAGAGGTCATTTTCATTTCATAGGCCTGGATTTTTTTGCCGAGATATTCGGGTGTACGGCCAATCATTAAACCGGAAATAAATACCGCGAGGATTGCAAACACCAACATACCGTAAAGCCCGGAACCAACACCACCAAACACCACTTCACCCAATTGCATTAATACCAGCGGCACCATGCCACCCAGGGGTGAAAATGAATCGTGCATTGCGTTCACCGCACCGCACGAGGCAGCCGTAGTCACCGCCGCAAATAATGCGGAAGCGCTGATACCAAAGCGGGATTCCTTGCCTTCCATATTGCCACCCGGTTGCAGCGCGCTGGCTTGTTGATCCACACCCAAGGATTGCAACATCGGATGCGCCTGTTGCTCAGCGGCGAGCACCACCAGTGTCATCATCACAAAAATAATGCTCATGGCACCGAGCACAGCCCAACCCTGGCGGATATCGCCCACCATGCGTCCAAAGGCAAAACACAAACCGGCAGGAATTAAAAAGATCGCTAGCATTTGCACTAAATTGCTCAGTGGTGTCGGGTTTTCAAAAGGGTGCGCTGAGTTAGCATTAAAAAATCCACCGCCATTGGTCCCTAAAATTTTAATCGCTTCCTGCGACGCCACTGGCCCCATCGCCAGGGTCTGGGTGGTTGCTGCAACGTCTTCCATGACCGGCTCACCCTGCGCATCCAATACCGTTGCTCCGCTCTCTGTTGTTTTTGTTTGCGAATAGGTAACTGGATCGAGCAGGTTTACTTCCTTGTAAGCGGAGAAATTCTGGATAACTCCCTGAGCCATTAAAAACACGGCAAATAAAATCGATAAGGGCAACAACACATACAGTGTGGAGCGAGTGATATCTACCCAAAAATTACCAATGGCTGTCGATTGCCCGCGCGATGCAAAACCGCGAATCAATGCATAGACCACCGCAATACCTGTCGCTGCCGAGAAAAAATTCTGGCAGGTCAGCGCCAGCATTTGCGTGAGGTAACTCATGGTGGTTTCGCCCGCGTAACCCTGCCAATTGGTATTGGTTACAAAGCTCACGGCAGTGTTAAACGAAGAGTCAGGAGTGACGTTGGCGAATTCCTGCGGATTCAGTGGCAACCACAATTGCCAGCGCTGGATGAGGTACACAACCAACACACCAAAGGCATTAAAGGCCAGCAGTGAAATGGCATAGGTTTTCCAATTCATATCTGCCGTGGCACTGCGCCCTGCCAAACTATAAATTCCCTTTTCCACCCAACCCACAATTCCCAAACCGCGAATCGGCCCAGGTACCGCTACGCGTGCCAGGTATGTTCCCAGCGGGTAAGCGACGGTCAGCAGTACGCCTAAAAAAACCACCAATAAAATAATCGCTTGCGTTGTCATTACAGCTTCTCCGCATTTACCAAAGCGACCAGCAGGTAAATCAGCAAAAACACCGCAATGCCTGCCCCCAAGAAATAAAAACCGTTCATGATCTTTCCCCTAAAGCGCGACAGCCCGCGACTAATGCGCAGGCCAGCAGCCAAAAAAGTACGATTGCACCACCAAAAACCAGATCCATTACCCACCTCAAATGAGTTAGTCGTTGTCATGAATCAGGTTACGTAAGGGCACATAAAGATGTTGTAGAGAGAAACGGCGGGGGTATAAAGAAAGTATAAAAATGCGATGGCGACGCGGATATGTAATAGAGCCTTGACTTATAGCAATCCAAAGCAGAGCAATAAACTACGGCTTGACTTACGAACCTTATACATTATCATTGCTTGCGATAGTACCCGCGGCTACGCATTGCTCATTTTTAATAGCTCTGCCCAACCCGCGGGTTTTTTTTGTCTAAATTTCAAGGAGTTAACCAAAAATGGATATAAAAGTAGCGGTGCTTGTAGATGGTTCGTTCTTTCTGAAAAGACTGGAGTTCTTCAAACGAAAATACTACCCGCTACTACCTGAACTTTCACCAGAACAGACGGTGCAAGTGCTAAGCATGGCAATAAAACGCCACTTAAATAATGGCGGAGGAAAGGACGTATACCAGCATTTATATCGTGTTTTCTACTATGACTCCCCGCCATTAAATATAAAGGCACATTATCCCTTATTAATTTCAGGAGAAAAGAATAAGAGAGTCATCGATTTTTCCAAAGACCCCAAGGGAATCCACAGAAATAAAATTCTCGATGAATTAAAGAAGCAGCGAAAATTTGCTCTACGATTAGGCACAATAAAGCACGATAAACAATGGAAGCTAACTGATAGCGCACTAAATGATCTACTGGAAGGCAAGAGAATTTTTACTGAACTGACCAACAATGACTTTTATTACAGCATGAGACAAAAGGGTGTAGATATTAAATTAGGCGTGGACGTTGCTACGCTTGCCCAAGGAAAACTCGTGGATAAAATCATTCTTATTGCGGGGGATAGCGATTTTGTTCCCGCCGCAAAATTAGCAAGAGTGTGTGGTGTAGATTTTGTTTTGGACGCTCTCCGAAATAATATTGATCCCAGCCTACATGAACATATTGATGGTTTAGTGTCATTTGACCTGGTTTCGATAATGAAAGACATATTTGGCACAGAGCCAGATGAAAAACCTTCCTGGTGGGATTCTGGAACAAATCCAAAGAAACCCAAAAAAAGAACCAAACCTGACTAAACAAGAAAGCCTTAACATGCACTAAAAAAGCAGGAACCTGGTGTTATGCCCCACATATTAATTCTGGAAGACGAGCCCTCCATTGCCGAGAGCCTGGTGTTTGTTTTGCAAAGTGAGAGTTTTACTACTCACTGGGAAACGCTCGCTGGCAAGGCGCTTGCCTATTTACAAACTACACCAGTGGATTTGGTGGTGATGGACGTGGGCCTGCCGGATATGACCGGGTTTGAGGCCTGCAAACAGCTGCGCAAATTTTCTGAAGTGCCGGTGATTTTTTTAACCGCGCGTGGCGCCGAGCTGGATCGCGTCATCGGGTTGGAAATAGGGGCAGATGATTATGTAGTAAAACCTTTTAGCCCGCGCGAACTGGCGGCGCGGGTTAAAGCCATTTTAAAACGCACGCGTGTTGTTACCCTACCGGATACAGTTTCGACAGCAAGTAACGCTGTTGCCGACCAAACTGCAAGGGTTCACCCGGCAACTAGTGCGCGCGAATTTATTATCGATAATGAACGCAAACAAATTAATTACCTTCAACAGCCATTAATGCTCACGCGTCTGGAATTTTCCCTGCTGCAAACGTTAGTAGCACAACCCGGCCGGGTATTTAGCCGCGATCAATTATTAGATGCACTGGGCATTAGCCCGGATGCCGGTTACGACCGCAATATTGATGGCCATATAAAAACCCTGCGCGCCAAATTGCGTGCAATTGCACCCGCTGCTGAACCGATTAAAACCCAGCGCGGTTTTGGTTATGCCTATCAACCGGAAGCGCATTAATAAAACACACAGCAAAAACACTATGAGCCTGAGCCTACGCATTTTTATTGTCTACCTGCTCTTTGTTGCACTCTGCAGTTATTTTGTACTGCGCACGGTGATGGATGAAATTCGCCCCGGCGTGCGCCAATCCACGGAAGAAACGTTAGTCGACACCGCCAATTTACTCGCCGAATTTTTGCGCGAGCCGCTGCTCAGCAATCAATTGCAATCGCCACGTATTCACGAAATTTTGCAAGCCTACGGCCAGCGCCAACCCAACGCGAACATCTGGGGCGTGAGCAAGCTGCAAGTCAATCACCGCATTTATGTCACCGATGACAAAGGCATAGTGCTGCTGGATTCCAGCAATATTGCGGTGGGGCAGGATTATTCGCGCTGGAACGATGTATTGCTCACCCTGCAAGGCAAATACGGTGCGCGCTCTACTCTGGAGACACAAGGCGATGAAAACTCCAGCATTATGTATGTGGCCGCGCCCATAAGTCATGATGGAAAAATTATTGGCGTTGTCTCTGTTGCTAAACCCAATCGCAGTTTGCAGCCTTATATAGATCGCACCCAACGCCGCTTGGGATTATTGGGCGCGGGGTTAATTTTATTGGGGCTGATTTCCGGGGCAATTTTTTCCTGGTGGTTTAGTCGCGAGTTGCGCCGCTTGCGCGAATATGCGCTCAATGTCAGCCAGGGCCAGCGCGCCGTATTAACGCCGGGCTTGATCCACAGTGGTGAGCTGGGGCAATTGGCGCAAGCGCTGGAATCCATGCGCAACCAGCTGGATGGCAAAGCCTATATCGAGCAGTATGTGCAAACCCTTACGCACGAATTAAAAAGCCCGCTTGCGGGTATTCGCGCGGCGAGTGAATTATTGCAGTCGCCCATGAGCGAAGCGCAGCAGCAAAAATTTCTCGCCAATATTGAATCCGAAAGTTTACGGCTGCAGCATTTGATTGAACGCCTGTTAAACCTTGCGTTGGTTGAACAGCAGCAAAGTTTGCATTCCCCCGTTACCATCTCTCTCAAACACCTGATTGAATCCCTATTGGATACCCGTGCCGCGCGTATTGCACAGCAACAAATTCACTTGCAGGTTTCGCTGGATGAACAGGCAGAAATTTACGGCGAGAAATTTTTGATCGAGCAGGCATTATTGAATTTGCTAGATAACGCGCTGGATTTTACCCCTGTTGCCGGCCAGATCCGGATTACCACCGAGCAACAGGATCAGCGCTGGGTAATTGCCATCGCCAACCAGGGCGCCCCCATTCCCGACTACGCCATGCCGCGCCTGACCGAGCGCTTCTTCTCCCTGCCCCGCCCTGCCACTGGCCGCAAAAGCACCGGGCTGGGCCTGAGTTTTGTGCAGGAAGTGATGAAGCTGCATCAAGGGGAACTGTTGCTGGAAAACGCCACCAGCGGCGTTTGCGCCCAGTTGCAATTTCCGCGCGCAGACTAATCGCACATAGCAACACCTCGCGCAAACCAGCTGGCCCGGTACAGCGGTCAACATCACTTTTGATGGTATCTTGGGCCAGCTCCACATAAACACCACATTAGCCCCATATAAACCCCACACAGACTAGCGATCATAGGTTCACCAAATCCACAGGGAGAACCTTATGAAAAAGCCATTGCTGTTTAAACTACTCACTATTGGGGCCTTGATACTCTTGTTGCTGATTCCCGTCGGCATGATTGGCAACTCCATCGATGAACGTCAGCGCTACAGCGAACAAGTAGTGCAAGAGATCGCCAAAAACTCCAGCTACAGTCAAACCCTCACCGGCCCGGTTTTAGTGGTGCCCTATATAAAAACCGAGCGCTACACCCACCTGAATGACAACAAAGAACGCATCCTTGAAGAGCGGCAGGTAAAAGGGGAATTGTATTTCTTACCCGAACTGCTGCGGGTAGATTCCGACATGACCACCGAGATGCGCAAGCTGGGCATTTATCGCGCGCACCTTTACCACACGCAAAATAAAATCGATGGAAAATTTTCCGTGCCGGACAATTTTGGCCTGGGCGATGCGCTGGTCGATTATCAATTGCAACCTGCTTATGTTGCGCTGGGTATTAGCGATATTCGCGGCATCGATAATTCATTGGCATTGCAATGGAATCAAACCAGTTTCAACGCGGAACCCGGTAGCCAATTATCACTCTTGGGTAATGGTGTTCATGTAAAGCTCGGCAATCTTGCAGCAGGAAAAAATTACACCTTTTCACTCGCCCTGCAATTAAAAGGTACTGGTCAATTTAATCTGGTACCGTTGGGCAAAGAAACTCACCTGAGTATGAGATCGGATTGGCCACACCCCAGTTTTATTGGCAACTATTTACCGGTTGAACGCAGTATCCAGCAAACTGGTTTTAACGCGCGCTGGCAAACCAGTTATTTCTCCACCAATATGGCCGAGCTGTTTGATCGCTGCGCCAGCAAACGTGAATGCGATAGCTTTGAGCAAAGCCAGTTCGGCGTAAATTTAATTGACCCGATTAATCACTACGTAAAAAGCGATCGTGCGATTAAATATGCACTGCTATTTATTGCGCTGACCTTTGCCGGTTTCTTTCTGTTTGAAATATTAAAACGTTTGCAAGTACATCCGATTCAATATGCATTAGTTGGTTTGGCGCTGGCATTCTTTTATCTGCTATTAATTTCGTTATCTGAGCATCTGGGTTTTGCACTCGCCTATGTGCTTTCTGCCACGGCCTGTATCGGGCTAATCGGTTTCTATGTCAGTTATGTATTGCAAAGCATTGCGCGCGCAATGGGATTTACCAGTGCCCTCGCCCTGCTTTATGGGTTGTTATACGGTTTGCTCAGCGCGGAAGACTATGCGCTGCTGATGGGCTCAATACTGCTGTTCTTTGTGCTCGGCGCCTTTATGACCCTCACCCGTAAAGTCGATTGGTACAGTTTAAACAACGGCGGAAAAGCAGTGAGCCAACCATGAGACTAACTACACAGGTTTATTGGCTAGCGTTTGCAGCACTGGCGAGTTTTATTGGCTGGATTATTTATCAGGCAGATACCGGAACAAAAACTACGTTATTTTTGTTGGTAGAAAGCCTGCCACTGGGCGATAAACTCGGGCATATCTGGCTCTATGGCGCACTCGCCTTTTTACTTAACCTGAGCCTGGCATTGCGCCAGGCTCAGTACAAAAATGTTTCCCTGTATTGGGGCAGTTTAATCGTATTAGTGTTTGCCGTACTGGAAGAATTGAGCCAGCAATTTTTCGCAACCCGTACGCTGGATGCCATGGATTTGGTGGCCGATGCAATCGGTATTGGCCTCGCTGATTTTTTATTGCGTCGTAAGCACAGGAGTGCAAATAATGATTAATTTTATTGCATCCCTTGTCATTTTAGTGGTGCCTGTTTTTATCGGAGGCATGCTGGCGAAATGTTGTTGGCAGCAAGGCTGGCTCGGGCGCCTCGCGCTTATTATATGTACCAGCCTGGTCAGTTTGCATACGCATGCGTATTATTTTCCAAATAAACCATTAAAAGATCGCTACGCACTCATGTTGCTGGAAATACACACAAGCGGATATTCACAGCTATCCACAAAAGCTGTGAATAACTTTGTGCATGAGTGATTGGTAACAGCGGCAAAGTGCGATAAATGCTGGGGTTCGCAAAGTTGTTCAATATAAAAACACGTGTAAAAAATTGGGCTATTATGTGCTGTACATCGATCAATCAGCGGAGTCTGATTCTTCCTGCGGATATAGCCCATGTACAGATTTCGAACGCAGAGCAATAAGCTGACAAGCCCCCGGCTGCTCGCTGGTGTTATTGCCGCGTTTGTCGCATCAAATTGCCTTGCTGCCGACAATTATTTTGAACTCCCGCTTGAGCAACTACTGGAAATGCGTGTCGTCAGCCTTTCCAAAAAAGACCAAGCCATAGCCCAGGCCCCCGCTGCTATTTACGTGGTCACCAGCGAAGATATCCAACGCTCCGGCGTTACCACTATCCCCGATGCATTGCGCATGGTTCCCGGCGTGCAGGTGGCACGTGCGGATTCCAATAGCTGGGCTATTAGTATTCGCGGGTTTAACAGTACCCTCGCTAATAAATTACTGGTCTTGATGGATGGGCGCAGTATTTACAACCCGGTATTTGGCGGGGTTCTCTGGGAAGCCCATGAGTTAATGTTAGAGGACATAGAGCGCATAGAAGTGATTCGTGGCCCCGGTGGTACCATCTGGGGCGCCAATGCGGTTAACGGTGTGATCAATATCATCACCAAACACAGCCGCGATACCCAAGGCACCCTGGCCAGCACACTTTACGGCAATGAAGAGCATGGCACCTTCAGCGTTCGCCAGGGTGGCCAGTTGCAAAACAACGGCAGCTATCGCGTTTATGCCAAGCTATTCCAGCGCGACGCATCACATAAACCCGGTGGCGGCAATACCTTTGACGAATGGGATGGTTGGCGCACCGGCTTTCGCACCGACTGGGGCGATAGATTTACCCTGCAAGGTGACGCCTACCGCACTGACGCGCAACAAAAACGCGTGGACTACTCATTAGCAGCCCCCTTTATGCCGGTAAAAGAACAAAGTATTCGCTATGAGGGCGCGCATCTGCTGGGGCGCTGGGCAGAAACACGCGCAGATCACGCGCACTTTTCGCTGCAAGCCTATATTGATTGGGCGAAACGCGATGAGCCGTTTAATTTTATTGATGACCGAACAACCATTGATCTGGATGCGCAATACAATTTTGCTGCACTCGGCAGTCATGAATTTATTTTCGGTGGAGGCCTGCGATTACTCAGCGACGACAAACAGGGCAATCGCAATGTGGAATTTGCGCCGCAAAAACGGCGCGATGAGGTTTACAGTTTTTTTGTGCAGGACAAAATCACCCTCAAACCCGACAGTTTATTTGTAACCCTGGGTTCCAAATTTGAGCACAACAATTTTTCCGGCTACGAAACCCAACCCAATATTCGTTTGCAATGGCAACCCAATGCACAACAAATGTTTTGGTCAGCCATTTCGCGTGCGGTGCGCACACCAACCGCCATTGAAGAAGACCTGACCAGCACCCTGGCCACGGGCGCCGGTGCACGTATTGCGTTTGAGCCCAATGATAATTTTCAACCGGAAGAATTAATCGCCTACGAATTGGGTTACCGTCAGCAAATAAATTCCAGGCTCTCCATTGACCTCAGTAGTTTTTATAATGACTACCAAAACCTGATGACCACCAGTGTGCAAACACCGCGCGTGGTGATCAATAATATCGATCCACCGCACGTATTTATCCCCATTCAATTTACCAACAATATGCAGGGCACTACGCGCGGAATTGAAATGGCAAGCCAATGGTCGGCAACTGACGCCCTGACCATAACCCTGACCTATTCCTATCTGGATTTAAAATTGGATGCGTTGGAAGCCGCACAAAAAACGGCAGAGTTGCTGTATCCGCGTCACCAGGCGGGCCTCGCCATTTTTTACAATTTGGGCAAGCAGTGGACGCTAGACACCAGCGCTACCTATGTCGATCAACTCGTCACTACTGACTCCTATATTCGCTGGACGGTAAACCTGGGCAAACAACTAGGTAAAAATCTGCGTTTCAATTTAACCGGAGAAAACCTGGGCGACCCACAACACCCCGAATTCGGCAGTGCCAGCGATATTAATGCGGGTGAAATTGAACGCAGTATTTTTGCCAAGTTAACCTGGCAGTTTTAATCGCCAAACTCTGTTAGTTCAGGTGCCAACTAACGCATCAGTGATAACCAGCTCCGCTCTTATCATTCGATAATCTTGCAGTACGAGAACCAGGTTCCATTGTGGCTCCTGGCGTGATGTTAGTATCTGCGATTCATTAATCGGCCCAATCCCCATTAATCACACACTGCCTTTAGGCTCTTCACGTATTTATTTGATTGATTCTCGTATTGATTGATTCGCGTAGTTAGCGACCCATTTTTATCAAATCTGTTATTTCAAGGAGCTTGATATGCAATCGACTCATCACCTATTGAAGTTACTGCTTCCTGCATTAACGCTATTTATTTCACCTATCACCAACGCAGACCTGTTAATCACTTACACCAGCGGCAATATGCTGTGGCATGATGAGCAGTCAGACTTTACCAACTCGGGCGACTACTGGGACTCCAGCTATCTTGTTAGCGATGAAATTCAATTTGAAGTAAGTTTCATTACGCCTGATTTCGAACTGGATACTGGCGAATGGCAATACCTGACATTTTACAATCCGGTTGTCAGCCTAAGTAGCTCTCATTATTTTGAATCTTATACTATCGATGCTGGTGGTTATTTTGGGCTTGAACTGGCACCTGACAATTTTTTCCGCGACTGGTTTTTTTCTTTTGGTGTTACGGAAAACGAGAACCCATCAGGAATCAAAGAAAAGGGGATTTTTTCTGCCGGTGGCTGGCTGGACTCGATGGCTGGTGGTGGAGCGACAAGAGAACAACTGGTTTACACTAAAAATGATTGGTTCTTTACTCATCATAATCTGCTCTGGGAAGCAGATACTATTGCCACCTTTGGTGGTGAGAGTTTCGATGGGAAATTAACGATTAAAAAAATATCACTTCCTGAACCCTCTACCGCGTTGCTATTGCTGGCAGGATTATTTTCTGTTGCACTGCTGAGAAATAAACGACGCACCGATTATCACACTTAACCCGTCTTAAATCGCACTTAACGAACAAACCCCGGAATGCAAAAACGTTTGCGATAAGCGCCCGGGATCATGCCGGTAGTGCGCTTAAATAAACGGCGAAAAAAGGCAGCGTCTTCATAACCCACGCGCCAGCTGATTTCATCGATAGATGCTTCTGTACGCTCAAGCCTGCGTTTGGCATCTTCAATACGCAACCGCTGAATATAAGCGATTGGAGCAAGCCCCGTCGCGGACACAAAGCGCCGTTTGAAAGTGCGTTCGGCCAAACGCGACTGGCGAATTAATTCGTCCACTGCATTGGCGGTGGAAAAATTAATCGCCAGCCAATCTTGTGCTGTTTTTATTTCTGCATCCCCGTGATCTTGCTTACCCGAAAAAACAATATAGGGAGCCAAGCCTTCCTGATGCCATTGCAAGGCAAACATGCGCGCAATTTCCTGGGCGACAGTGGCACCGGCAAACCGGGCGATTAAATACAACACCAAATCATGCCAACTCATAGATGCCCCGGAGCAAATTAATTCCTCACGCGCACCGGAAATCACCAGCAATTGCTCAGGGTGAATGTTAACTTCAGGGAAAATTGCAGCGAAAGCATTGGCATAACCAAAATGGACAGTGGCTTCACGCCCATTAAAAAATCCGGTTTCAGCTAATAAAAAAACTCCCGAACAGGCCGAACAAATAATTGCCCCGCGCTCATGCATACGGCCCAACCACTGAACCAGTTGCGGGTATCGGTTGAGTTTCCATTCACCGTTTTCCATAGCCGTATTTCGCTCACCCAAATTATCAGCACCTGCTTTTGCCGGCTGCAAAAGAATCGAGGGAACAATCACTATATCTGTCTGGCTAATATCACTAATAGCACGCTGCACTGTGAAGGGAACACCACTGGCCAGCATCAGCAATCCTGTTTGCTCGCCCACAATTTCAATCTGGAACGCGGTTGCCGATGTTCCCAGCATGGCAACGCTATTCATTACATCGTAAATCCCCGCAAGGGTAGACACCACCGCGTCCGGCAGTGCAACCAGGCTGATATGAATAGGTTGTTGGTGGAAGTGTTGTTGGAGCGGCTGTTGCTGGAAAGATTCAGGCATCAAGGTTTCCTTCACCAAAAATAACCAGTGGCATAAATGAACCGATTTTAGGCGATTCCAGCTCTTAAGCCTACGCCGAATAACATCGAAGATATGTGGGCAGTTTGTTTACCTTCTCACTATTTTTTACTCAAGGAACTTATGTCATGAATGCACCTGCAATCAACACCGCCGAACTGGAAGCACTGGTGATGCGCGCGGTTAACGACTTATCGGCCTCCTACGGCGGGGTTATGATCAGTATCGGCAACAAACTCGGCCTCTATCAAACCATGGCCAAGGCTGGCCCACTGAGTGCTGTAGAAATCGCACAGCGCGCAAATTGTGCCGAGCGCTATGTGCGCGAGTGGTTAAACTCGCAAGTGGCTGGTGGCTATATTAATTATCATCCTTCCAGCGAAAGTTATGAATTATCACCCGAGCAAGCGCTGGTACTGGCCGATGAAAACAGTTCCGTTTTTATTCCCCACGCCTGGAATGCTGCCGCATCACTCTGGTTTGATGAAGAAAAAAGTGTGCGCGCATTTCGTACCGGCAATGGTGTTGCCTGGGGTGAACACGATGCACGCTTGCACTGTGGTTCCGCAGCGTTTTATCGCAATGGTTATCGCGGTAATCTGGTCGCCAACTGGTTGCCGGCATTAACGGGTGTGATTGGAAAATTAGCAAAAGGAATTAGTGTGGCCGACGTTGGCTGCGGCCACGGGCATTCCAGTATTTTAATGGCCCAAGCCTTTCCCAATTCGCGCTTCTACGGCATAGATACCCACCCGGATTCCATTAAGACCGCGCAACAAAATGCACAACAAGCCGAGGTAACCAACCAGGTACACTTTGAATTGGCAACCGCGACCGGCTACACCAATCGGCACTACGATCTCATCTGCTTTTTCGATTGCCTGCACGATATGGGTGACCCGATTGCTGCGGCAAAATACGCGGCCCAAATGCTCGCACCCGATGGCAGTATCATGTTGGTAGAGCCGTTTGCGCACGACCACCTGGAGCAAAACATTTCGCCCGTTGGACGCGTTTATTATTCGGCATCAACCACTATTTGTTGTGCTCATTCTATTTCTGAAGGTGGGAAACTGGTGCTGGGCGCACAAGCTGGTGAAGCACGCCTGGCGGAAGTATTTCGCAAGGCAGGGTTCTCCTATTTCCGCCGTGTTGCCGAAACCCCCTTTAATTTGATTTTTGAAATAAAGATTTAAGAGTGTAGAAACCCGCTCGCCTATTAGAGCGGGTTTCTAATGATTGATTCCAGCCCGCAACTACTCACGGACCCAAAACTACTTATAGACCCGAAACTGCTACACTGAACTCCATTCAGAGTGAGCAAGGAGTCAGGGTGTGCAACAATTAAGGTTACTAAGCGCTGCGAGTTATTTTACTAACCCGTCCATAGCCGATAGAAAATCGGGCGCTATAAAAACACTGGCGTTACTCGCACTAGTGTGCGCCAGCAACTACTGTCAGTCACAAGCAATCGACAACTGGCAAACCCAGGCCATTGCACGCATGACTCCGGATAGCCAGGAGACTCACCAGACATTTTCCGGTTTGGAGAAAACCCAAAAGGATTGGCGCTTGTGCGTAGTCCTGCCCAATGTAAGCGATAAATTTT
Source organism: Gammaproteobacteria bacterium (assembly GCA_021151625.1). Taxonomy (GTDB): domain Bacteria; phylum Pseudomonadota; class Gammaproteobacteria; order Pseudomonadales; family Cellvibrionaceae; genus Cellvibrio. The sequence continues at coordinate 14,737 of JAGKWY010000036.1, read as the reverse complement.
GGGATGATATTGTCAGCGGCGTGCGCGAAGAGTCAGCCTGGTTGGGAATTACCAGTATTATTTATGAAGCCAGCGGTTATGGCGAAGCGGGTTTGCAACAACAAGAGCGCATCCTCAACCAGCGTTGTAGCGCGGGGAAACTTGATGCCGTATTGTTAGCGGCAGCAGACAGATCCGGCTTAACTACAAGCCTGCGCAGCTTGCGCGAGAAACAGGTATTGGTAATCGATTTTGTAAACGGCTATGACATTCAAGAAGTTGATGCCCGCGCCTATTTGGACAATTACCACCTGGGCTTTAGTGCAGGCCAGGAAATAAAAAAATACTTATCCGCACAATCTCTCACACGAAAAACCAAAATATTATGGATTCCCGGCCCCAAAGGACCAGACTGGGTAAAACGCGGCGATGAAGGTTTTAAAACAGCGTTGACTGCCGGCGAAGCAGATATAACCACACTCCATTTAAACCCGCATTATCGCGAACAAGCACGCGACCTGCGCAAGTATCTAAGCACAGGAAAAACATTTGACCTTATCGTGGGTACTGGGCCGACCAGCGTGGCAGCCTATCAATTAAAAACCGAAGGATTGATTCCACAAGCGACGCCGGTATTCGCCTACTACGCTACACCGGATGTAGAAAAATTACTGGCAGATGGACAACTGCTGGGGGCTGTATCCAATCAACCGCGCATGATTGGCCGCATGGGCGTGTCCCTGGCAATAGGCATGCTGGAAAAACTACCAATGCCATTCCAGGTTGGGCCAGAACCTGTAGTGCTCCAACCCAAACTGTCAGAAACCCAAACTACCAGGCACAACCAAACCGGTGAAAATTGAATAGCAAAGGCATTGCGCGATTTACAATACGCTGATTTTTATTATTCGATAAGTTGCATAGAAAATTTATTTTGCATAAATTATTTTTAACTCTTCTACTGCCGAAGCAACACCTTCTTTGGCGGCCTCCTCCAACAGCATTACACCGCGTGTTTTATCCTGCTTTACATCGCCAAAGCCATAATACAAATTGAATCCATAGGTAAATTTTGAATGCGAATGTCCCTGGGTAATAGCACGCTCAAAATAGTCGCTGGAACTTTTGGAAACGTTATCAGCAAAATCACCGTACAGGTAAATCACACCCAGCCGATACGACGCCTCCGCAATGCCTCCCTCAGAAGCTGTCTCCAGTAATTTCATACTACGTACTTCAAACTCCTCTTCTGTTTCACCAGTACTCTCCAGACTAAAACTGGAATAGAGAAATTGCGCGTAAGGGTCATTTTTTTCCAGATAAGGCGATAGCAGTTCGTACAACGCTTCTACCTCACCATTTTCCAAAAGTTCTTCTGCTTGTTGTTTAATCGGGTTTTCCATATATTTTCTCAGGTCTTATAAATTTATAGATTGAATTCATAAACAAAACCGCCAGAACATCTGGCGGTTTTTTCTCAACATTTATCCGAATGCGATCGGATATTCCCACTCCCAGACTTCACCATCTTCCGGATGCTGAACCACCCCGGCGAAGGTAAACTGCAATTTTTGCAAGATATGGGTTGATACATTGTGTACCGGCAAGGTTTGCGCGATTACCTTGTTGATTCGTTGCGCAACGGCAATTGCCACCAATTCCCTCGCCATATGAGTAGCTCTGCCATGCCCTTCATAATCAGGAAAGGTGAAATAGGCAATTTCCACTACGCCATCCTTCGGAGGCGTTTTAAAGGCGCAGGTACCAACAACCGTATCCTGCTCCACCAGCAAATACCCCACCCAGGGAAAAACCGGCCCGGAGTCAGGATAAATAGCCAGGGTTAAACGGCAAACATCGGCAAGCTGTTCTGAAGACGTAACAAGCAGTGAGTTAGCTAACTCGGGAGTTATGGGTAAAAAGTTCATTGGAATACCTATGACATATTCGATAGTTGAAAGATGAATTAACAGCGATCAAATGTTCGGCTTTCATAGGCGTGGATTCCGGGTTTATTGGGGGATTAAGCGAGACAAAAAGATACCCATCACCAGGGAAAATAACAAGGGGGGAGGATCACCGACCCTCGTTATGATTTGTAACATCCAAGTCCACAATTCATCCCTTTGAATTAATGATGATGCTGCGCAAGCGCCATATCACTTTCATAATATTTTTTGTGGGCACATTGTGAATTGTGATTATTCGAAGCGGCTTTTTGCTTTTCAAGCTTGGCATTATAGTCCTTTGCCATAACGGAGTATTTCCCAGCTTCTTTTTTGTAATCTGCTAACAACTTATTGTGTCGATCAACGCTCTCATTAAAATCATCCACTTGTTCTTGCGTTGTTGGTTTTTCAGTAGTCTCCAGCAAAGTCTTTAGGAAAGCAATTTCGCTTTCAATTACTTTTGCATCTGCCTCCTGCTGCGCAATCACTAGCTGTTCACTCGTTAACTGGGTGGCCAATGTATCAAGCTCAGTCTCTAGCGCAAGGCACATTTTCAATTGCTCTACCGTCAGGGTATTCGCATCAAATTTTCCTTGTTATTTTTAGCGGGACTGAAAATAGTGAAGCAAAAAAATCCCCCGCCAGCTTTCGCCGAACGGGGGATTTTGGATAACCGCAGGGGTTATTGGTTAAACGTTAATAAACATCGCGCAAATAACGCTTATCCATATTTAGTTTACGGATGTAGTTAACGGTATCTGCCTCATCGAACTTGCCGTATTGCTGGATGATATCGCGTAGTGCCTGATCCACGTCTTTGGCCATGCGACTAGCGTCGCCGCAGACACAGAAGTAGGCGCCCTCTTCCAGCCAATTCCAGATTTCCTGGCCGCGTTCGCGCATGCGATCTTGCACGTAGATTTTTTGTGCCTGATCACGCGAGAAGGCGAGGCTCAGTTCATGGAGCACGCCGTCTTTCTGAAATTGTTGCAGCTCATCCTGATAATAAAAATCGGTAGCAGCGTGCTGCTCACCAAAGAACAACCAGTTTTTACCTGCATCGCCACGCGCTTGCCGCTCTTGCAAGAAGCCGCGGAAGGGTGCAACACCAGTGCCCGGGCCGACCATAATTAACGGCGTATCGCCTTTTTCCGGCACGTGGAAATGTTTGCTTGGCTGCACAAAGATGGGCACATCCACATTGCCCGCGCGATCCGCCAGGAAGGTAGAGGCAACCCCTTTGCGAATTTTTTTACTGTCGCGGAAGCGCGTATAACGCACCGCAGAAACAGTCAAATCAATACGATTGGGTTGCGCCTTGGAACTTGAAGCGATGGAGTACAAACGCGGCTGGATGCGTTTTAATACGGCAATAAACTCTTCCACACTCGCGCGAATCGGAAACTCCTGCAGTATATCCACCAGCTGGCGGCCATAGAGCCACTCCTGCAATTCCTGCTTGTGCTCAGCATCGAGCAATTTTTTCAGATCTTCGCTTTTGGAACGCTCGGCAATAAATTGCAGCGCCTCCAAACTCGGGCGACAAATTTCGTAATTTTCGAGCAGCGCTTTATGCAACGGTTTCTCGTGGGTATCCACAACTACCGGCGCATCGGAATTCAGGTTGAGTGATTGTTCCAGCTCATACACATAATCCGGGCAATTTTTTGGCCACACCCCCAAGACTATTGGTAGCTCCCGATGTGACAACCTGCGGAGCCAATTGTTCTTTCAGCTTAGCAAACCATTCCGCTGCCGGGGCTTCAAAATCAGTGTCGCAATCCACACGCTCTACCAGCGCTTTCGCGCCCAGTGTTTGCAAGCGTGCAAATAACTTTTTGCCGTGACCGCAGAATTGATCGTAGTTGGAATCACCCAGTGCCAATAAACCAAATTGCAATTCATTGAGTGTTGCCATGGAATCGCTATTTAATTGACTCCAGAAATCGCCGCCGTTATCAGGCGCATCACCATCACCAAAGGTGCTGGTAACAAAGACCACAAATTTATCCTGGGCGAGTTTTTCTACCGAATAATCATTCATGGATTGGAAATTTACTGCCCAACCCTGTGCTGATAATTCCTGCGCAAACTTTTGTGCAAGCGCTTCCGCATTGCCAGTTTGTGATGCCCATAAGAGCGTGAGTGCGGGTTTATTTGCTGCTGGAGCAGCAGTCACACCGAGTGGCAATACACGGCTAAACATGCCTGCCAATAAGCCATTGACCCAGGCGCGATACTCTGCGCTAATCGGTGCATCTGCCGGCAGTGCAGGCACGGCCTGGATTAATTTGGCACTGGCCTGCAAGCCACCCACAAAACCAGCGAGGTAATTCTTTTCATCGAGGGAAAACTGTGGCGCAACCACTTCAGCAACCCCCACTTTTTCAGCAAACATTTTTATTAAACTCGCAGCAGTTGCCTCTGCCACTGGCGCAAATGCCATGGCTGCCGGCAATTCATAATCGTAATTAGCGGAATCGGTGTTCTCTGCAGAATCCGGCGCACTTTCTTCCGCAAAAACTTCCACGCGCTTGAGTGCAACCGCCGCCACTTTTAATTCGGGCTGCTGCGAAATTGCATCAATCTTGTCGCTGGTAACAGCGTTGATGCACAGGTTATCGCCGTAGACATCGTTCCAGTGAATCGGCGCAAAGCAGCAGCCGGGCATTACGCGGTCAGTTACTATTGCAGGTAATATTGCATAACCTCGACGCGAGCGAACCTCCACTTTGTCTTTGCTTTTAATACCCAACTCCACGGCATCCTGCGGATTAATCTCCACAAAAGTGCCGGGATTTAATTTATTCAGCGTTGGGATTTTTCCGGTTTTGGTCAGCGTGTGCCATTGGTGTTGCACGCGCCCGGTGTTGAGCACCATGGGGAATTCTGCATCCGGCATTTCCGCCGGATTTACGTGCGGGCGCGCATGGAAAATGGCCTTGCCAGATTCAGTGGCAAATTGAAATGTCGGAACTGAACCATCATTATTGGTTTTTAAGGTTTGGTTTACGCCAGTATTTAAATAGCGAATCGGATTGCGGCTGGAATCCGCATCGGCGCAGGGCCATTGCAATGGATCTTGACGCAAGCGTTCGTAGCTTACACCGCGCAAATCGTAGCCGGTTTTAGGGTTGTAACTTTGTTTGATTTCTTCAAACACTTCCGACGCGGAAGCAAAATTAAATCCTTCGCTAAAACCCATTTCGCGCGCAACACGCGCAACAATTTCCCAATCCGCCATGGCGTCGCCCGGTGGACTTACCGCTTCTTGCATCAGGGTAATATTGCGCTCGGAATTAATCATTACACCTTCAGCTTCAGCCCACAAAGCGCCGGGCAATAACACATCAGCGTAGCGATTGGTTTCAGTATCGAGGAAGGCATCCTGTGCAATTACCAGCTCGGCTTTTTGCAAACCTTCAATCACAATTTTGCGATTGGGAATGGATGCAACCGGGTTGGTACAAATAACCCAGCAGGCTTTAATTTCGCCGCGCGCCATGCGCTCGAACATGTCCACCGTACCCTTGCCCAATTTGGTACTGATGGAGCCCTGTGGAATGCCCCACATGTTTTCAATAAATTCGCGATCTTTTTCAACTACCAATGCGCGCTGTCCGGGAAGACCTGGGCCCATATAACCCATCTCGCGGCCGCCCATGGCATTAGGTTGGCCAGTGAGCGAAAAGGGGCCGCTGCCCGTGCGACAAATTTTTCCGGTCGCCAGATGCAGATTACAAATTGCATTGGTATTCCAGGTGCCGTGGGTACTTTGATTCAGGCCCATCGTCCAGCAAGTCATAAACTCTGGCGCCGCGCCAATCAAATCCGCCGCTTTAATAATGGATTCGACCGTAAGCCCGGTAATTTCACTGACTTTTTCCGGTGTGTAATCTGCGAGAAACTCAGGGAAACTTTCCCAGCCTTGCGTGTACTTTTGGATAAATTCCGAGTCGGTTTTGCCGTTTTTGTGCAACAAAAATAACAAGCCGTTTAACAGTGCGAGATCGGTACCGGGTTTGATCGGTAAAAACAAATCCGCTTTTTCTGCGGTAGTGGTACGACGCGGATCGGCCACAATTAATTTTGCCCCGGCCTTCACGCGATCCATCATGCGCAGATACAAAATCGGATGACAGTCAGCCATGTTGGCGCCGATCACAAAAAATAAATCGCTGTGATCAAAATCCTGATAGGAACCGGGCGGCGCATCGGAACCCAGTGACAGTTTGTAGCCCATACCCGCGCTCGCCATGCACAGGCGCGAGTTGGATTCGATGTTATTGGTGCGCACAAAGCCCTTGCAGAGTTTGTTCACCAGATATTGCGACTCGATGGACATCTGTCCGGACACATAAAAGCTAAGCGCGTCAGGGCCGTATTGGTCGAGGATTTCGCGCAAGCGCTTGGCGGTATGGCTAATCGCCTGCGCCATGGGGGTTTTCACCGGATCGCGCGTGCGCTCGGTGCGTACAAAAGCGGATTCCATACGGCCGGAATTTACCAGCGCCTGGGCACTGGTTTGGCCTTTGGTGCACAAGCGCCCAAAGTTGGATGGATGGTTTTTATCACCACTGACCTTAATGACCTTTTGGCCATCAGTTTCCAGCACCATGCCGCAACCCACACCACAGTATGGGCACACGGAACGCACGGATTTATTCTTGTTGAGAACAGATTCAGACATAGGGTTGCAACTCCTCATTGCGAGGGGTTTAGCAAGCGCTATGCCATTGACCAAAAGGAGGGAGTTTTTTATAACCCAAACGACAAACAGAGCGGACAGAAAAGACTAACACATTGATTTTATTTGGCTTTTAAAACAATTCCAAAGAAATTAAACCAGATACACCAGGCATCCCAAACAAGACCAGAAAATTTATGCCCTAGATAAACGCAAATTTCAAAGCATCGTGCATAAATATGTTTTTTAGTGGTGCAATTTTAAAAAACCAATTCGCAACAGGGAATTGATCACCAATTAAAATCGCACCAAACAAGAGCAAAAACATTGAATCTCTATCAGGTGCGGAACTGACCAACCAGCTGCTGGAGCTCTGCCCCCACTTTCGCCAGGGCTTCGCCCGACTCATTGGACCGCGCGGCATACTTGCTAGCCGACTCGGTTGCATCGGCAATTGCATGCATATTCTGGTTGATGGACTCAATCACTTGCGTCTGCTCTTCCGCGGCGGTTGCGATCTGCAAGCCACGCTGGTTGATAGTGCTTACCTGTCCATCGATAGCGTTCAGCGCTGCCGAAGTTTCCGTCACCATCTGTACCGAGACATCGCCTTTTATCAGGCTGCGCTTGATGGAATCACTTGCTGCTGTGGTGCTGCTCTGCAAACGCTGGATCATGCTTTGGATTTCCTGGGTGGACGCCTGCGTACGCGCCGCCAGTGCGCGAACCTCGTCCGCCACCACCGCAAAGCCGCGCCCCATTTCGCCTGCACGTGCGGCTTCGATAGAGGCATTGAGCGCAAGCAAGTTGGTCTGTTCGGCAATACCGCGAATCACATCAGATACAGCGCCAATGCCGTTCACATCCTGCTGCAACTGCTGCAAACCATCGGTATTCAAGCGCACCTCATCAGAGAGCTGGTGGATATTGTCGATCGAACGAGTCGCGGTTTTTTGTGCGTCCTTGGTGGTCTGCTCGGTCACACTCGCCGCATGCGCCGCTTCTTGCGTACTGCGCGCCACCTCAACTGCCGAAGCAGCCATTTCATTCATGGCGCTGGCAACCTGCAGGGTTTGCTCGCGCTGGTGATCCAGGGTCTGGAAGGTTGAGGTCGTATCGCGCGATACCTGTTGGCCTATTTCCGCTACCTGTTTGGTGAGCTGCTGGATGCGCTGGATCATGCCGTGGATGGAATCCACAAACGTATTAAACGCCGAAATCACCGCACCGATTTCATCATCACTGGTGCGTTTGAGACGGCGGGTTAAATCGCCACCGCCGCGCGCAATTTCCTCCAGGCTGCGCACCAGTCCATTCAAAGGCTCCAGAGTTTTATTGGCGATATAAACCGCCAACAGGGAAATGCCAAGCAGCAGAATCAGCGCTACCGCAAACACAATCATCAGCGTGGAGTGAATATAGGCTTCACTGAGCGCACGCGCTTCCGCTACCGAGGCATCGATATTGTCGATATAGAAACCGGTACCGAGCATCAGATCCCATTTTTCCAACCAGATGGCATAGCTGAGCTTGGGGTAGGCAGTCTCGCCCTGCCCTTGCCGGGGAAAGTGATAGGTGACAAACCCACCGCCAGCCCTGCCTTGCTTGACCAGCTCATTAATCAGAAACACACCGTTTACGTCTTTATAGCCCTGGAAGCTCTCGCCGATTTTGGCATTATCGCTGCCAGAAAATACCCGCACCGAGTTGCCGTTATAGCCAAAGTAATAGCCATCCTTACCGTATTTCAGACGCTTGAGCAGTTCAATCGCCTGGACTTTTTCAGGCGTATCATTAGCACTGGAGGCGTCGTATAAGGGTTTAATCAGGGATGCAGCCACATCCAATGAATGGCGCAATTCAGTTTTGTGGGCCTCCAGCAGAGTATCGCGCAGCACTTCCATGTCTTTATCAACCACCTTGTTCATGCGGGAGCTCACAAGGGCAAGCAGCACCAGCAAAATGACGATACCAGGCACCAACCCCAGCAGGATCAGCTTGTACTTCATAGACAGGGAACGCATTGGTAAAACTCCGGTTCTTGTTATTGGTCGTAATAGTAATTAGTACGCAGTGGTGGCATTAAAAATAGTACAAACATGCGAGATGACAACGCACTTATCCCTGCTTTACATGCATTAGTCAGGAGCAAAGCGAGCGAAGCGGTAAAAATTGTCTATATTCAAAGAGATAGTTATAACTGCAATTTAGCTGATGGCGAATGAATGACCACAGATATTGATCTACAACCATTACTGAGCAAGCTCATAGTGCCGGCGCAAAATCTGGCACAGCTCAGCTTTTGCGCCGGCAGTAAAGAACCACAACTTAAACAGTGGCTGCAGCAACTGCCACTCACCCAGGCGCAGCAGGTAAGCGCGCCTTTATATACCGCCGTACACGAACTAAGCCGCCTGCAAACCAGCTGGGATAACCGTCTGAGCTTGTTGGAATTGTTGCGTATCCCGGTGCACCAGACCCTGAATGGACTGGCCGTGAAATACCTGAACCAGCCGCTGATATTGCCGGAAGCCGCGCTGAAAACGGCCACTGTAGCCCAGGCAATCCAGAAACACTTTTTAAACGGCTATCTTGCAGTGGTGCGCGAGCTCTGCCTGAAAACCCGCACAACCCTGGGTAAAGCGCCCGCACCGTCCGAACTACCTTTGGCAATCCAGCGCGCAATGTCAGCCCTGGGGCTGCTGCTACTGCGCTCCTATCAGCTCTACCTGCCCGTATCCAGCCAGGTATGGGCAGAGATACATGCGCTTTATCGCCTGGCCCGATTACTATCACTGGAATACGAACTCGTTGAGGACAAACAACCCCATCACCACGGACTAAAAAACATTCACCAGACTTATGTCCGAATTTTATTGCTGGCCACAGCGCGACCAAACCAACTGCGCCAGGACGAAATTGAAAACACTTATAAATTACTGGATTTACTAGCCAGTATTGCCGAACTGGAAAGCTATACCCCGGCAGGTAAAGAAAACCTGTTTGTGGTGTTACTGGACAGCAACCGCCCGCCTTTTTATAAATCCAACTGGCGCCCAACCAACGAACAGACCGATCAGACGCTGATGGAGTTGCGTACGACCCAGTTAGTCCAACAGTTGCGCGAGTTATTCCAACGCGTAACGAATGAACCGGAAAATCATTCCTTACCTTCAGGGGTTAGCCTGACTGCTGCGCTGACAAAACATCTGGAACAGGCCTGGAGCCACCTGGCGATGCGCAGCTTCGAACGCCAGGAGGTAAATACGGATATAGAAGTCACTGTTGGTTTGACCAACATCCATTTCCACCTAGCAGGCGAGCTGCCCTTTAACCTGTTTTTAAACCAGTCCAGCGCACTGAGCGGTGCACCAACCAAGGGGGCTATTTACCAAAAACGCGGTATTCAGCTGAAAGCAGATACCAGCAAAAATGCCAACGACCCCTGGGGCGATGCATTTGATATAAAAGGTACGATCCTCGATGGTAAAGCCCTGCCAACCATCAATATAGAAACCCAGCTTAAATCCCAGGAAAAAGACAGCTACCAGGGCAACCATCCCGTTTATAACGTACCCTTGATCGATCGCAGCCTGGGAGGCTACGGATTGGAATGGCGCGATGAGATTCCGGTGCAGGTGCGCGCCGGTGAACTACTGGGCCTGCGCGAATACGGCCGCAATAAATGGGCGATAGGCGTGGTGCGCTGGGCCCACCAAACCAAGGGAGCCACTCAACTTGGCATACAGATACTGGCTCCCCACGCGATTCCAGTGGGTTTGGCTGCTGTCCACAAAACTGGTGGCTTTGCCGAGTATTTGCGCGCTCTGCAAATCCCGGAGCTTAAAGCCATCAACCAACCTGCCAGCCTGATTGCCAACGCCATCAGCTTCCACGAATTCACTAAGGCACGGCTTTATCTGCAGCCCCAGCCAGGAGTCAGCACCCAGGACCAATCAGTACAACTTACCAACCGCTTGTTTGCGACAGGTGCATTTAGTCAATTTGGTTACCGCGAGCTGGTCACAGCCAAACCCCAGGCAGAGCAGAAGAAAGACGATTTTGATTCAGTCTGGCAATAAATTGTTCAGCCATTACCTCGCCAAGTGCGAACCAGAGCACAAAAGGCACGACCAGATCGCATAAATCGCATGTGAAGTTGAGCGAGCAACCGATTTCAGTAATATAGCCCCTTCAATAGCTCACCCGGCATGGCAAGCGCGTTGCGACACAAGGCAGAGTTTTCCGGCTTATCGGCAGGAAGTGGTCAGCAGATTCAACAAAAACAAACTAACGACACCAGGAATTGCAGCGACCCGCGGCTTGAGCGCCAAAAAACGCGCTATAGTCAAAATGAGCCGGGAGCCCCCTGATATACAGAAGACCTATGACAACAACAGATACTATCCGCCTACTTATCCTGAACAATTCGCGCACTGAAGCCGAGCGGCTGATCAGTATGCTGCACGCTTCCGGCCACCCCTGCCGTGCCCAACACGTGGAGAGCGAAGAAGCGCTGGTGAAATTGCTTCAGGAGCAAAGCTGGGATCTGTTAATTGGCAATGACAAAACCACCAACCCCAGCCCGCAAACCGCCATCAAGCAAATTCGTCGCCTCAATAAAGATGTGCCAGTTATTTTGCTCAGTGAATTCGATGAAGATGAAAATCCTTTCGCCGTAGTAGAAGGTTTGCGTGTAGGTGCCACTGACGTGGTTAATCTCGACGATGACCAACATTTACTTCTGGTGATTGATCGCGAGCTAGGCAATCGCGAACACCGTCAGGCACGCCGCAACGCCGACCGCCGTTTTCGTGAAGCTGAGCGCCGCAGCCAGCAATTACTGGACAGCTCGCGCGATGCTATCGCCTTCGTGCAGGATGGTTTGTATCTTTATGCTAACGAATCTTTTGCAGAATTATTTGCCTACGAAAATCGCGACGATATCGAAGCCATGCCGATCATGGATATGGTCGCCAATGTCGACCAAAATCGGCTGAAAAACTTTTTGAAAGATTTCACCATCAAGGGTGAGGAAGCTGAGTCCAGCTCGTTGGCTTTTAGTGGTATCACCCAGGCAGGCGAAACCAAGCACATAGATCTGGAAGTTTCACTGGTTACTTACGACGAAGAACCATGCATCCAGTTTTTAGCGCGTGCAGCCACCTCGGTTGTGCACACCAATAACGAAGCGCTGGAAGCTCAACTGAAGCAGATCAAATGGCAGGATTTGGTCACAGGCGTTTACAATCGCCAATACCTGCTCAACCAGTTGGATCACATTATTGATACTGTTGATGACAAACAAATTTTCTGTTTGTTTTATATCGAACTGGATAATTTCAGCGAGCGCATCAAAAATACCTTTGGTGTTGCCGGTTCAGACTTAGCGCTGGTAGACATAGCGACACTGCTTCGCGCCAAAGCCAACACCAGTGATACCATTGCACGTCTGGGCGATTCCACCTTTGCCATTATTGCGCCCAACGTCAAAGCCGATGCCGCCGTCAATCGCGCCAATCAATTGTGCAAAGATATTGAAGCGCACATTATCGATATTGATCACAAGACATTGCAGATTACTTGTAGTATTGGTATTTCATTAATCAATGAAACCACCACCAGCACCAACACTGTTATTGAGCAGGCGCGCATGGCGATGGAAAAAGTGCGCAGCGAAAATGGCAACAGCGCACTCTTGTTTGAACCGGAAATTTCCAAAGAGGAAATAAAAATCGATGTAGCTGCGGTTATCCAGCACGCACTCGCCAATGATCGCTTCCGGTTATTATTTCAGCCCATTATTAGCCTGCGCGGCTCTGACGAAGAATATTACGAAGTCTATTTGCGTATGCTGGATGACAAGGGCGAGGAAATTACGCCTAATCATTTCCTGGAGGCAGCGGCCAATATCAGTGTTGCCACCAAAATTGATCGCTGGGTAATTCTGGAATCGATCAAAATGTTGTCGCAGCATCGCGCCAAGGGCAACAAGACCAAACTGATCGTGAATATTGGTCGCCAGTCATTATGCGATGAAACACTCATCCCCTGGTTAGGCGTTGCCTTTAAAGCGGCAAAATTAATGTCCGATTCAATTGTATTCCAGGCACAGGAAATTGATGTTACCAACCATCTGAATGCAGCGAAACACTTCTCCGAAGGTTTAAATAAACTCAAAACACAATTTTCAATCAGCAATTTTGGCTGCTCATTAAATCCATTTAATACATTGAGCCATGTTCCCGCTGAAATGATTAAAGTGGATGGCTCTTTCACTACCGACATCCAAAACAATAATGAAAGCCCGGAAACACTGATTCAATTAATTGAAAAGCTGAACGGCGAAAACAAAATCACCCTGGTACCTTTTGTAGAAAACGCCAGCGTGCTCTCTACCCTGTGGCAAGCGGGTGCCCATTATATTCAGGGGCATTACTTGCAAGAGCCAAGCACCGGCATGACTTACGATTTTAATATGGAGTCGTAATCTCCCAGCCCCTTTAATTCATAAAAAAACCGGAGCTGGCTCCGGTTTTTTTATGTCTGGATTTCTTAGCGATTAAAGTTTATCGCGCTCGCGAAATCCTAACAGATACAAAATTGCATCCAACCCGAGATTGGAAATATTGTGTTCGGCAGAGGCTTTGACTAACGGCTTCGCGCGGAAGGCAACACCAAGGCCTGCAACACTCAACATCGGCAAATCATTAGCACCGTCGCCAACGGCAATAACTTGTTCCAGCGCAATACCTTCTTGTTTGGCGAGCATTTCTAACAGTTCCGCTTTGCGCTTGCCATCAACCACTATACCTTTCACTTCACCAGTGACTTTGCCATCGACAATATCTAACTCATTGGCATAGACATAATCGATACCCAACTTGTTTTGTAGATAGCGACCAAAGTAATTAAAGCCACCCGATAAAATGGCGGTTTTGTAGCCAAGCTTTTTCAGTGTGGAAATTAACTTTTCCGCACCTTCGTTTAAACGCAATTGCGCTGCGATACCTGCAAGGACAGACTCATCCAGGCCTTTCAACAGCGCCATACGCCGCGCAAAACTTTGTTTAAAATCCAGCTCGCCGCGCATGGCGGCTTCGGTGATTTCAGCAACCTGCTCGCCTACACCGGCTGCTTTTGCCAATTCGTCGATAACTTCTGCATCAATCAGCGTGGAATCCATATCGAAGCACACCAGACGGCGGTTGCGGCGGTAAACCGTATCGCGCTGGAAGGCGACATCAATATTAAGCTGTGCAGAAAGCTCCATAAAATCTGCGCGCAACGCGGTTAAATCCGCCGGCGTACCGCGCACCGAAAACTCGACACAGGCACTGGATTGCGCCGAATCTTCAGCGGTTAATTCCGCCAAGGAAACACGCCCGGATAGGCGGTTGATCGAGTCTATATTCAAGCCATGTTTGGAGGTAACTGCAGTCAGCTCGGCGATCATGCCCGCATCCACCTGTCGCGCGAGCAAGGTCACTATGTGGCGGGTCTTACCCTGCTGCTCGGCCCATTGGTCATAACTTTCGGCACCGATAGTTTGGAAGCGCACCTGAATTCCCAAGGGTTGAGTCGCCTGCTGGATTTGTTCCAACAACTGCGCGCGCGCATCGGGGGCAATACGCAACTCCACAAGTATTCCCAATGCCAGGGTATCGTGAATTACAGCCTGGCCTATATCCAGTACGCGCGCATTGACGCTAGCCAGTACACGGGTGATGGCGCGGGTGACACCGGGTTTGTCCACACCCGAGGCATTAATCAGTAAAATTTCGTTCACAGAGCCTCTCTTGATGAGCTATTTTTTAGCTGCTTTAGTGAGCCAGACTATCATGTGCTGGCGTAGGGCTTGGCCCCTTGGGGCGAAAGCGCGCATTCTAGCGGAATTTCGTGCAAGCCCACAGCAGCTTGTGTACGCGAACTAGCGCTTAGCAGCTGACCGCAACTTAGGCTAGAATGCAATTCCAGACGACATGGCACAGCCCCTCGTCTTTCACGACCCAGGCAGGAACCAGGGTTACAACAGGAACGCATGCAGTTGCGCACGGACTTAATTAGAAATGACCATTATCAACACCTATCGCAGTTACCCACAACTTACCCTTTGCAGCCT
>JAGKWY010000237.1 GCA_021151625.1 Gammaproteobacteria bacterium | reverse complement strand
CATTGTCGAAAAAGACGCTTTTCCCAATTCTGTTGTTGAAGTAGCAACGGCTGTTCCGGCGTTTATCGGTTACACCGAATTTGCCGATAACAAAGGCAAAAGCTTGCATGAAAAGCCCTGGCGTATTTCGTCCATGGCGGAATTCATCAGCTATTTCGGTGGTCCACCGCCTGCCGTATTTGACATAAAACGCAAAGAAAAAGAGTTGCCTGCTGGTACAACGGCAACAGCCCCAAGTGCTCCAACAGCGCCCACGGCTCTGGCTTCCGATGCAACGGTTGCAGAAAAGCAGGCCTATGCTGTTGCCAAAGAAAAATATGAAGTTGCCAAGGCAAAATATGATGCGGCTACCGCTATTGATGGTGCGACGCTCAACCAGGATTTGTTCAGCGCAAAAGATGAAGACTTCGCCTACGGCAAGAGCGATAAATATTTCCTCACCCTGGATGGCCAGTATTATCTGCTCTATCGCAGCATGATGCTGTTTTTCCAAAACGGTGGCGGTGCTTGCTATGTAGTATCTGTAGGTACTTACAGCGAAAAAGAAATTACCGTTGATACCTTGAGCAGAGGTATTGAGCCGCTGAAAAAAGAGCAAGAGCCAACCATGTTGGTAATTCCTGACGCGGTGTCATTGGGAACAAAAAGTACCGTTACCGATTCGAAAGATCCTGCTTATGGCACAGTAGATGGCGCCGACTGCTTTGCATTGCAACAGGCGATGGTGAGTCACTGCGGTTACGAAATGAAAAACCGTTTTGCCATCCTCGATGTATTCGGCGGCTTCCAGGACAATCGCGATAACGAGTGTATCGATACTTTCCGCACCCAAATGGCCACCAACTTTCCGGCCTTTAGCGCGGTCTATTACCCCTGGTTAAATACCTCGATAGTACCTGTGTCGGCGCTGTCCTTCGGCAACTTAAATGCAGATGGTTTGAAAGCATTAATCAGCTTGTTAACGCTGGAAGTGCGCGAGTCTGTGCCGGCGAAAAAACAACAGAGCATTCTGGATGAGATTGCCAAGTTGTCCACTCTGGCCAGCCTGGACGACACCAAAAAGAATGAGCTGCATAAAACCCTGAGTGCGGTGTGCCCGCTCTATAACAGTGTGCTTGCCGGCATCCAGCACAAATTGAATTTGTTGCCACCCAGCGCGGCCATGGCTGGTATTTACACCATGGTGGATAACACCCGCGGTGTGTGGAAAGCACCTGCCAACGTCAGCCTGAGTGCAGTGAATTCACCCACGGTGAATATCAATCACGAAGAGCAGGAAGACCTGAACGTAAATACTGCGGGTAAATCCATCAATGCAATTCGCACCTTTATTGGCGAAGGCACTTTGGTGTGGGGCGCGCGCACCCTTGATGGCAATAGCCTGGACTGGCGTTACATCAACGTGCGTCGCACCATGATTATGTTGGAAGAGTCAGTGCGCCTGGCGACCAAAGCCTATGTGTTTGAACCTAACGTGGCCAATACCTGGGTAACTATCAAGAGCATGATCAGCAACTTCCTCGCCAGCGTGTGGAAGCGTGGTGGCCTGGCTGGTTCCAGCCCGGAAGATGCGTTCAGTGTGCATGTGGGCCTGGGTGAAACCATGACCGCCGAAGATATTCTTGAAGGCATTTTGCGTGTGACTGTGTTGGTGGCGCTGAGCCGTCCAGCGGAATTTATCGAGATCACCTTCCAGCAACAAATGCAGAAGTCTTGATCGATAAATGACAAACAGACGCAGTGTCCACGCATCTTGATGCGAAATTAACGCAAGGTTTTTATTGTTTCTCCCCAAACAATAAAAACCGCGCAACAAATGTTAACCATTGATTAATTAAGGCAGAGATAATCATGGCAGAAGACGGCTCAACACAATCAGCCAACATATGGCCACTCCCCAAGTTCCACTTTGA
>JAGKWY010000134.1 GCA_021151625.1 Gammaproteobacteria bacterium | reverse complement strand
TCTTTGTTTTTTATCGTTTTTCCCCTCGCAAACTGCACAGCCACTGCTAAGCTTCAAAGGCGATACTGGCACAGGTATTGCTCAAACCCTTTTGTTTACAGAAAGTGACGGAGTTTTGACATGGCTGCTGCTCCACAGAAAGCGACGAATGATGCTGGCGCTGATGCCGGTGGTAAAAAAAAGAAAAAGCTATTCCTGATAATAGGTTTAGCGGTTGCGCTGGTAGCTGTTTCTGTTGGCGGAACTATTGCTGCCTTGAAAATTTTGGCACCCGCACCTGCAGCAACGAGCGAGGCTCCGGCAGAGGAAGCTGAAAAAGAATCCAGCTTGGCGCCGGCGATTTATTTCGATATGGCCCCCAATTTCACCATTAATTTTAATGTAAACGGACGCCAGCGCTATTTGCAGGCCGCTATGACTTTGCTCTATCGCGATCCTGCGTTGGAAGAACTCTTGAAGTTACATATGCCTGCTATTCGCAACGGCCTGGTGATGTTGTTAAGCGGTAAAAATTTTGAGGAATTACAAACACCGGAAGGCAAGGAGACCTTAAAAGAGGAAGCGCTGGAGATTATCAATAAGCAACTGAAAAAAGAGCAACAAGCCCTCGCTGAAAAAAGTGAGGACGAAGAAAAACCAAAAATTACCCAGGTTGAGCAAGTACTCTTTACCAATTTTGTAATGCAATAAGGAATCCGCCGTGCAAGATCTACTCTCACAAGACGAAATTGACGCGCTCCTGCATGGCGTTGATGACGGCGATATAGATACCGAATCGGACATAGAACCGGGTACGGTAAAAAACTATGACTTAACCAGTCAGGATCGCATTGTGCGTGGGCGTATGCCTACGCTGGAGATGATCAACGAACGTTTCGCGCGCTACACCCGTATTAGCATGTTTAACTTGTTGCGCAGAACGGCGGATGTTTCTGTGGGCGGGGTGCAAATTCAAAAGTTTGGTGAGTATGTCCACACGCTTTATGTGCCCACCAGTTTGAACATGGTGAAGTTTCGCCCGCTGCGTGGTACGGCATTAATTATTCTGGACGCGCGCCTGGTATTTAAGTTGGTTGATAACTTTTTTGGTGGCGATGGTCGCCATGCAAAAATCGAAGGTCGCGAATTTACACCAACAGAATTGCGCGTAGTACAAATGGTACTGAACCAGGCGTTCGTGGATTTAACTGAGGCCTGGAAAGCAGTTTTCCCGATTAATTTTGAGTATGTCCATTCGGAAGTAAATCCGTCACTGGCGAATATTGTTAGCCCCAGTGAAGTGGTGGTGGTAAGCACGTTTCACATTGAGTTGGATGGCGGCGGTGGTGAAATGCATATCACTGTTCCCTATTCAATGATCGAGCCTATTCGCGAAGTGCTCGATGCAGGCTTGCAAAGCGATAGTGATGAGCACGATGAGCGTTGGGAAAAGGCACTGCGTGAAGATATTTTGTCGGCAAAGGTGGATTTGGAGTGCGACATAGTGCGTCGTGAAATTACCTTGCGCGATATTGTAGATTTAAAAGTGGGCGATGTAATTCCGGTAGAGTTTCCGGATTATCACGTACTGACTGCGAATGGCGTTCCCATGTTTCGCACCCAGCTTGGTCAATCGAACGGGTTTCTCTCTTTGAAAGTTAAAGAATTTATTGATCGCAGTAATGCCTACAATATCACGGGCACTAAAGGCGAAATTGCAAACGCGGATAAAGGTGAAAAAGATGGCAGATGATGATGTAGATCAGGATGCAATGGCCGACGACTGGGCTGCTGCTATGGCGGAGCAAGCCGACGTCGATGAGGCAATGGCGCACGCCGTTAGTTTTGATGAATTAAAAAGTGAAACCCTGAAACAGGCACCTGGCAGCCCGGATCTGGATGTGATTCTGGATATCCCGGTTTCCATTTCCATGGAAGTAGGGCGCACTTCAATTACCATTCGTAACTTGTTGCAGTTAAACCAGGGGTCGGTAATTGAATTGGATCGCCTTGCTGGTGAGCCATTGGATGTGCTGGTAAACGGCACTCTGATTGCGCATGGTGAAGTGGTGGTGGTGAATGAAAAGTTTGGTATTCGTATGACTGACGTAATTAGCCCGGCCGAGCGAATTAAAAAATTGCGTTAAAACGTTTTGTTAAAACTGCGCCAAAAGTTAGGAATGCGAAACATGAGCCCCGCCGTAAAAAAATTAATTCTTTCAGTGGTCAGTGCGGGGCTGTTGTCTTGTGCAATCAATTGTTCTGCTCAGGATGGCTCAGCGGTTAGTGCTTCAGTAGGTTCTACTGTTAACACGCCTGCGCCAGCCGAACCAATAATTACCAATGAACCACCAGTCAATCCAACTTCTACAGGTACTGCCTATAATGTAAGCGCGGCAGCTAAGCCTGCCAGCACCTATTATCCCAACACCAATGCAGCCAACCCGAAAATAGGCAGTGGTGCCCATTTGGTAAATGTTACCTTGGGCCTGATGTTTATCCTTGCCTTGATTTTCGGGATTTCCTGGTTTGTAAAACGTTTTGGTCAAGGTACTTTCGCGGGTAATACCCATATGAAAGTTCTTGCTACTTTACCCTTGGGTACGCGTGAGCGAATTGTATTGATTGATGCAGGCGGACAGCAGTTATTGTTGGGTATTACGCCTACACAAATTAATACGCTGCATGTATTTGAGACTCCAGTGATCGCTAACGCAGCTGAGGCCAATACGTCTGAGTTTAGTCGCAAATTGATGGCGATACTACAGCGCAACGGTAGTGACCAGGATGACTCCAATAACGACAAAAATTCCGGTGCGCAAAAATGATAATGCACAATATTCAGCGATCTGGCCCGTTACAAACGCAATTGAAAAGTCGAGTGAATTTTTTTTGGTTGGTGTTTCTGCTGGCGCTAGTGCTGGGTGTGATAGTGGCTGGCCCCGCAGAAGCGCAAACTAATTTGCCGCTAGTAGCCGATTCTGCCAATTCACTGCCCATGACCCAATCGGGTAATACCAATGCAACCGGGCAATTAGGTAGCTTGCCGGCAATTCCCGGCCTGCCGGCCTTAACAGTAAAAACCAATCCCAATGGAACGCAAGAATACACAGTAACCCTGCAAATTCTCGCCATAATGACGGCGCTGACATTTTTGCCGGCGATTTTAATGATGATGACTTCCTTTACGCGCATCATCATTGTGTTTTCCATTTTGCGCCAGGCGTTGGGTTTACAACAGTCGCCCTCTAACCAGATTTTGATTGGGCTCGCGTTATTTTTAACCCTGTTCATCATGCAGCCAGTGTTAAACAAAGTGAATCAGGATGCGCTGCAACCCTACATTAATCAGCAAATCAGTGCACAAGAGGCCCTGGCAAAAACCGCTGCACCTTTTCACAGTTTTATGCTGGCACAAACACGTGAATCGGATATTGCTTTATTTGTCGGTATTGCCAAACATCCGCCTATAGCAACACCGGAAGAAACGCCGTTTAACATACTGGTTCCGGCTTTTATTATCAGTGAATTAAAAACGGCTTTTCAGATTGGATTTATTATTTTTATTCCCTTTCTAGTGATAGATATTGTGGTATCCAGTGTGTTGATGGCCATGGGTATGATGATGTTATCGCCGCTCATTATTTCCTTGCCGTTTAAAATAATGTTGTTTGTGCTGGTGGATGGCTGGGCCATGATTGTGGGCACACTGGCTGCCAGTTACGGTATATGACAGAGGTATAGCTATGACACCCGAAGTCGTAATGGATTTATTTGCCGATGCATTTTTTCTAACCATATTGATGTTGTTAGTGATTATTGGGCCAGGCCTGATAGTTGGTTTAATTGTCAGTATGTTCCAGGCCGCTACCCAGATTAACGAACAAACCTTGAGTTTTTTACCGCGTTTAATTGTGACCCTGGTTACGCTGATGATTGCCGGTCCCTGGTTGCTCACCAAGTTTATGGATTTATTCAATCGCCTTTATTCAAGTGTTCCCAGCTTGATCGGGTAGATCAGTTTGAACGGGTAGGCTAGTTTAATCGGGTAGAAAGGTACAATGCAGGAACTCATCATTTCAGAAGAACAGCTAAGCCAGTTTATCGGTACCTATATTTGGCCGATGCTGCGCATCAGCGCATTTTACCTGGCGATACCTGTCATAGGTGCGCGTACAGTGCCTGCACGCCTGCGTATTATCCTCACACTTTTCACCACTATGTTAATTGCTCCGGTATTACCAGCAGCTCCGGTAACGTCTATGTTGTCGGCTGAAGGTTTTATGATGATTATCCAGGAGGTATTAATTGGTTTGGCGCTGGGTTTTTGTATGCAGGTTGTGCTGCACGTTTTCCTGCTTGCGGGCCAGTTTATGGCGATGAAAATGGGTTTGGGTTTTGCGGCCATGAACGATCCCTCTAGCGGCGTTAGCGTCACAATTCTTTCGCAATTTTATTTGTTGTTATCCACTTTATTATTCTTAAGCACCAACGGGCATCTGGTGGTTTTGCAGTTAATGATCGATAGTTTCACAACTTTCCCAATTGGTGGGGGCGGCATGAATAGTGCGCATTTCTCTACCATTGTCGACATGGGTTCCTGGATGTTCAGTGCGGCCTTGCTGATTACTTTGCCGCTTTTTACATCGTTGATGATTGTGAATATGTCCTTCGGGGTGATGAGTAGATCAGCACCGCAATTAAACGTGTTTACTGTGGGGTTTCCGATTACCCTGATTTTTGGTTTTATCCTGATGTGGTTTACGCTTTCCAACTTCTTGCCGGTATATTTTGAGGTGATGGAAGAGGGAATAAGCACACTGCGTACTTTGGCATTGAATCCCTAGAGGGCTAAAGCAATGGCTGAAGAAGACGACAGTGGGCAGGAAAAAACGGAAGAGGCCAGTGCGCGAAAGATTGAAAAAGCGCGCGAAGAAGGCCAGATTCCCCGCTCACGCGATTTAACGACTACGGCGGTATTGTTACTCGCCACTATCGGCCTTTATATTTTCGCCGGTTTTATGGCCGATAAAATTATCGGTATCACGCGCGCCAGCTTTGTTATTCCCCGCGAAACGATTTTTGATACCAATGCCATGATTGGTCTGTTGGTCGCTGCTATTTACGACGGACTTTTTAGTATTGCGCCCTTAATGGCTGTTCTATTGATCGCCTCTATTGCTGGTCCCATCGCACTGGGGGGATTTATTTTTAGTGGCAAGGCAATGGCCCCGCAACTGAGTCGCATGAATCCAGTTGCCGGTATCAAGCGGATGTTCTCCATGAACTCCCTGATTGAATTGTTGAAATCCATTGCCAAGGTGGCCTTGATTTTGTGGGCGACGATTTTGATTTTGCAGTACTACGCCCAGGATATGTTTCGTATGTCGGATGAGCCAATTGGTGATGCTATCATTCACTCATTGGATATTTCTATTTTCGCCACTATTTTGCTCTCGGTAACAACTATATTAATTGCAGCGATTGATATTCCAATCCAGATTTACCAGTACAACAAAAAATTGAAGATGTCGCGGCAAGATCAAAAGGACGAAGCCAAAGACACCGATGGCAAGCCGGAAGTAAAAGGCCGTATTCGCCAACTGCAACGCGAAATGGCGCAGCGTCGTATGATGGGCAATGTGCCGCAAGCCGATGTGGTGATCACCAACCCGGAACACTTTTCCGTGGCGTTAAGGTATGACCCGGAAAAAATGGATGTACCGGTTATGCTGGCGAAGGGTGGTGACCATGTCGCTATGAAAATCCGCGAAATTGCCAACGCCCATAAAATTGAAATTATCCAGTCGCCGGTGTTGGCGCGCGCAATTTTTTATACCACCGATGTGGATGAAGAAATTCCCTCAGGCCTATACCTTGCCGTTGCGCAAGTTCTGGCGTACGTATTCCAGCTGCGCAATTTCCGCAAAGGGAAGGGCGACAAACCCATGTATCCGCGCAATATCAACGTGCCACGCGATATGCGTTATGACGCGAAGGGCAAACTGGAGTAACTTTTCACCGTTGCGATTTTTCATTTTTAATGTGATTCAATTCAACTACTTCAAATAGGTACGCTTCTTGCGATAACACGGAAAAGTGACTCAACCGTCAAGAATCCGTGATTATGGCGCTACCGACTTTCAATCAACTCAACAACGTAAATGGCAGGGCAGTCCTTGGTTCTATCAAGGGTGCCGGGCGCGGTAATTTGGGTATTCCCATTTTGCTGATGATGCTGCTGGCAATGATCATATTGCCTATTCCGCCATTACTGTTGGACGTGTTTTTTACCTTCAATATCGCGCTTTCCCTCGTTGTATTACTGGTCAGTATCTATTCCTTGCGGCCGTTGGATTTTGCCGCATTTCCTACCATTTTGTTGATCGCAACCTTGCTGCGTTTAGGTTTAAACGTGGCGTCTACCCGTGTGGTGTTGTTGGAAGGACATCAAGGTGGCGATGCAGCAGGTAAAGTAATTGAGGCGTTCGGTCACGTGGTGATCGGCGGCAATTTGGCGGTGGGTATTGTGGTGTTCATTATTTTGATGATCATCAACTTCGTGGTAGTCACCAAGGGTGCCGGTCGAATTTCGGAAGTGAGCGCGCGTTTTACCCTGGATGCGATGCCCGGTAAACAAATGGCGATTGATGCCGATTTGAACGCGGGTTTAATTGATCAGGATCAGGCGCGGACTCGCCGTCAAGAAGTTGCTGCTGAAGCAGACTTCTATGGCGCAATGGACGGTGCGAGCAAGTTTGTGCGCGGCGATGCGGTCGCGGGCATCATGATTATGTTCATCAATATTTTTGGTGGATTGGCCATCGGCATGCTGCAACACGATTTGGAATTTGCGGATGCCTTTGAGAAATACACCATCCTCACTATCGGTGACGGTCTGGTGGCGCAGATTCCCGGTTTGCTGTTGTCAGTAGCTTCCGCAATTCTAGTGACTCGCGTTAACAGCGCACAGGACATGGGTAAACAAGTAGTTTCGCAAATGTTTACCTCGCCCAAGGCGCTGGCTGTTGCGGCGATTATGTTGGTGATTATGGGCTCTGTTCCCGGCATGCCGCACCTGGCATTTTTGGGTTTGGGTTTGATTTGCGCCGGTTTGGCTTATTTCATTCACTGGCGTAAACACCAACCCGCTGCGGTTGAAGAAAACTCCTTTATTCCAGCAGGGCAACGTTTGGCAGGTGAAGCTCCATCAGCACCTACGGCGGGCGGAACGGCGAGCATCGCTCCGCAGCCACGCTCTGTACCTGCCTTGCCCCCCGGTACGCCTGAATCACCTGAGTTGGGTTGGGACGATGTTCAGCCTGTCGATGTGATCGGGCTGGAAGTTGGTTATCGCTTGATTCCGATGGTTGATAAAAATCAGGGTGGGGAGTTGTTGGGCCGTATTAAAGGTGTTCGCAAAAAGCTCTCGCAGGAGATGGGTTTCCTCATTCCTTCAGTGCACATTCGCGACAACCTGGATTTAAATCCCACCGGCTACCGCGTCAGTTTGATGGGGGTTTCCATGGCGGAGGCGGATGTGTACCCCGATCGCGAACTGGCGATTAACCCGGGTCAGGTTTTCGGATCGCTCGATGGTATTAAAACCAAAGACCCGGCCTTTGGCCTGGATGCTATCTGGATTAGCCCTAACCAGCGCGAGCAGGCGCAAACCCTGGGTTACACAGTGGTTGATCCCAGCACTGTAGTTGCAACGCATCTCAACCAAATTCTCCAGCATCACACCTTTGAATTGCTGGGCCATGAAGATGTGCAAAAGCTGCTGGATATGTTGGCCAAGTCATCGCCCAAACTGGTGGAAGAATTGGTGCCCAATACTATCAGCATCAATACCCTATTGAAGGTGTTGCAGAACCTGCTACGCGAGCGTGTTCCGGTTCGCGATATTCGCTCCATCGCCGAAGCCTTGGCGGGCACTACCGGCAGGAGTCAAGATCCCGCCGCTTTAACCGCCCTGGCGCGGGTGGCATTGTGCCGACAAATCGTCCAAAACATCGTTGGCAACGAGCGAAACCTGCCTGTTATCACGCTCGAACCCAGCTTGGAACAGTTGTTGCTAAATACCGTTCAGCAGGCACAAAAAGCTGGCGCTGACGACAGCGCGTTTATTGAGCCTGGCTTGGCGGATCGCTTGCAGCAATCACTGATTACTGCAGCGCAAAAGCAAGAGATGGCAGGCAAGCCCCTGGTTTTACTGGTTGCCGCGCCTCTTGCTGATATGCGCCGTGCGTTGGAATTGGTCCGCCAGGAATTGGGGCCAGATGCAATTATTCTCTCCAGCAACCGCATCGCCGAAGGTGTGGAGTTGCTTACAACAATGGGGTCGGATTACGAACTCAAACAATTACAGGCGCGTCCATTTTCTGAGGCGACCTTTGCACCTACAGAACCCTTGTTAAGTGATGGCGAAATTTCTCCCCGTGTGATTGGAAAACCCGCGCGCAAACAAACGCCGGTAATCACTCCAGTGGCGGATCACCCTAATGCAGGAAAAACCGGCGCACAACTGGCGGATGATATTGAAAAAGCCCGTCAGCGTATGATGGCAGCGCGCAAGGCAGAAGAGTCAGCGAAAGAGTTTTTGGTAGGGAAAAACACGGTGGTAAATGCCGGTATTTCTCGCCATGAATCAACCCCGGTAAATCGCCCAAAACCAGGCATGAGTGCAGCAGATCGCTACCCGCTGGTTGATGATGAGCCTGCAGTAACCAGAACCTCAGCAGCTAGATCCGTCTCTGGCAGATCAACTGCAACTAAAACGGCCAATGAGAGTTCTGCACTGTCAAAAGAATCGCTTTCATTCCGCGAGACATTGATTAACGAGTCTCGCGTTAAAGACTCACGCGCAAATGTAAATAATGCGGCTGCTTTTGCGGCGGAATTAACCGCATCGACTCATAAAGATTCTGCGGATCAAAACGCTCAGCTTTCTGAACTACAAGCCGAAATTGCGGATATGCGTTTTCTGCTGGAGCAACAGTTAGATCGTCTAACCGGCCAGCAATCCATTCCCACTGATTCACCGGTATTGGCCAGTGTGAGTCGCCGCCTGGAGCGTTTGGGTTTACCAAAAGAGGTAGTTGGTAGCGTGATTAAAGCCTGTACCAAAAGTAAAACCCTGAGCGATGCCTGGCCGGATGCGCTGGCGAGCCTCGCTCACCAATTGCCGATTAATGGTCGTGACATAGTGGAGCAGGGTGGGGTGTTTGCATTTGTCGGTCCAACCGGTGTGGGCAAAACCACCACTATCGGCAAACTGGCCGCGCGCTATGTATTGCAACATGGCGCTGACAAGGTTGCGTTGATTACTACTGATACCTATCGCATTGCCGCACACGACCAACTGCGCTCACTTGCGCGCATTTTGCGTGTGCCTGTGCGCGTGGTGGATGAAGCCAACCCGCTGGACAGTGTGTTGCGCAGTCTGCGTCATTGTTCCCTGGTGTTAATTGACACCGCTGGTTTCCGTCACGGTGATCCGCATTTGAAGGCGCAATTGGCGGCTTTAGCCGAGCAACAACAGGTAAAAACCTATCTGGTGATGTCCTGTAACAGCCAGGCGCAAATGCTGAAAGCATCAATCCACGCTTACGGTGCGGCGCGTTTGCAGGGTTGCATCCTGACCAAGTTGGATGAAACTGCGAGTATGGGGGAGGCGCTGGGTGTGGTTATGCAAAACCGTTTGCCAATTGCCTACACCACTGACGGTCAGGACATTCCCAAAAATATTGAAGTGGCGCGCGCGCATCAGCTTGTATCAAAAGCGGTCGCCTTGCTCAAAGCCAATGCAGCAACGGCGGTTTCTTAATCAGCAACTAAGCATAAGCACATGATTTTTCGAGTGAAACTGAAATTAGTCGGATGGATCGCCAATCCCTAACTATACTCAGTTCACCATCAGGGGCGCCCTCACAGGTGGATCTACCTTCCGGCTGAGCGCGTCACAAAGCAGGTTTGAGTTACCAACGAGTTTGCGTAACAAAATAGGTTTGGAGTGAGTCAATGAGCCAAATGCGACCAGTACAAGTGATCGCGGTATCCGGCGGTAAAGGCGGGGTAGGCAAGAGCAATATTTCCGTCAATTTAAGTATTGCGTTGGCTGAATTGCGCCGTCGAGTGGTGTTGTTGGATGCGGATCTCGGTTTGGCCAATGTGGATGTATTGCTCGGCGTACGGGCCACTCACACGCTTGCCGATGTCTTGGCAGGCACACACAGCTTAAGCGAAGTGCTGGTCAATGGTCCCGGCGGTATGAAAATTGTTCCGGCATCTTCCGGTGTACAGCGCATGGCAGAATTAAGTACTGCTGAACACGCCGGTTTGATCAACGCATTTAATGAATTGTCCGATCAGGTCGACATATTGGTGATAGATACGGCTGCCGGTATTTCCGATACGGTAGTCAGTTTTGTGCGTGCTGCCAACGAAGTTATTATTGTTGTGTGCGACGAGCCATCATCTATCACTGACTCCTACGCCTTGATTAAATTACTCAACAAAGAATACGGCATGTTCCGTTTTCGCGTAGTGGCGAATATGACGCGCACACCGCAAGAAGGGCTCAACATGTTTAACAAGTTGAACACCGTGTGCGAAAAATTCCTGGATGTGAGTTTGCAGTTTGTTGGCCAAATTCCATTTGATGAAAACGTGCGTAAAGCCGTGCAAAAACAAAAAGCCTTGTTGGAGTTTGCGCCTTCATCAAAAGCCTCAATGGCGATACGCGCGCTTGCCCAGGCTGTTGATAAATGGCCAGTGCCCAATGCACCTACCGGGCGACTGGAATTTTTTGTTGAGCGTTTGTTACAGGCTGCCAATGCGCGCTAGCCTGAATCTGTATAGAGAAAACCTGAGTGAGTTGTTGCGCAGTCATGGAGTGGATCAATCTGCATTCTATAACTGCAAAGAAGGTGCTCGATGGCCGCAGTCAATGGTTTAGCCATGTACGATAAAAAGACCTTACTTGATGCGCAAATCAATATCGAAGACTACGCGCCTTTGGTTAAGCGTATTGCCTATCACATGATGATGCGAATGCCTGCCAGTGTGCAGGTGGACGACCTCATCCAGGCCGGCATGATCGGTCTGATCGAAGCTTCCCAAAAATATGACATGTCCCGCGGCGCGAGTTTTGAAACCTACGCCGGTATCCGTATTCGCGGTGCGATTGTGGATGAAATGCGTCGCGGCGATTGGGTTCCCCGCTCGGTGCACCGCAATGCGCGACGGGTTTCCCAAGCCATCGCAGCGGTGGAAGCACGCACTGGCCGCGATGCGTCCGATGCCGAAGTGGCCGAGGAGTTAGGTGTTTCGCTTGATGAATACTTTGTCATGCTGCAAGACTCCAGCAGTGCCCGATTATTTAGCTACGAAGAAACCTTCGGCGAAGAAGACAGCAACATAGATGCATCGGAACACAGCAGCGCTTTTGTTAGTCCCCTGGAAGGAATGCAGCGTGACGGTCTGAAGAAGGCGCTGGTTGAAGCCATTCGCCTACTGCCGGAACGCGAACAAATGGTGCTTTCCCTCTATTACGATCAGGAGTTAAACCTGAAGGAAATTGGACTGGTATTAGGTGTGAGTGAATCGCGCGTTAGCCAGATCCATAGCCAGGCGGCGGCGCGTTTGCGCACCAAGTTGAGTGATTGGCAGTCGGGCTAACCGATTAAATAGTGTTCGCGTTGATTAATAAATGCAGGGTGGCCAATCAGATAGGCTTGAATAATCTATACATGCCAGAAATTGAGCTATGATTTGCATTAAAAGTTGAAGATTTGCGTGCCGTAACTGGCCGATGCTTTAACTCC
>JAGKWY010000236.1 GCA_021151625.1 Gammaproteobacteria bacterium | reverse complement strand
AAGGGTAGTTTCGTCATCGCAAAAATTGCCTGAGTGGGAGGCTTCGACGGCGATGCGCATCCAATGGGTTAATTCTGCCGGCGCACTCAGAACTGAGTCGGGCAATTGGAAAAAACAGGACTCCACCTGCACGGCCACGCGCGGTTGAAATGCTTGCATGCCGCGTGCAACAAATAGCGGGCGCGAGGCTTCGTCGGCGCGGAAGTAAAGGCGATCATTAATAATCAGCGCGAATTGCACACCGCGATGATAAATCCCCACTCCATTAAAAATGCGGCGATAGGAAACCTCCGCCACGCGCGACAGGCTGGCGAGTACACGATCAAGGTAAGCGTGACTGAGGTTCATGGGGCGATATCCTATCGTTTATTCGAATCGTACCTTTAATTTTGAATCATAAAGGCCCCACCAATGTAGGTAGCAACCGGGCGCAATGCAATCCTTGCCTAAGATTGTTTTTTGCGTCGTGCCCGGCAGCGATGAGTTTTTAGATATATAGGCTTTACTGCTCAAAATATTTTTTAATATTTCGATTAGGCAGCTTGCTCCTCGCGCGTGAAAACCCATTCTTGTGCGGATGACATGGACTCGTTAAAGCTATAGCCAGCGGTGTTGAAATCTTTCAAGGCTTCGCTGTTATTGAGTTGCTGCTGGATGATGTAGGCGCTCATCATGCCGCGCGCTTTTTTGGCAAAGAAGCTGATGATTTTGTACTGGCCATTTTTGCAATCTTTAAACACCGGTGTGATCACATCGGCATCCAGTTTTTTGGGCGTGACCGAACTCCAGTATTCGGTAGAGGCGAGATTAACCAGCACTTTTTCTTTGCGCGTTTTCAGCTCGCGATTGAGTTGGTCGGTGATGATATCGCCCCAGAAGTGGTAAAGATTTTTACCGCGCGCATTTGCAAAACCGGTGCCCATCTCCAAACGGTAGGGCTGGATTAAATCCAGCGGCCGCAACAATCCGTATAAGCCGCTGAGGATGCGCAAATGCTGTTGCGCAAACGAAAAATCTTTTTTGTTAAACAGCTCGGCCTGCATGCCGGTGTACACATCGCCCTTAAACGCCAGCACAGCCTGCTTGGCATTGCGTGGCGAGAAAGGCAATTGCCAATCCTGGAAGCGTCGGGCATTCAGCTCGCCCAGTTTTTCGCTGATGTCCATGAGGCTGGATACATCAGCGGGCGTGAGTGCGCGCAATTGCGTGATCAATTCTTGCGAGTGATCGAGAAATTGCGGTTGGCTGTGATCGTCAATCGCGGGAGCGCTTTCAAAGTCCAGGGTTTTTGCGGGGGAGATTACATGCAACATAAGAATTCAAACTGCGTATCAAAATTCAAGGACGACTTAAGGGTTGTGGAAGCTTATTCGGGCTTGAGGATGTCTAACCACCAGTTGAGCGGAGTTTGACCATCGGTGGGGTCATAGACATTGCCGTACATCCAGGCGCTCTGGCCATCTTGCCCCACACAGCGGTTGAGGATTTCCTCGATCGCCTCAAAACCACAGCTGACATGAATGCTGAATACCAGCAGGCGCGGGGTTTCGCGATCCAGCTCGCCGCCCAGCTTTTCCAGTTCCGGGCTTAGTTGGTCGGATAAGGCACCGGTATCGCCGCGGCTAAAGACGCGAATACTCAGGTTGCCGCTGCGCTGGACCAGATCAAACTCACGGGTTTCCGGCAGCATGCGTACCACATCGCCACTCGCCAGGCCCTTGGCAAAGGCGGGCGATTGCACCAGCTGCAGGGTGCCGTCATCCAGCTCGCGCACTTGCAATTGTTCTACTATGGGTTGGTTATCGGCACCGATTCCGGCGAACAGCTCAATAATTTGCAGGGATTTCATTCGAGGGTCACTTGCTGGTTAACATTCAGGTTTAAAAAAGCTGTGGCATTATACGCAGCTCATTCATAAGGAG
>JAGKWY010000235.1 GCA_021151625.1 Gammaproteobacteria bacterium | reverse complement strand
TAATATCCTTTTAGCCTAGCATAAACCGCTATTACCTTTTCATTTGAAAAAGTTTTTCATGTAAATCTTCCCTGTATTAGTAAACGGTTATACCGGGCGCTTAACCGCCCGGTGTTGCAGAGCCATTGACTGCCAGACCTTTGATGCGATCGCCCATGGGCGGCACCTCTTCGCGGTCTATGCGTACATCCAAAAGTGTAGGCCCTTTTTTATTAAAAAGCGCTTGATAATCCAGTTGTTCAAGCTGTGTTGGGCAGTCAATCACTATGCCATCTACACCCATGGCCTGTGCCATTTGCGCGTAGTTGACGTTATTGAGTTCCCAGCCGATAGACTCTTGCTGGCCGAGGCGCTGGCCGTGCATCACCATGCCCATAGCTGCATCGTTTAATACCAGGAAAATAATGGGTAGTCGCTGTTGTGCGGCAACGGTAATTTCCTGCGCGCTCATCAGATAGGAACCGTCACCCACAATACACAGTGTGGGAGCTTGGCGATTGCCGATGGCTGAACCTATAGCAGCGCCAATCGACCAGGCCATGGAGCCATAGCCCATGGCGATGCGATACAGGCCATTGCTATTGCTGCGGCTCAAATAGTGGGTGGCCCAGGACCAGCCATTACCGGCATCGACAAAAATGCGCGTGTCTTGCGGCAGTGCACGGGATAAGTGGCTCATCAAGCGCTGGGGTTTTACCGGGCGCGCATTGGAGTGGCACTTGTGCTCGTCAGTCAAACGAAAGAAACCGCCATTGGCATTGGGTAACGCAGTGCTGCCGGGCAGGGTGGCCCAGGTGCGACCCCATTTGCGGATCTCGCGTACCTTTTCCACCAGGCGAGTGAAGATCACATCGATATTGCCAAACACATGGAGGTTGGCCATGGGCGAGCGGGTGAAGTGTTCGATGGAAGAATCGATATGTACCAGTTTGGTATTGAGCAAATCATCTTTCCAGCCGCTGGTACCCAGCTCACCTAATTCTGTGCCTACCGCCAGGATCAGATCTACGTCTTTACTTTGCAGCAGTTCGCGCGCGCTCTCGTGGCCGGCAAAGCCGTAAACGCCGCGGTATTGGGGGTGAAGCTCATCGACCCAGGTTTTACCCATGGGGCCGGTGACAAAGGCGGCACCGGTCAGCTCGATAAACTCCATAATTTGTTGGCTGGCCTTGCCAACGCCATTGCCAATGTACATAACCAGGTTGTCGACTTTACCCAGCTTTTCACACAGGCGGGCGATGGCGGAGTCATCGGCGAGGGCGAAATCGTGCACCAGTAAATCGCTGTGGATATGGGCTTTGATAGTCGCCGGCGAGCGCAAAATATCTGCTGGAATACTGATATGTACCGGGCCATTGGGTTTGCGATGGGCAGCCATGATGGCGGAGACCAGCTTGCTCTCCAGTTGTTCATGGTGCGACACCAGGGTATTGAACTGGGTGACGTAGCGGAACATGCCTACGGTATCAATCGCCGTGCAGCTGGATTCCTGCAGCGCGCGCTTGCCGAATTTGGGCAGGGGCGTCTGGGCGGTAATTACCAGCATGGGTACTTCATCAGCCAGGGCCGAGGCAACGCCGGTAATCAGGTTGGTGGCGCCTGGGCCAGTGGTGGCGCACACCACGCCCATCTTGCCGGTTTCGCGGGTATAGCCGTCGGCCATAAACGCGGCGCCGCATTCATGGCGCGCAACGACCAGACGCGGTCCGCCTTTTCTTTCACTGCGCGCAAGAGAGTTGAGCAGCGGCTCAATCGCGCCACCGGGCACACCAAACACTGTATCTATACCCATTTGGTGCAGGTAATCGACAATCAGGTCGGCATAGGTTGTGGATAATTCGGCTTGGGGAGGCAGCTCTGCAACTGTGTCAGGCAGTTCGGGCGCCAAATAAGGGATATTGACGAGCTGTAGCATGGACTTCGCACCTTGTTTCCAAAAG
>JAGKWY010000035.1 GCA_021151625.1 Gammaproteobacteria bacterium | reverse complement strand
GCCTCAAAAATGAACTTGTGGATCATTCTATTTAGCGCTAGCATATTTGTTAAATTGATAATTTATATTTTATATATTTGAAATACAGATATGAGATACACACTACGCCAATTAGAAATATTCGTTGCCATAGCACGCACAGGTAGCGTTTCCAAGGCTGCCGAACAGGTTGCGCTCTCCCAATCCGCTGCCAGTACCGCCCTGGCCGAGCTGGAGCGGCAGTTTGATTGCCAGCTGTTTGATCGCCACGGCAAGTTACTGGTGCTCAATGCACTGGGTAAAAGCCTGTTGCCAGCTGCAAGCAGTTTGTTAACCCAGGCCGAAGAAATAGAGCAACTTCTGGAGGGTAAGGCTGCATTGGGGAACCTGAAACTGGGGGCCACCCTGACGATTGGTAATTACTTGGCGATATTGATCGTCAGCGAATTTATGCAACACCACACCGAATGCCATATCGACCTGCAAGTGAAAAATACCCAAAGTATCCTGCAGCAAATTGCAGGTTATGAATTGGACCTGGGATTGATTGAAGGCAGTTGTCATCACCCCGAATTGATTGCAGAACCCTGGATGGACGATGACCTCGCCGTGTTTTGCGCACCGGAACATGAGCTTGCACAGAAAAAAAATATCGCCATTGAAGATTTGACTAATGCCACCTGGATTTTGCGCGAACAGGGCTCAGGCACACGCGAAACGTTTGATCACGCTATGCGCCACCATGCATCGGGCTTAAAGGTGCGCCTGGAGCTGGAACATACGGAAGCGATCAAACGCGCTGTTGAATCAGGCTTAGGCATTGGCTGTATCTCTCGCCTTGCATTGCGCGATGCATTTCGGCGCGGCAACTTGATAGAAATTAAAACACCTATGCTGGATTTACGTCGGCAATTTTTATTGGTTTGGCATAAAAACCGTTACCAAACACCCGCTATAACCAGCTTCCTGGATTATTGCCGTTCGCTAACGGTTAATTTAAAGACCAGTGACAAAATACTCTTACCGCCCCTGTCATGAAATAAAAGCCAGACTTGTAAGAGTTTGATAGTAAAGACTGATAGATGTTACCGAACAAGCGAGTTGGATATGACACAACGCGACCAAATGGAATATGACGTAGTAATTGTTGGCGGTGGCCCTGCCGGGCTCTCTGCCGCCATTCGTTTAAAACAATTAGCCGCACAACAACATCGGGATATTAGCGTGTGTCTACTGGAAAAAGGCGCAGAAATTGGAGCGCATATTTTTTCCGGCGCAGTGATAGATCCAATCGCACTCAACGAATTGATTCCAGACTGGCAATCAAAAAATGCACCAGTCTCCAATAAAGTCACTCAGGATAATTTTTGCTGGCTCACAGAATCCGGCAGCTACAGAATTCCTGAAAAATTATTACCACCATTACTAAACAACCATGGCAACTATATTGTAAGCCTTGGTCAAGTTTGTCGCTGGCTTGCCAGTGAAGCGGAACAGCTTGGTGTAGATTTATTTCCCGGTTTTAACGCGGTCGATGTTATCTATTCCGACGACGGACAAGTAAAAGGCATTATCACCGGTGACATGGGAATCGCTCGCGATGGCTCACCGAAAAATACCTTCTCGCCCGGTATAGAGCTAATAGCCAAATACACCTTAATTGCTGAAGGGACGCGCGGATCATTAACCAAAAAAATGGAACAGCAATTTAATCTTCGTGTAAATGCCGAACCGCAAAAATATGGACTTGGCTTTAAAGAGATCTGGCAAATAGATGCACAACATCATCAACAGGGCAAAATAGTTCATACCCTGGGCTGGCCACTGGATACGGACACAGGTGGTGGTGGATTTATTTATCATCAGGAAGGCAATAAATTAGCGGTAGGCCTTGTGGTTCATTTGAATTACAAAAATCCCTATTTAAATCCGTTTGAAGAATTTCAACGTTTTAAAACACACCCTGCTATAAAACCCTTGCTGGAAAACGGGCAGCGCCTTGCCTATGGCGCACGTGCAATTAATGAAGGTGGAATTCAATCCTTACCTGAATTGGTTTTTCCGGGTGGTGCATTGATTGGTTGTTCGGCCGGTTTTGTTAATGTTCCGCGCATCAAAGGTTCTCACAATGCGATGAAATCTGGGATGCTCGCAGCGGAATCTATCATCGAAGTTCTGCATAAAGACGAACCCGCGCTATTGAATACATATCCAGAAAAAATTCGTCAGTCCTGGATTTGGAAGGACCTATATGCAGCGCGCAATGTAAAGCCGGCATTTTCCAAATGGGGCTCATTGGGTGGTTTATTTTATTCGAGCCTGGATTTATGGTTCCATTCACTGGGAATTAATTTGCCCTGGACGTTAAAGCATGGAAAAGCAGACCATGAAAGCCTTATACCATTGGAAGAAGCACAACTTATAAATTACCCGGCACCTGATCGAAAAATTACTTTTGATCGCTCGTCATCAATCTATTTATCGAAAATTAGCCACGAGGAAAATCAACCTGTGCATCTGCACTTGAAAGATGCGGATATTCCTGTGCAACACAATTTGGCGTTGTATGGTGCACCTGAACAGCGCTATTGCCCTGCAGGCGTATATGAAATTATCCAAAAGGATAATGCCGATACCTTGCAAATTAACGCAGCTAACTGCATCCACTGCAAAGCCTGTGATATTAAAGACCCTCTACAAAATATAACCTGGACGCCCCCCGAAGGCGGCAGCGGCCCCTATTACGAGGCCATGTAGTTCATTACGCCAGGCAAACCCCGGTGCCCCCTAATCCACAATAACCACCAGGGTTTTTGTGCAAGTATTGCTGGTGATAAGTTTCGGCGTAATAAAACTCTGCAGCAGGCAAAATTTCTGTTGTTATATCGCCATGGTTATTTTCACTCAATGCAGCTTGATAGGTATTACGAGTTTGCTCGGCTGCAATTCGCTGCTGTTCAGTAAAGAAATACACACCAGATCGATACTGAGTACCACGATCATTACCCTGGCGCATTCCCTGGGTTGGATTGTGCGATTCCCAAAACACTTTCAGTAATTGTTGTACACTGGTTTCTTGCGGATCGAATACAACCAACACCACTTCATTGTGCCCCGTTAAGCCAGAACACACCTCTTCATAGGTGGGATTCGGTGTGTAACCAGCGGAATAACCTACTGCTGTTGTGTATACACCGGGTTGTTGCCAAAACTTTCGTTCTGCTCCCCAAAAGCAGCCAAGGCCAAACAGGATTTGTTCATACCCCTCTGGAAATGGTGGCTTTATAGCAACACCTTTAACCGCATGTTTATTTTCCACAATCATCGCGGCTGCACGTCCTGGCAGCGCGTTATCGCGTGTAGGCATCTGTAACTTGGCCATTGAAAAAATCATTAAACTTTCCTCCAAAGAAAAACGGTGCCATTCGGCACCGTTTTAGTTAAAACCAGCGACTAATATTCAGCCGTTCCCACCATGTCATTAACAGGCGATCCACCGCACCTTGTGCAGCTATGCCCAATTTTTCTGGCAGGGATTTTTTAAAGCTGTACTCCACTTCGTAAATATCTGCGTTATCGATTTGGGAGAATAAATACTCATCACTTGTTTGCAATTCATCCACCAGATTCACCGACTTTGCACGTAAGCCAAACCAGACTTCACCTGTGGCAACTTTAGCTATGTCAACTTGCGGACGATGCTCCCCCACAAACTCTTTAAAGAGTACATGGGTATCTTCCAGCTCTTCTACAAACTTACTGCGACCTTTTTCAGTATTTTCACCAAACATGGTTACCGTACGCTTGTATTCACCAGCGGTAAACATCTCATAGTCGATATCATTCTTTTTAAGCAGTTTATGAAAGTTGGGCAGCTGAGCAACTACTCCAATAGAACCAAGAATAGCGAAAGGCGCTGCAACAATTTTATTGGCTACACAAGCCATCATATAACCACCACTGGCTGCCACTTTATCTACGCACACAGTCAACGGGATGTTTTTTCCAGTTATGCGCGCTAGCTGGCTGGAAGCAAGCCCATAGCTATGGACCATACCGCCACCGCTTTCTACTTTCACTACAACTTCATCTGTTGATTTTGCCAATGTGAGTACTGTAGTAATTTCCTCGCGCAGGCACTCCACTTCGGAGGCTTTGATGTCGCCATGGAAATCCAGTACAAACACACGCTTGCGTTCAGGCTGAGTAGCTGAGTCTTCCGCCTTATTTTTCTCAGCCTCTTTTGCCGCTTTCTTCTTCTGCGATTTCTCTTCTTTCAAACGTTTCTTTTCAGCTTTTTCAAATTCTTTATATTCGTCATCGTCAAGCATTGCATCGCGCAACGAATCACGCAGATGCTCAAATTTTTCATTGAGTTTGGTGACTTCTATGTGCCCCTTGTCCGACTTTTTATTGCGCCCTCCCACAGAAACAACAAGGCTGACAATGACAAAAATAGCTGCCACGAACGTAATCGTTTTAGCCAGAAACAAACCGTATTCAGTTAAAAATTCCAATGAAATAACTCCATACAACGTCTAAAAATAAAAAGGTGAATACAAAAATTATTCAAATTCTGCAACAGCTTCGCGCGCCGCAGTATTAATCGGACGAGCAACCAAGCCGGTATTTGACAGGGAGATTTCAAAAAGCGCCCCGTCTTTCATCGGCAAATAAGTTGCCGAGCCATAAACCGCATCAATCACTGGCACCCAATCCGGGTGAGTATTGAGGATTTTCCAGATATCCAAACCATATAAGCTGTTGTGCACTGTGTAAGCCGTGCGCTTGGCGGTGGTTTCTTTTTCAATATCGTAATAACGACCACTCAAGCGCTCTAATCGAAACGCGGGCTTAATGCCAAAAGTAGCCAAATATCCATCCCACTTCACTATGCGCGCATCTAACTGCCATTGGTCACCACGCAGTTCCACGCGCTGCTCTTTACCTTCTTTATCGGCCAATACGGCGAAAAAGTGCTGGTCATCAATACGATCAAAATTGATGGTGGCAACGACTTGTTCCTGCAAGACCTGCTTGTAACTGTACACATCAAAAGCTGTCAGACCGATCAAGGCGGCAATTGCCAACAAGCCAAAGCCAAATAGGCCGCGACAAAAACCGACAAACCAGGAGTTTTGCCACAACATACGTGCAGCTTTATAGGTGATAAAAACAGCAATCAAACTGATAAACAGGGCAACCAGTGTAAAAATCATATGCGTCCTACCTGTTTGGGAAAATTGTTATTGTTTATGGTTGATGGCGCGCCGCAACCCAACATAATGCGCAATTAACTGACCAGCTACAGTAGCGGTTGCTGGCACTTGAGGCAACTCATCATAGCGGAACCATTTCGCATCGATAATTTCAGTGGGGTCTATTGCAATAACACCTGCCTCGTATTCGGCGAAAAAACCCAGCATCAATTGTCCGGGGAATGGCCAGGGCTGGCTGCGAAAGTAATGAAGCCGCCCAACTTCCACACCAACCTCTTCCCTAACTTCACGCCGGATACAATCTTCCACGCCCTCCCCTGCCTCGACAAAACCTGCGAGGGTCGTGTACATAACACGTGACGCCCGATGATGGTGTGCGAGCAATATTTCATCACCCCGCGTCACCAATACGATCATACAGGGGGAAATTCGCGGGTAAAAGCGCAGCGCACAGCCTTGGCATACACGGGCGAAATCAAACGTGTCCTGCACAGTTGCCTGACCGCAGCGCCCACAAAAACGATGATCATAAAACCAGCGTGCGATTTGCAGGGCGCGCCCCGCCAGCTGAAAAGCCTCAGGTGATACCAACTCTAACTGCGAGCGAAGCCCAAACCACTGATGACCTGGAGGAGCATCAGCGACAGTGACCACTCTCGCCCATAAGTCTTCATCATTGAGTTGACCAAGGAAATGTTCGCTGGCAAGGGTTAAAGGTAGCGCATTGACCTCAGCTTCAGAAATCACCAGAACTACACCAGCACTGTCACATAAGAGTTGCTCACAGGTGTAATTTGTATTCAAGGCAAGAATAATAAAACGCCGACTGCGGGATGCAGTCGGCGTTATGGCGGAGGCATTAAACTCGAAAGACGCTAAATCAAAACGCAACGACATGATCAAACTTTATAGCCCAGCGCTTGCAAACTTTCCTCTGCGATTTGCAACACACTGGTATCGGCATTTTTATCCAGCTTTATGGCATCCAGGTAATATTCCAGGCTAATGACTGCATCAGCAAAGGTTTCCAATAAATGTTGCACTGCAGGATGCTGCTCATTCGCGAGCAAATCTTCGTCCACAAAGCGCATACAACCAGCGAGTACTTTGGCCGCGCGTGGCAACCCTAACAGGAACATGCCGCCACGCACTGAATCCAAAGTGCCAACAATATTGCGAATGTGGCCTTTATCATAATTGGACTCAGCAAAGGCACTCAGCGCGCGCTTCACCAGTACCAATCCAGCTTCTGCTTCGTCGATAACAATTTTTTCCGCTTCAGCAATTTGGTTATTAGCCATTGCAGCATCACGCGAGAGCGCATTAATCTGAGCAACTTTTTCATCGGAAAGATTGGCATTGCTCAAGCCTGCAATTGTGCTTTCTACATAAAGTAAGGTATCTGCAACCACCAATAATTCATCGGGGGAAACGGGCGAGTGATTAGTTTGCCACTCGGTAATTTTTGCAATTTCCTGCTTCAAACTATTACTTGGCGCAACCAGACCGACGATGGCAAGAATATCGGCAACCTTTTTCAACGTATCCAACAACTCGGGCGATTCAGTTAGCAACTCAGCACCGCTCTGCGCCGCGCGCTCCAGAATATTCTTGGTACTGTGCAATTCATCAGTTAACACAGCAACCATCGAACTAATGGTGTTGGCACTCGGTCCATTCAGGAATTCCATTTCGCGCGCCAGCTCAGCTTCGGTATAAGGTAGTTTGCCAATTCCATAAGCCGCCAATACCGCTTGTGCTTGTTCATTATCCGAATTAGAAAGAGCCAATAGATACAAAAGTTCTTTTTGTAAGGCCGGGTCTACCTCACGCTCCAGTACCGCGCTACCTTCAAATTGAAAGCGTTTTATTTCGCGCTCAATGGCACTGAAGAGCATTTTGCGGCCTTTTCCAAGCTGCATATTTTTTTCAGCCAATACTGACAAGGTAGTGCCTGCCAGCCACCAAAAGTTACTCAGTGCACTGCCAGCCGATGCCGTTTCCAGGCGCTGCAACGCGCGCGTCATCATTCCCAGTGAGGCTTTAACCTGAACGCCTTTTAAAACATTCAGTAATGCAGTCTGGTACATGTGACGCAAGCGGCGCACCAGCGCGCTAAGGTCTTCTGGTAACGCTTGCTGATTTAATAAACGAGGATTTGGCTTGAATGCATTCAACGAGTAAAAGTAGCTTTCCGGTAAAGGCGCCGCTTTGCGCGCAAGACGCAACTCATTGATGTGAGGGATGAGTAACATAGCCATGCTACGCGCAGTTTGTGTGCAGTACTCAAGATAGCGTGGCAATATAAAAAAGCTGGCAGTTAACAGCTCCAGCTTCGCATCGGTTTTCTCGTCTTCACCCAGGGTGATATCAGTGATGTGTGTAGCCAGCTCATCGGCCAGCAAATCCACCCCTCTTAGCTGAATCAGGCTTAAAATCCCACGGATTTGTTTGATACCGTCAATGCAATTCTGTAATAACTCGCCGTTGTTGCGATCCTGCGCGAATTGCTCGAGGCGAACGGCCGATTGCTCAATGGTAGCAACCAGTTCGTCATGAACCATTTTCAACGAAGCGAGATTCAAAGTTTCAGTTGTGCTCACAATTACATCCTGGCGTTTGTCTTTTGGTGAAAGTTAAAAACTACAGTTTAAGTACAATGACTCTATACCAAGTTTGGCCTTATTTCATCGCGGCACCTTAAATAACAGGCACTTTGCCAAACAAATCTCATTTGTACATTTTTCGGCTATTACCATGCTTATTCACGCAACCATACGCAGTTATTGCCGCTTGCCTTGGCAATAGCCGCGAGTTTTTGTTCGTGGGAGACCAGCTCATCGGCATCAGCCATTACAACGGGCAGAGGTTTGCGATTGGGCGCAACGCGACGAATTTCCTCCGCCTGGCTACCGCCATCGTCATTCTTGGATTGATTTCCACCCAAAGATAAGGCGGTTTGGCCACCGGTCATCAAAAGATAAACGTCAGCCAGAATTTCGGCGTCGAGCAATGCGCCGTGGAGTTCGCGTTGGGAGTTATCTACACCGTAGCGTTTGCAGAGCGCATCGAGATTGTTTTTTTGACCGGGATGTTTGGCGCGAGCCATCAACAGGGTATCTATGACATGGCAGCGATCGGCCATACTGCCAAAACCCGGGCGCAGCATATTAAGTTCATAGTTAAGAAAGCCGATATCAAACGCCGCATTGTGGATGATTAACTCCGCATCGCCCACGAACTGCAAAAACTCATCGGCAATACGGGCAAAAACCGGTTTGTCTTCCAGCATTGCATTGCTGATACCGTGAACTGCCTGGGCGCCCGCATCGATCTCGCGTTCCGGCTTGATATATTGGTGGTAATGGCGCCCCGTCAAACGACGATTAACAAGCTCCACGCAACCTATCTCAATAATCCTGTGGCCTTGCGAGGTTTCCAGACCAGTCGTTTCGGTATCCAGAACGATTTGACGCATTTAACTCAGCCTCATTAATAATTAACGGCGCAATTCTTCAATGCCACGATTGGCAAGCCTATCGGCAATTTCATTTTCACGATGCCCGCTATGACCTTTCACCCAGCGCCAATTCACCTGATGGCGCTTATTCTGTTCATCAAGCTGCTGCCACAAGTCCGCATTCTTTACTGGCTCTTTTGCCGCCGTACGCCAACCATTGCGCTTCCAGTTGGCCAACCATTCGGTAATGCCTTTGCGCACATACTGTGAGTCAGTTGTAATGGTGACTTCACAAGTTTCGCGCAGCGCACTCAGCCCCTCTATTGCCGCCATTAGCTCCATACGATTGTTGGTTGTCTCCGCCTCGCTACCATAGAGCGATTTTTCGATATCGCCATAACGCAGCAAAGCTCCCCAACCACCCGGGCCGGGATTTCCCTTACAGGCACCATCAGTAAATATTTCGACTT
Organism: Gammaproteobacteria bacterium; assembly: GCA_021151625.1. GTDB lineage: Bacteria > Pseudomonadota > Gammaproteobacteria > Pseudomonadales > Cellvibrionaceae > Cellvibrio. The sequence continues at coordinate 40,242 of JAGKWY010000035.1, read as the reverse complement.
TTTTCAAACTCTTCCATCCGCCAACAGGAGGTTGCGTAAGGGCACACCACTTGTGGGACCAATAATTCGTGTGACTGCCAACCCCGGTACCGGGCGATACTTTTTCCAGTCCGGTTTTATTGGTGTTAGCGGTATATGATCCTTGCGGGCAACAATCATATAAAAGCCCCCCCAAGGCAAGCGCAGCCTTTTACCCCAGCGCTCTACCCATTGCAAATGTTTAATTGCATTTTCCTGAGGAAGTGGAGGCCGGAAAAAACCTTTGTAGACAGCGCTTGGTTCCATATCAACCAACGCCAACCAATCCAGAAGTCTACCAAGGCGCAAATACTGCAGGCGCCAGCGGGGAACTGTGGTTACCAAACGCGCCAGGCGCGCACAAAGCCCCCATAAGCTCCAGGGGTTGAACCCCACAATGATCAAGTAGCCGCGTGGAATAAGTATACGCGTGGCTTCACGCAATAAATGGTGCGGGCTTTGGCTGAAATCCAGCGCGTGATGAAGCAAAACAGCATCAATAGTTTCAGATGGCAGGGGTAAATGGTTGAAATCCACTAATGCACTTAGACGCGGGTTTTGTTCCGCATTGGGATGTAACAAAAAACGATGGGAGATAAGACTTTCGGTCGTTAAGTCAATGCGTCCATTAATACCCAGCTGCAGTAAATGGTAACCAAATACGCATTGCAAACCATCGTTTATTGCCTCTTGTTCCTCTGCCAGCAAAGATTGTCCCAGAGGGGTTTCAAACCAGGCCGTTACGTCCTCAATAGACTCACGCAGCGGTAATACACCAAAGCGCCGCTTCCAAATAGCAGAAAAGCGAATTAGCAATCGATGCGGTGCTTTGATAATTTTGCGATGCATTCATTATCCTCGTCAGCGAGGCCACTCGCCTGAACAAAATTTATCGCCATAGGTAGGACAGCAGGCGATAAAATACTCTACCAATGACTGCCAAAGAGATCATCCGGTGTTAAAGATTACCCCTATTCCCGCGTTTGAGAACAATTATTTCTGGGTCATCCAACCAGATCCACTGCAAGCGCGAGTAATAGTCGTTGATCCAGGCGCAGCACAACCGGTGGTGGATTTCCTGCAACAGCAGCAGCTAATGCTGGAGGCTATTCTGATTACCCATCGTCACCACGACCACATCAATGGAATTGAAGCCCTGCTCAGACTCTGGCCAGTTGAGGTTTACGGGCCGCTATCAAAAGCGATACCACAGATATCCAAACCACTTGAAGATCTGGATTCATTGCAATTGTTAGGGCTTAACTTGCAAGTGATAGCAGTCCCCGGCCATACATGGGAACACATTGCCTATTATCTGCCAGAGCACAAAACACTTTTTTGTGGTGATACCCTGTTTGCCGGGGGATGCGGACGACGCTTCGATGATACCGACGGTGTCATGTGGGGCTCATTGCAAAAGCTGGCCGCCCTACCCGACGATACCCTGGTCTATTGCGCCCACGAATATACCCAGGCCAACTTGCAATTCGCCCTAGCGGTTGAGCCTGACAATAGTGAACTCCAGGCCCGGTTAGCGAATCCGAAATCCACAGCCCCATGGATGGCAGAAGGTAATCACTAAATAGCCGTTGTTTGACAGAATAATAGGACATAAATCCTAAGTTCCAAGCAATAATCTCCCGCAGTTATCACTGTGGCCTGGCCGTAACCAACCGACTTTTTACCGGCTGACGCGCTCATCAAAAAGTCATATGAAATGCGTTGTTTAGCTGCTCTGGTGCCCTGTTTTTTTAGCGCCAGGTTAAAAGTAAACTGATGAAGTGACCCTATGAACACTAAAAATCGTTCTCATCTGCTAGCCCTGGGCCTTAGTTCCTTGTGCATCCTTTCTCTGGCAGGATGTAGCTCACTAAAAAAGCCAACTGACACCGCTGCTGAACTCCCTCAGGTTGTACCAGTTGCCCCCTCTGATGAAGCTCAGTTGGGAGCCAAATTGCGTGAGCATACTGGCGATTATGGCAATCTCTGGAGTGAAATTATCGACGGCTACGGGTTGCCCCAAGTCGGTGATGAGAAGGTTGCCAAACACCTGCGTTGGTATTCCAACAACCAGAAATACCTGGACAGGGTCACGCAGCAAAGCAAGCCTTACCTGCATTATGTGGCTAATGAACTACGTGAAAATGGTTTGCCCCTGGAACTCGCACTGTTACCAATCGTAGAAAGTGCTTATGACCCTTTTGCAAGCTCGCCAAGTAAAGCATTGGGTATTTGGCAGTTTGTTCCCCAAACCGGTCGCAACTTCGGCCTGAAACAAAATCAATGGTATGACGGCCGCCGTGATCTGGTTGCCTCTACTGACGCCGCTGTTCGTTATTTGAAACGCCTGAACACTATGTTTAATGGCGATTGGTTGCTCACCATTGCGGCCTATAATGCTGGCGAAGGCACAGTGCGCCGTGCGATCGAACGCAATCGCAAGCAAGGTAAAGGCACTGATTTCTGGTCCCTGCCCTTGTCCCAGCAAACCCAGTCCTATGTTCCGCAGTTGCTTGCCTTGTCCAAAGTGGTTGCCGATCCCGATAAGTACGATCTCGAACTCAACGAAATCCCCAATAACCCCTACTTCACCACCGTCAATGTCAGCTCTCCGATTGATTTGGCCCAGGCCGCACGTATGGCCGATATTGACCCCAAAGAACTGCGCAACCTGAACGCAGGTTATAGCAAATGGATTACCGACCCTACCGGACCGCACCAGTTATTGATTCCAATTGCCGATGCTGCAGAATTTACCCTCACCTTGGATAAACTCCCTAAAGTTGCCCCGGTTCAAGTGGCGGGCGATTACAAAGTGAAATCCGGCGACACACTTGGCAGCATAGCCAAACGCTTTGGAACCAGTGTTGCCGCCATCCAGTCAGCGAACAACCTGAAATCATCACAATTGAAAATAGGCCAGGCTTTAGCAATTCCCGGTCAATCGCCGATGAGCTCTCCTTATGCCATCCAGGCGGAACAGGAAATTGCCCAGCGCAACCAGAAAAACACCGGCACCTATTACACCATCCAATCTGGCGACAGCTTCTGGACCATCGCTAAAAAACACGGCACCAGCGTAAACAATTTATTGAAGTGGAATGAGCTGGCCAGCAATGCCAAACTCAAACCAGGACAAAAGTTGTTGGTAGTGAATAAAACTCCCGCTCAAGCGCAAGACAACAAAATCACCTACCAAATCAAATCCGGCGATACCTTGCATAAGATTGCCGATAAATTTGATGTATCCAAGAAAGACATCCTGAGCTGGAACAAAGTAAAAGATGAGAGCTACATTCATCCAGGTCAGGAATTAACGATCTATTTGAGTGCAAAAAATTAATTCAACGGCTCGAAAAATAAAACCAGATGTATCCAGATAAAAAGGCCAGCAACTTGCTGGCCTTTTTTATTTTCACACAGTCATACAAAGCGATTAACAGCCGGGTGTTATAAGTCTAAAATTCTCCCCAGTACTTGAATAACAGCGGCTTGATCAGCGTCACACCTGTATCAATTCGAACAAACGATAATCAACTTTTGCCTGACACAAGATAACCAAGGAGTTTCTATGTCCACGAGCCCACTGGCTGGTCAACTTTTACCGCTGGATATGTTGGTCGATCTGCCCAAATTGATCGATGCCTACTATGCCAACAAACCCGATGCCAGCATTCCTGAACAGCGCGTTACCTTTGGTACCTCTGGCCACCGCGGCTCCTCCTTCAACACAAGTTTTAACGAAAACCACGTGTTGGCGATTAGCCAGGCAATTTGCGATTACCGCGCTAAAGCAGGCATCAACGGCCCCTTGTATTTGGGGATCGACACCCATGCACTTTCAGAGCCGGCACAAATCAGTGCAGTAGAAGTACTCGCCGCCAATGGTGTTGAAATTATGTTGGCCCAAGGGGGCGAGTACACACCAACCCCGGCTATTTCCCATGCGATTCTCACTTACAATAGCGGTCGTACCTCTGGCCTCGCCGATGGCATAGTGATTACGCCTTCTCACAACCCACCAGATAATGGCGGTTTTAAATATAATCCGCCCAATGGCGGCCCTGCCGATGGCGATATCACCAACTGGATGCAAGCGCGCGCCAATGAGCTGCTGGAAAATAATCTGCGCGATGTAAAACGCATGGATTACCAGCAAGCCATTAAAAGTGCCTCCACTCACTATATTGATTACATTAACCATTACGTGAGTGATTTAATTAACGTAATTGATATGGACGCAATTCGCGGCGCAAATGTGCAAATGGGCGCAGATCCATTGGGTGGTGCTGGCGTGAACTACTGGTCAGCCATTGCGGATCGCTACCAATTAAATTTGAAAGTGTTGAATACTGCAGTCGATAAAACCTTTTCTTTTATGACTGCTGATTGGGATGGAAAAATTCGCATGGACCCATCTTCCGCCTACACCATGCAAGGCATGGTTGAGCGGCGCAATTTATTTGATGTGGCCTTCGCCTGTGATGCAGACCACGATCGCCACGGCATAGTCGCCCCCAGCTGCGGTTTGTTGCCGCCCAATCATTATCTTGCAGTAGCTATCGATTATTTGTTTCAAAATCGCCCGCAATGGAAAGCAGAAACTGCGATTGGTAAAACTGTTGTTAGCAGCGCAATGATTGACAAGGTTGCAAAAAAATTGGGGCGTCGCCTACACGAAGTGCCTGTAGGTTTTAAATGGTTCGCGCCGGGCTTGTTCGATGGTTCGCTTGGATTTGGCGGCGAAGAAAGTGCAGGCGCATCTTTTCTGCGCATTGATGGGAGCGTTTGGGCAACCGACAAAGATGGCATTATTCCTTCACTGCTGTCGGCTGAAATCAAAGCCAAAACCGGTCGCGACCCTGGTGAATGCTACCAATTACTCGCTGACGAGTTTGGCCATGCTGCCGAAGCACGTGTGGAAGCACCAGCGAATACGGCACAGAAAAAAGCCCTGTTAAAATTATCACCTGAGCAAATTACCTCTACCCAATTGGCAGGCGATAAAATTGAAACCATCCTCACCCATGCGCCAGGCAACAACGCAGCAATAGGCGGAATTAAAGTGATTAGCCAAAGTGGTTGGTTTGCGGCGCGACCATCTGGCACCGAAGAAATTTATAAAATTTATGCAGAGAGCTTTAAAGGGAAAGAGCATTTGCAGGAGTTAATCGCTGAAGCCCAGGCAATTGTCGATAAAGCAATTTCTTGATTCTATTAATAAATCTACACCAACAAAAAAGCCGCTGTTAGCGGCTTTTTTGTTTTTTTATACTTTTGGTAGAGGAATCCAATCCGTTTCACCAGGTACCATAGTAAACCCGCCGTTAGTCCAACGCTCGCCAGCAGCACGAACTTTTTCGCGCGAGGATGCAACAAAATTCCATAAAATAAATCGCTCACCTGCCAAAGGCTCGCCACCTAACAACATTATCTGTGCACCAGAATCCGTTGTAATGCTGGCATTTTCATCAAGCACGGCCAAATGGTATTCGCCTACAGTTTCACCATTCACACTTACATTGCCCCAAACCACATAAATCGCAAGCTCCTGCTGCGGAAAATAGGGGGAATACACCGCACCTGCGGCCAAAGAAATATCCAGGTAAGTGGTCACACTTGCTGTTTTAACCGGCGACTCAACCCCAAAAGCCTTGCCAATAAGTACCTGTGCACTCATGGTGGGTAAATTTACCGACGGAATATTTTCCGCACCATAATGCGCAAAGGAAGGATCGCAATCTTCAACGTCTGTGGGTAATGCTAACCAGGTTTGAATACCTTCTACCGGTGTATTATTCGCGCGAATATCTTCCGGCAAACGCTCGGAATGAACAATACCATTGCCGGCGGTCATTAAATTAATAGCACCTGGTTCAATGCGCTGTACAACACCCAAACTGTCGCGATGCAACATAGCCCCGGAAAACAGATAAGTTACTGTGGCCAAACCAATATGCGGATGCTGGCGCACATCACCTTCTTTGGTTCCTGCGGAAAAATGAGCTGGCCCCATGTGATCGACAAAAATAAAAGGCCCGACACGCTGTTGCAAACGTGAAGGCAATAAACGCTTTACTGTAAAACCTATGTCTTGTACTCGCGGCGGAATTAAAATAGTCACGAAGCTCTTTCCTTTTCAATCAGGATTTAATCAGGCGGTAGTTGTAGTGATATTAAAAGTACCATGCGATAAAAGTTTATGAATCGGGCATTTCTCTACAATGCTAGCGAGCTGCTGCTTCTGTTCATCAGTTAAAGTACCAACAAATTCAATTTTCATCGCCAGATTATATTCACCAGCTTTTTCCTTTGAATCATCTCGCTCTATATCTATATTAATTGAGTCCAGCGGCATACCGCGACGTCTTGCAAACATAGTAAGCGTGATTGCCGTGCAGGCAGCAAGTGAGGAATCCAGCAACCCGTGTGGATCAGGTGCAGTATCTTCCCCGCCCACGTCCGCCTTTACATCGGCAAATACTTCATGACCATCGATACGAATGCGCTGGCGATAAATACCGGTATCATTTTTTTGCAACTGGATCATTACATCTTTCCTGTTAGTTCATTGCTGTTAATTCGCTGCAGTTAGCTTATTGAATACGTAACGCTTCTTTTAGTGCATCAGGATCATAACCGCGCATCACTTGACCGCGAATCATTACCAATGGAATTCCGCTGCCGTGCAACTGGTCATATTGGGCACGACCTTCAGCTGACTTTTCAATATCGTATTCTACATAGGCGATATTGTGCTGTTTGAAAAATTCGCGCGTCTTTTTGCAATAGCCACACCAGTCAGTTGCATAAAGTACAACGCCTTCCGGGTGTTGGGCAGAGAAATCCGGAGGTGGACTTAATTCGCTGCGAATAACGTCCCACTTAAAAATAATCAATGCAGTAACTATAACCAAAAATGCCTTTGGGATACTCATCAATACCAGACCTAAATTCGACAATTCAATGGCAAATTTTTAATTTCTATATCAGTTCGATTCTCGCCGGCGGCTTCCATTCCATCAGGTGCTGCAGCCTTACCACAAATCCAGGAGATGGGGCTTTGTGGCGATCCTTTTACAACAATCGGTTGAACACTCAACGTTTTATTTTTTATTTCCGGGTGCGCCTTGTTGCCAAAATGAATATGGAACGTACCATGAACCAAATCAATACGGTCGACATAATTCCCTAGCAATTTATCCGGGGCGGGGATACCCGCCTCTTTATTGTCTTTTAAAAAAACCTGTGCGCTTTGATGATAAAATGCCACCAGTTTTTTATAATCCTCAATCAAAGCCATGGATTCTGTAACTTGTTTTCTAGCAATTGCCGGATCAGGAGATGGCAAGGCAAGTAATGCTAATATTGCAATAATCGCAACAACAACCAGCATTTCTATCAGGGTAAATCCACACTTACGCAACATACACTTCAATCCTTCAATACATTCAACGAAGAAACATTTACTTCATGTACAGAAATTCTTACTTCAGCGCAAGAATGGTTCTTTCAACGTAAAAATTTGGCCACATACCAACAGCTGGCCTGAATCTGGAAACCCTGCTCCCGCGCCCACTTTAATCCAGTGCGCACTAATTTTTCCGCCAATCCCTGGCCGCGAAATTCAGGTGGTACATAGGTGCTATAAAAATCGACCCGGGGTGATTTACCTGCTAAATCTATTCGATAAGCAAGCACAGCTTCGCTTCCGTCCTGATGAATCACAAATTTATGTTGTTGCGCTTGATGTTGGACTTCAGCCATAACTAGCTCCGGAAACTGATAGGCGAACTATAGCCCAAAAAAAAATCCCCTGTCACTTGCGTGTACAGGGGATTTTTTCGTTCTGGTTGAATATTAGACCCTGGTCCCCCAAAGGTCGTATTCATCCGAATGTTCAATTAATACATTTACCAGATCACCTGGCTTAACATTTTCCTCACCATTCAGATACACACAGCCATCGATCTCTGGTGCGTCGGCAAAACAGCGACCAATCGCGCCTTCATCATCCACTTCGTCGATCAGCACCGGCAGAATCTGACCCACTTTTAATTTCAACCGCTCGGTAGAAATTCGTTGCTGCAACTGCATAAAACGGTCGTAACGCTCTTGCTTGATCTCATCAGGAACCGGATCAGGTAGATCATTGGCCTTGGCACCATCTACCGGTGAGTATTGGAAACAACCAACACGATCCAGTTGCGCTTCCTCAAGGAAATTCAACAGCTCCTGGAAATCCTCTTCCGTTTCGCCGGGGAAGCCTACGATAAAGGTGGAACGAATCGTCAGGTTAGGTACCTGCTCGCGCCAGCTCTTAATGCGTTCCAAGGTCTTTTCTACCTGCCCAGGGCGACGCATTTTACGCAGGATAGTTGGGCTGGCGTGCTGGAATGGAATATCCAGATACGGCAACACCTTGCCCTGAGCCATCAGCGGGATAATGTTATCCACATGTGGATAGGGATAAACGTAATGCAAGCGCACCCATACTCCCAACTCACCCAAGGCGGCGGCAAGCTGGTACATATCGGTCTTCATGGGGCGACCGTCCCAGAAATCGGTACGGTGTTTGATATCCACACCATAGGCCGAGGTGTCCTGCGAAATCACCAGCAATTCTTTAACACCGGCTTTTACCAAACGCTCAGCTTCACCCATCACCTGACCAATCGGGCGACTTACCAGCTTGCCGCGCATATCCGGGATGATGCAGAAGCTACAGGAGTGGTTACAGCCTTCAGAAATTTTCAGGTAAGCGTAATGGCGAGGCGTCAGCTTGATACCTTGCGGTGGAACCAGATCGGTAAAGGGATTGTGCTGTGGTTTGGGCGGCAGATGCTCGTGCACCTGCGACAAAACCTCTTCGTAAGCATGAGCACCGGTAATGCCCAACACATTGGGATGCACCTGGATAATCTCATCCTTTTTGGCACCCAAACAGGGTTTTGGCCGGTGTATCCAGGGTTGTGGTTTGGGTTGGATCAAAGGTATTTACGCTCATAGTGTCTCGCGAAATGGGGAGGTACAGAAAAAAGGCCGCTATTGTAGGCGTTTAAGCGTAGTTTTGCATGCAGAAGATGGTTATAAGAACAGCTGGTCACTAAACCGTCACGGCAACTTCAGCGAATTGTCATAACAGCAGGCTAAATTTGGACGTTTTAATATCACCAGAAGGATAACTCATGCAAAAAATTCCAAGTGTTGTTACCCCCATTACCCTTAGCCTGCTCTCTGCAAGTGCGCTAGCCAACCCTGACGTTACCACTCGCGAATATAAATTGTTGCTAAATCCCAACCTGTTTACCTCTGCTACAGAATCCACCAAGGCCAATGAATACTTTACGAGTTTTACATCTGTCGTAGAGTCAGCTATCGCGCGCGACGTTTCCGGTAGCCTTACGCTAGATAAAACCCGCACAGTAAAATTTTATGACACCGCCGGCAGCTGCTTGCTGGATGACCTTGGCTATATCTTTCGTGATCGCATTGAAAATAGCCAATCAGAAGTCACCTTAAAATTCCGCAGTCCTGACCCATACATTGCGGATTTTGAAGACCTCTCTGCTTCAAGCAACCAGGCGGAAACAAAACTGGAAGCCGATATTGGTAGCAAGACAAGCAATCCATTCAATATTGTTTATGGGCATTCAACCACGTCACCCAATACCCGCACCATCAATGACTTTGAAGATATCAACGTCCATTTTCCAGGGTTCGACAGCAATTACAACATTTCCGATTCAACCGCCTTATCACTGGTAGGAAACTTATCCATTTACGAACGTGTTTACGATGGTGGGCTTATTGATTTGGGCTCCATTGATGCAGAAGTCAGTCTCACTTTTTGGTACACCAGTATTCCCAGTGGATCACAAAAACCTGTGGTAGTAGAGGTTTCCTTTAAATATGAAGATGCGAGCGCCGATTACACCAAAGCAGTCGTAAATCGGGCCAAACAATCTTTTGATGCGATGCTTGGCTTAACCAGCTGGAACTCCACCAGTTCAGTTACCAAAACCCAATTTGTTTACCAATACAATCCAAGTTTTTGCAATTGATTCATCAAAAATAAATAGACCCGGGTGAGTTTCCGGGTCTATTTAATCGAATAAAAAATTAGTCTGATCAGCTAATATTATTTTTTATTTGCTCCAAGGCTGCTTTGACTACATCCAGCCGAGTGCCAATATTCATCCGCATAAACCCACTACCTCCTTCACCAAACACAGCACCGGGGCTAAGACCAAGTTTGCATTCCTTAATAAAAAAATCGCGCAGTGCTGTATCACTCAAGCCTAATTCCCGGCAATCCAGCCACATTAGATAGGTTGCCTCGGGTTTTACTGTTCGAATCCCTGGAATCTGTTGTGCAATAAAATCAGCCACAAAATCGCGTGTGGTTTGTAAATAGGGCATCAACGCATCCAGCCATTCATCGCCACCACTATAGGCCGCTTCATAAGCCGCAATACTAAAGGGATTGCTATTCCCCACATGCAACTTTTCAAATTCCCGCTTCATGGCATCGCGTTGAGCCTTGTCGGGAATTACCAGTGCCGAAAGCCCCAAGCCAGGAATATTGAAGGTTTTATTCGGAGCAATAGTTGTCACAATTTTATCGCCGGGTTGTGCCAGGCGGCCCAGCATAGTGTGCGTATTTCCGGGGTAAATTAAATCGCAGTGAATATCATCCGAGAGAATAGTTAAATCATAGCGCCGCGCTAATTCCAATACCCGGTTTAGCTCAGCGACTGACCATACTCGTCCTACCGGGTTATGCGGTGTACACAACATCAACAAGCGCGCGCCCTGCTGTGCACAATGCTCCAAATGTTCAAAATCAATTTCATAACGTCCGTTATATTCGCGCAATGGATTGTTCAATAATTTACGGCGATTGGTGGTCACAGCGGAGAAGAATGGAAAATATACCGGCGATTGAACAATGACCCCCTCACCTTCCTGTGCAAAGGCTTGCACTGCGGCAAACAGCGAAGGCACTACACCAGGCGCCATCAAAATCCATTCGCGTTCAATACGCCATTGGTGACGGCGAGCAAACCAATCAATGGTGGCTTGATACAGGCTTTCCGGATAAAGCGAATAGCCAAATACCGGATGATTCAATCGCTCTTGCAAGGCCTGGGTAATACATTCGGGCACCGCAAAATCCATATCCGCAACCCATAGCGGTGAAACATCTGTGGTACCGAAATATTGCTGGCGGCCGTCAAATTTTACCGAGTTGGTTTTTTCGCGGTTAACAGGCAGATCAAAATTAAAAGTCATAACTACTTCTACTGGAAAATTAACGATAAACGAAAAAATTATTGCCAGGCTAAATACTATTGATTGGTTTGCCGCACAGCCTCTTCACTACCCGGCCAGTTTTCGTATTGCGGTACAGAATCTGTAATCTCATACCAACTCGCCTTGGAATCCACAAAAATATGCGCCTGCACTTCCAGGTGCTCGATCCCCTCAATACCACCCAGCGGGATTCCTAAAATATCCGGCTTATTATCATAGGTGCTGATAAGTGGAGAACCGCAGGTTTTACAAAAATACTTGGTAACATAATCAGACGACTTATAGCTGGATAAATTAGCTTCTCCTTTGATCCAACTAAATTGATTTTTATTAATAGATGCACGAGTTCTAAATGCAGCCGCATGCCAACGGCGACATTTTGAACAATGGCAGTTATAGACTGGCCCCAACTCACCATCGATCTTGTACTCAACAGACTCACATAAACATTTTCCAATCATCGTAGCCACAACAACTCCTGTCTGATTCCTGCGCCAATGTAATTTAAAACGAAAGTTTGTTATAGCACGTAATAGTTACACAAGGAATATCCCCTATACTGGACAGGACTTTTCACCGTCGACAACCTATGTTAGGGAGAAAACCATGAGCAGTGATAATAACAGTGCAAACAATTCCAACCCACATCTGGATGCCACCTTTGCCAATTTGTTAATGGCGGCCTCTGCAGAAGCCTATACCGACTTTGCCAACACCAACAACCCCATTTATCAAGTGCCTGATTTAACGTTTGACAACATAACCTTTAAATATTTACAAAGGTTTACCGGCTTTGATGATGTTGCCTGGGGCACAGGAAAGGAGGAGCGCTACGCGCTGCTTTACCAGGCAGCGAACCAGGCCAACACTTATATCATCGCCTTTCGCGGAACCTCTTCGGTATTGGATGCAATCATCGATCTTGAATCGGCTGCCACTATACCGTTCAAACCCTACAAAAATTCGAACACTTTCCCCGGCAATGTTCATGTAGGTGAAGGCTTTAATGATGTCTATGCGACCAAAAACAATCAAATGAGCGCATCGCTTCAAATGCAAATATTTACTGCATTGCAGGATCTGTCCGATACACCGACCGAGATATTTATCACTGGCCACAGCCTGGGCGGTGCACTAGCCAGTTTATTTACCCTGGATTTGGCAGTCAGTTTTCCGGATATAGGCATTACCAGCATCACTTTTGCCAGCCCCAAAGTGGGAGCACATGTTTGGCAAACAACTTACAACCAAACTTACTGCTTACAGGAAAAAACAATCCGTGTATGCAACAACTATGATTTGGTGCCACTTGTTCCCCCAATTGATTTTTATGCAATCGGGCAAGAATTTACTGCAAGCTTCAGCGTAGCGAAAGATCATATTGACATCGAGGATGTGGTGCTCTCTCGGCATGCTTTAACAAATTACACCTGGGTAATCAGCCGTGCTGTAAACGCAACGCCGCAAATATGGACAGGCACCTTTAAGGATCAGGAAAAATTGTCTTGGGATATGATTAGCTACAACCCTAACACGAACAACACGCACAATATTGATCAGGAGCTGACGCAGTTTTTTTCGCTCAACAAATCCGAAAAGACTATGTCGGCGTAAAATAAAAAGGATGCGCAATTTTTTAATCGCGCATCCTTTTTAGTTGAGTCTGTTAAGAAATTTTTAATGTACTGAAGAGATACAGTTTAAAAGGTTAAATCCTTCTCGATATCCGCCAATTTGCGGCGCGCCATTGCCAGGTTGGATTTGTTTTTATCCAACACATAATAGATAAACACACCTTCTTTACGTGACATAGGACGAATCAAGTGATACTGCTTGCCCAGGGTAATTAAAATATCTTCTATTACATCATTCAACCCTAATGAACGCATGGTTTTTAATTTGGCACGCACAACCTCGGTGTTACCTGCTGCAGCCACTTCCAAATCGACTCCTGAGCCTGCGGAACCCAACATCATTCCGCTGCCAGAATCCACCACCGCACAACACAATGCACCATCCAAAACCAACAGTTCATCAATAGATTGCTTAATTGTCGACATAGTCTTCACCTGTAATAGAAAGCCCGCGCTAAACACCCGTTACAAAATACTGTGATAAAAATTACACCTGCTTTGATTCGTCCAACTTCCGCAACAACTCACTAATTCCCCTGGTGCTGGCACCCCAGCCACGCCAATCAACACTTTTTAATTTGGAAATAGTGACCAACAATAAACTTGACTGACCAAACATCTGCACCGACAAATGCGCTCGCTCATGTTGGATAAACACATTGCGTACCGGGCCAAGCACTTCAAATATACGCCCGTTTTTCTGATGCAATACCCAATAGTCCCGCGCTGCCTCGGCAATAATTTCCACTTCCGCATTTCTGGAGCTGCTTAAAAAAACCATTCCGGTATCCACACCGACCAGCACGCAAGCAATAACACCGGGCGTTTTTGCCAGCGATTGCAATTCTGTTTCCAGCGTTTGATAGATCAAGATAAACCCAACCGTTTTTTTACTTCACCGCTGTGATAGATAATCTGGGCGAGGATCGCACCATTGTTGGCAATCACATTCAAACTGCACAGGGTTCCCGCAAGTTCAATATTACTAATATAAACAAAACCATCAGCCGTATTTACCGTAACGCTTTTGCTTGCCCCCAAAGCAGCTTCTTGTGATACCACAACCCCAATCGCCGCAATTGAACTAGCCATAGCGGCAATTTTTGCAGGGTCAAGATTACCCGTCACTGCACTCGCCACATCAAAACCATCCACGGAGGAAATCACCACACCCAGCACACCTTGTTGCTCCAATAATGTTTCGCACTCACTGCGAGCCTTGGCGATAAGCCCCTTCTCTATATTCATAGCACTGAGCACTCCATCAATTCAGCCTCAGCTTGTGCCATTATCAACTCAACCAGTTGAATCACGTCTGCAGCTTGCCGCACGTCAACCGGAATAACGGGAAGTGCATACCCCATAAATTCCAGCAAGGTGGAAAATTCATCGATTGAGGGAACCGGGTTATCCTCTGTGCGCCCTACGCCAATCACGCAAGGTACATTTAGAATCTCCTGGGTAAATCCATTAACATAAGTCCGTAAATCAGCGAGCGGATCAGGGCGCGAATTATCGATAAGAATAATTAACCCGAATGCATCCTTAGTCAGGATTCGCCACATAAAATCAAAGCGTGTTTGCCCTGGAGTGCCGAATAGTCGTACGCGATCACCATTGGCCAAATTCAATTGACCAAAATCCAAACCCACTGTAGTTAGCTCTTTATTCAAAGAATCATCAGTATTTTCAACATCTGTTTTTACCGCTGGCAATTCACTAATTGCACTAATAGCGGTGGTTTTTCCTGCACCAGTAGTCCCTGTAAATACCAATTTATATTCTTTCATAACCACCACATGACTATTTGCTTAAACCCAATTTGTTTCTAAGCAGGGATAGAAACCCCTTTTTTTCAATCTGGACTTGTGACGACATAACTTCCGTATTGGCTACGCGTACTGGTCGCCCGCTATCAACATACAGCAGGTCGCGCTCGCGCAAAATTTGCAAGAAGTTATGGCACACCTCTGCCTCTCTGCCGGATAAGGCCACCAAATCCTGAAAACTTTTTGCTCCACGACTGAGATAACCTGCCAGTAACAGATAGGATTTATCTTGTCGAAAAATATCGGCGGGTGGCCATTTTTTTAGCCGAAAAAAACTGATAGATGCAGAATTATTTACTACAGCAGATAATTTTGGCTTGGCATGAACGCCTGTCTCAATACTAATTAGCGTATCGATCAGCTCGTCAGCTCGAAAAGGTTTTAAGAAAACATGTCCTTGATACTGATCGCCGCGACGGCGAATTGAAATTAATTCTGTAGTCGGCTTAAGTAGAAATGGCAGAAAACCCTTGTCGGCGTTGTAAACCAGAATTGCATCGCACTCTCCGGCTTCTACCAACTCCCAGCGATTATCCAGGCGCGAGCTGGTGCGCAAAATAGTTTGCACCAGATCCACTTCCGGTTTAATCAAATCGAGACACCCTAAATACCTGGTCAATTTGCCTACCTTTAATCACTACGGCATTTAGGCTAGGTATAGCAGGCTGAATAGAGAACAAAATATTGAATCAGAATATTGAAACTGACATGAGCGCGACATACGTCACAATTCTTTTGGTCAGTAGTTGCGAGGAAAAAAGAAGGATTACAAAGAGTTATTACTACAAAACGGAGTGTAGTTTACTTTTTGCCAAGTACAGTTCTAATAACCAACATAATAATGATTTCAGCGACCAGCTTAATAGATTTTTGATATGGATTATTTAGATTTATCACCAATATGGAATTTCTGACCTGATGTTCAGTATTAATAATATGGCACCCATAGCTTCATCAAAATATTTCATAGTCACCGGAAAAATAAATAAAAATCCCTCACCAGAGGGATCTTTACCAGGATTTATTTAATCGGGCATCGCGATATGGGCTCTGACTAACGTCACCATTACACAAACTATCGCGATTGTTTGCGCTTATTCGCTCCCTGTAATAAACGCTCAGTGTCAACTAACGCGCGTTCGTGATCACCCTCTCCGATCAAACCGGTTTCATCCCAGGCCTCTACTTTAAAACGAAATAGTTTCCCTTCTGTACCCAGATATGTTGCTACTGCGTAAACCTTGCAGCCTACTGGCGTAGCGGCGATATGGCGCACATTCAGCGAAACACCTACAGACAATTGCCCCGGATTTAAATTGGCTTGCATTGCGCGCGCGGCTACGAGTTCCATTAACGCGATCATGCGCGAGGTGGCAAATACTTCAGGAAAATCATCTTCTGCTGAAGTAGATAACATTTTTGCAGTATCAGAAGGCTGAACAATAAATTCAGCCTGTGCGGTATCACCAATTGTTAGCATGATGTAACTCCACTTATTAAAGAGATGTTGTTAATGACCCACTTTACTCATATCAACGGCATGCGCAGGCTTTGGGGCCAGCCAGATAATTAATGCCGACAAACAAAACACCACCGAAACAATCAACATAATTTCATTGGTCGCCAGCATAACGCTCTGCCCTTGCGCCATATTATCAATCACCGTGCGCGCACCTTCCGGTGTAAAACCCGAACTGGTGAGTGAGCGTAAGGTTTCGCCACTGGCATCGACAGAACCCGCCAGTTCTGCATGCATAACCGAGGTTTTACTTTCCCAGGAGGTTGTCACTATGGAGGTGGCAACCGCACCGGATAAGGTTCGCAAAAAATTCATCAAACCTGCTGCTGATGCCATTTCTTCCGGTTTCACACTTCCCAGCGCCAATGCAGTGAGCGGCACAAAGAAAAAGGGCAAGCCTATTCCCATAAATAATAGAGGTAACGAAATTTGCCAGAAGGTGATATCAGTAGTGGCATCCACCCTCACCCACATAATAAAACCTAACCACAATAAACCCGCGCAGATTAATTTACGTGGATCCAGTTTCGTCATTAATACACCGGCAATAGGTGCGGCAAATACCGCAAGCACGCCACCCCAGGCACAGGCGAGACCCGCCCAGGTAGATGTGTAATTCATATAACTTTGCAACCATAAAGGCGTGAGTACGTTAGCGGCAAACATGGCGCCAAAGCCCAGGCTGATAGTTAACACCGCTGTTGCAAAACCACGGTGACGAAATACGCGCAAATTCACAATGGGATGAGGCTCGGTGAATTCCCAAATCAGAAACGCGATAAAACCAATTGCAGCAACCACAGCCAGCAAACAAATTTCTGTTGATTCAAACCAATCATGTTCCTTGCCGAGGTCAAGCATCAGTTGCAAGGTGCCAACAAAAACTATTAACAACACCAAACCAATGACATCAATGGGGGCCCGCACCAACGATTCTTCGTAACGCTTTAACATACGCCAGGCGATAGGTGCACAAATTAAAGCGATAGGAACATTAATAAAAAAGATAATCGGCCAGGCAAAATTATCGCACAGGGTTCCGCCCAGAATAGGCCCAAGGATAGGCGCTGTTAAGGTAGTCATTGCCCAAAGCGCCGTGGCTGCCGGTGCTTTTTCTTTGGGAAAAATACGCAGCAATAATGTTTGCGATAATGGCATTAATGGGCCGCCTGCCAACCCTTGCATAATGCGGCCAAATACCAGCATGCCCAATGAGCTGGCCATACCGCACACCACCGAGAAAAATCCGAACAAACACATACACACCGCAAATAAGCGCACCGCACCAAAGCGCGCCGCCAACCACCCGGTTAACGGAACCACAATCGCTTCTGCAATTGCGTAAGAAGTAATTACCCAGGTTCCCTGGCTACTGCTGATTCCCAAGCTGCCTGCAATATTGGGTACCGAAACATTCGCGATAGTCATATCGAGCACCGCAATAAAATTCGCCGCGGCGAGCAGTATTGCCGCTAGCCAGAGTTTTCCTCCAGTTAGCGGGCCCGGCTCTGCCAGCGCCTGTTGTGAAGATGTCATAACTATCACCTATCCTTTAGTTCAATTTACTGAGAACTTTTTTATGCTGCCCATTGGTATTTTCTTTACTACGCGTGTCGATAGTGGCCGTCATTGAAAGACCAATTTGCAAAGGGCGTTCGGCCAGTTCATTTTTATCCAGTTCAATGCGTACCGGTAAACGCTGAACAACTTTGATCCAGTTTCCCGTTGCATTTTGCGCAGGAATAGTTGCAAAGGTAGAACCAGTCCCACCGGACAGACCAATCACCACACCGTGATATTTCACATTGCTGCCGTACAAATCTGATTCGATTTCCACTCTCTGACCGATTTGCACTTTTGCCAATTGCCCCTCTTTAAAATTTGCATCCACATGCACATTAGCGAGCGGCACAATGGAAAGAATCGGGCTGCCCGCTTGCAGTTGCTGCCCAACTTGCACCGAGCGCCGTGCAACCACACCAGTTACCGGTGCACGAATAATTGTGCGCTCCAGGTTTACCCGCGCCTGATCGCGTTTCGCACGCATTAATGTCACTTCGGGATTGTTTTCCTCAGTGGTGCCAGCAATGAATACTGCATTAGCTTCGCGTGCGGCTTCTGCTGCGGCAAAATTTGCTTTTGCAGTATCAAACGCATTAACTGCCTTGGTTAATTCTTCAGTGGATACTGAACCTGAATCCGCCAATGCCTGGCGACGATTTAACTCCACTTTGGTACGTTCAAGATCAGCGCGCGCCGCGATAACTTTCGCAGCAAGATTCGCATCACTTGCCACGTAACCGCGCACACGGCGCAAGGCACGACCTAACTCCGCCTCGGCTTGATCCAGCGCGAGTTTTGCATCGGTATCATCCAGCACCACGACAATATCGCCCGCGTTAACCTGTGCGGTATCGGCGACATACACCTCGCGTACAATGCCAGCAACCGTTGGTGTTACTTGTGCGGTTTCAGCGGCGGTGTACGCGTTGTCGGTAGACACAAAATGCGACGCATAACTGTGTTGGTACCAGGCATAACCAAACGCAATTTTTGCAACCACAGCACCGAGCACTAAAAACAGGCGTTTGCGTTTCTGCGGGTTAGTGGGTGATGAAGCTGTGTCGATGCCTGTATCAGTGACTGGTTCAGGTAACATACTGGTCATGAGGTCTCTCCTTTAAAAATAAAATAAATTAAAATGAAAAAGTGGAATTCTGGTAACCGCCACCAAGTGCCTTCTTGAGTGAAATATCCAATGCGAATGCACGCGTATGGAGTTCAGTTTGCACGCGTTCGGTGGATAAGAAATAATCTTCTGCGGTAAGCACATCGAGATAGGCACTGATCCCGCCGCGATAGCGATTTTGTTGCGATTGCCAGGCCTCACGCGCCGCTGCAACTGCCTGATTGCTCGCCGTTAATTCGTTATGCAATGCCTTGTAACTCACGGTTGCATCTGCAACATCTTGCAAGGCTTGTATTAACGTGCGTTCATAATTAGCAACTGCTTCCTGATATTCCGCGCGCGTACCACGCAACTGCCCACGCAATTTTTCGCCATTAAAAATCGGTAAGGAAATTGCCGGGCCAACACTGCCAATGGATGACCCCTCTTTCGTCAACATATCCAACCCCAGGGACTGAAACCCGGTATAAGCCGTTAGGTTTATGTTGGGATAAAACGCGATCCGTGCTTGATCGATTCGCTTTGCAGCAGCCTCTGCGCGCAAACGCGCCACAGCCAAATCGGGACGACGCCCCAACAAATTGGCCGAAAGTTGCGCTGGCAAAGAAAAATCTTTACTCACATTAAGTTGTGGTCGTGTTAATAAAAGGCCGCGATCTGGCCCTGCACCCAATAGCGCCGCAATGCGGTTGCGCTGCAACGCTAATTGTTCATCGAGCGATGCAAGATCAACCTGTGCACTAGCGCGACGCGCTTCAGCCTGACGCAAACTTCCCAGGGTTTCCAAACCGTTGCGGTAGCGCTGCTCAAATAAGGATGCGGTAGTAACGCGAATCCTGACCGCGGAATCCGCTGTATCGCGTGCAGCGAATAAACGCGCGAATTCTGCGTAAGCCAATGCGATAGACGCGGATAAACTTAATTGCGCTTGCGCAACATCCGCACGCGCGGCCTCTGCATCTGATGTGGCCGCGGCAAGTGCTGCGCGATTGCGGCCAAAAAAATCCAGCTCCCAGGAAAAATCCAGTGAAGTTCGGCCGTAATCATTCCAGCCATGTGGTGTCATGGCCGAGGGAGTCAAATGGTTGTAGCTAAGCTTTTGTTCCGTGATATTGGTGCTGGCACTGATTTGCGGCAACCGCGCACTACCGGTCACATCCTGGTAGGCCTGCGCCCTTGCCAGGCGCGCCTGCGCAATCTGCAACGAAGGCGATTCAGCGAAAGCGTCTTTCATCAATTGATTTAATTGCGCATCGCCGTAATCAATCCACCACTCTGTGGTGGGCCAATTTTCCTGTGTGCTGTTTCCGGCAGTGGAAATTTGCGCAAACGTTTTATCACTTGCATAACTGTTAATGGATTTAGTGCGGGCCATATCTGCGTGCCCAGGCAAGCTCGCACAAGCGGTTAGCAGTGCGCTGCCAGCTAATACTGAAATGCACAGTATTAGCCGCTGCGGTTTAAAAACCGGCGTGGTCATGGTCATTCTCCTGTGATGGATCGGCGTGCTCCGTCGCTTCGATAAGGCGTGCGATAAGCTCTTCGCCCGAGTTGAAATACAACTGGATGCCCGAGGCTAAATGCTCGATGCGCCCAAAGATCCGACCCTCATGGGGAATGGCGTCCCGGTGCAGCTTCACCACATAGGTGTGTGCTTGCGGGTAACTGGTGCGGGTACTGAGAATCATAGGGTGCTCGTGAATAACCTTGGTACGAGCACATTCTAGGGAGGGGTAAAACGGGAGTTGTCCGGTAAGGGTCTTGTTTCGGTCTTGTTTTGGTTTTTCGTTTAATCTCCCCTGGCCCCTCTTTTTCAAAGAGGGGAACCTTTAATCTCCCCTAGCCCCTCTTTGTTAAAGAGGGGGAACCAAGTCCCTCCCTTTAATAAAGGGAGGTTAGGAGGGATTTAACTACTAAGAGGTAGCACTTGGCGTGTAGCGATACACAGCGAAAACTTTTCCAAGTCGGGCAAGTAGGAATCCTCACCTAATGAAGCGCTGAGAGTTCTTGCCTCTTCCAGCCAGGTGCTTGCCTGCTCCCACTCGTTATTTAATATCAACACATCAATCAGGCAAATAATCGCTTCCACGCGCCCAGTCATCATGCCCATGCCTACATGCATCGCATAACCGGCTTTTATTAATTCCAATCCAGCTTGCACATTACCTTCGTGAGCCTCTACCCAACCGTGCATCCATTTGTAAGGCGCAACAGGTTGCACCAAACCGGTGGCAGCAATAATTTCACCCAGCGCTTCCGTGTATACACGTGCGCGCCGTGGGTTGCGTAAACGCATCTCTACGACCGTCGCGCAGCGGCGGGAAAAACAGCGGGCCATAACCCGCCCCAGCGCATCAGCCGCAGCGATTGCTGCACTGGCTTCTGCGCGCGCCTCTTCGGCCAAGCCCATGGAAACCAGAGTTACCGCAAGCACAGAACGCATGGTGATGCGCGGGTCGATAAAAAAAGGCGCCTTCGGTAAGGCGTCACCCAAAGCATCTGCAGCTGCAAGCCCTTCCTTTAAATGCTCAAGTGCGACTGCTGGATGGCCACAAGTTGCAGAAATTATTCCCAACATATTACAGGCGCTGATAATCAACACCGGGTTTGCATATGCACGCCCCAATGCATGAACTTGCTCGCCCAATGCGTTGGCGCTGGCATATTCAGCGCGACCATATAAATTCCAGCCAAGACTAATCAGCAATAAAGCACGCTGTGGTGTTAGCGGCAGATTGCCGCAAATATCTTGTGCACGAATCAACACTTCGCGCGCTTCATTGGAAGAGATTCCGTAGAGCTGCGAGCACGCGGTAGCCAGGTGGGCCAAGAGCATTAACTCCAATTCCTGGCGCTCCTGTCCATCAGGAATTTGGGGCAGCAATTGCAATCCATGCCGACAAAGCTCTTCCGCTTCTTTCGGCGCAAATTGCCCCAGGGCAAGCTCGGTTGCTTTTACATAATGAGTCAGCGCCGCGATAAATTCCCTGCCCTGCTCATAGTGATAAGCCAACTCCACTGGCGTTACCACAATACCGAGCGACTGGTCAGCAACCAACGCGCGTACCACACGACGATGCAGTTGCACTCGCTGTGACGGCCCAAGGCGACGATAAAATGCGTGCTTGTAAATAACATGACGAAATGCATAAACGGTATCGATGGCGCCATCTGGTAAATCCAGTAGCGATTCATGGCGTACCCAGATTTGCCGTCGCACCAACACATCCAGCAGATCACAAACGATCAACAAATCCAGATCCAGAATATTGGCTAAAGTGCCCGCGCGAAATTCCGCACCACAAGCACTAGCCACCTCAAGCAATCTACCGGTTTGCGCATCCAGCATTTCAATTTGCCGATCCAGTGTCCCCGAGAGATCTTCCGGCACCGGCAAACTATTTAGCAAACCGTCACGCAACCAGTGCATATCGGCCAGATTATTTTCTGTGCGCGTTTGCAAAAGCGAATCTATAACACTGGAAAGAAACAGCGGCAAACCGTCGGTATGCTGATGCAAGCGGCGAATCACCGCTTCAGGAAGGCTCACATTGGATAAGCGCGTTGCCAGGTACTCCGCCACTTCAGCTTCTGAAAATGAATCCAGCAAAATCTCATCGCATAAACGATGCAATTTCAATTCGTGCCGCAAGGTTTGCAAGGGATGATTTTGCGCAATAACTTGTGTGAGGCGAAAACTGGAAATCCACAATAATTTCATTGCGCTGTGCGAGCGCGCTACATAATCCATTAAACGCAAGGTTGCGTGATCACCCCAGTGCAAATCTTCGGTAATTAATAGCAGGGGTTTACTTTGCGTAAACAATTCCAGCAATTTAATAAATTCGCGCACCATTCGCTCGTGGCTGGTTCCAATTAATTCACGGCCTAATATGGCGCGCTCATTTTCACTGGCCAACCAGGGCATTTGGATAAACCAGGTGGGTGCATTTACACGCATTAATGCTGGTAATTCTTCATAGGTACGGGCCAGTGTTCCCAGCGCTTGCAACACCGGCAAATAAGGCTCACCGGCACCGTATTGCTCCACGCATTGACCACTGGCAATAACCGCCGCACCACTGCGCAAAACAAAATGTTCAATCAGGGTACTTTTGCCTACACCAGCATCGCCCGCCACCCAAAGTAATCCAGATTGCCCCACACTGGCTTTTTCCCATGCGGACTGCAATTGCATCAACGCAGGTTCGCGACCAATCATCGCGGAGGCTGGAGAAGAATTATTTTCCGCACGCAATAAGCCTGTTGCAGCGACGGAATTCTTTGAAGCAAGATCTGGTTTTGAAGTGATAACGCGTTGCTCTGGCACTTCACTGCCAACTACTCCAGCCGCAGATGTGCAATCAATCGATACTGGTTGAGCAATAAAGCGATACCCCAAACGCGCTACAGTTTCTATAAATCGTGGCTGGGCCGCGTCATCAGCCAATACGGTACGCAATTGGCTAATTGCTGTTTTCAGTACCGAATCACTGACGTATTTATGCCCCCAGACCGCATCAAACAAATCATCCTTGCGTACTAGCCGGCCCGCTTGCGCAGCCAATACACATAACACCGAAAACGCTTTGGGTGGCAAATGCAAAACCTGACCGGCACGAGTCAGCTGCGCATTGGCTTCATCCAGCTCAAATTCATCAAAGCGCATGATTTCCGGTTAGCTCCGGGGAATGTTTATCAAGAAAGGAATCCTACTATAAAACGATTGGGCAAGATTTTACAGATCAGCGTACAGGCAGCGACATCAAAGTCTCGGAAATGGATTTACCATCAAACCGAAACCTATCGCCAATTTCACCCAGGTGTGAAAATCCCAACTTTTCATAAAGGCGAACCGCAGGAAGGTTCTCAGACATTACACCTAAATCCAGATGCTCAATTGTGGTGTTTACCTGTATCCATTCGAGCATACTTTTAATCAACTGCTCACCAATTCCGTTGCGGCGATGGCCAGCATCAACGCCCATTCCCAAGAGCGCACGATGCTGTGAATACTTATCAGGGTAAGGGCGAATATCAATATGACCAACAATTTTCTGATCAATAAATGCCAACATCAACGTTCGCCAGCCTTCTTCGCCAACGGTTTTACTTACACCTGTTGAAAACTTATTTTTAATAGCCTCACTGATTTTGGAATCTTCTCGCGCTAAAGGCTGGAATACAGGCATACCATTTGTGCCATTATTTTGTAATTGAATATCGAGATACTGAAAAAATAATTCCAGATCAGATTCCTGCGCGATACGGATTTCCATTAACTACCTCAGCTCTTAGTTATTAATTCATCCTGATAACTAGTGTTTCGGGCGTTTGTTGTACGCGTAGAAAATTTCATCGCGCTGCCAACCGAGGGATTCATACAAAGTTTGCGCAGGCAAATTGGTTTTGGCTGTGGTTAGGTCCAGGCGCGCCTTACCATCGGCCAGTGCCCTAACCTCAGCGGCCAGCAATAGTTGCCGGCCTGCACCGAGTTTTCTTGCATCTGGCAATACAAACAAATCGTATAGCGAGTAAATCGGAGCAGCTTCAACCGAGCAGAAGGTTGGATATAACTGGCAAAAACCGATTAATCCCAAGTGACTATCTTCTGCAACCAGAATAGTAGACTCGCTATTTTTAAAACGGCTGGTGAGGAACTGGTAGGCAAGCTCAAAATCCGGCTCTTGCTCATAGAACTGGCGGTAGAGATCAAACAACTCGGCCAGGTTCCGCAAATCGGTAAAGACTGCCTCACGAATAACAATATTCATTGTTTTATGCTACTCCTTGTCGGGTTTTTAACTCGGGTGAACTAACCTGCAAAACTTGCCGCAGGTCATAAAACGGTGGGGAAAACTATCGCCAAGGCAACAGGCTGGGCGATAATAGACGATAAAGAGGTCAATCCATAACAGATTATGAAACTTTTGTTTGCCTTGTCGCTTAGCTTTTTCTGCCTGCCGTTATTGGCAACAGAAGCCCAACTTCCCGTTACCAGGGTTGTCATTCCTTATATGGAAGTGGAGGCCTCACACCGTATTTATGCTGATGCCTTGCTCGCCAAAGCCATGGAGCTTTCCAGCGATAAATACGGCCCTTACGAGATTATCCAACAGGAACAGCAAAGCGTTATCAAGCGGCATTTATTGGAACTGGAAAAAGGCACCAGCATTTCTGTCGCTGTCTCTATGCCAACCCCGGACTGGCTGGAGAATGCATTACCCGTACGCATCCCCTTAATGAAAGGTATATCCAGTTATCGCCTGTTTTTAGGCAGCAAGAAAAACCAGTCAGATTTTATGCAGGTAAAGACACTCACTGATTTGAAACAACTCAGCATCGGCCAGGGTTCAGGCTGGTCGACCAACAAAATTTTGGAGGATAATGGGTTTAAGGTCGTTTACGGGGGCCCCTACCCGACGCTACTGCCGATGCTGGAAGCCAACCGCTTCCAATTGCTTATGCGCAGTATTTTTGAGGTAACCCCGGAACTCAATGCTTATCAAAAAAAGATGCCAGACCTGACGCTGATCGACAATTTTGCGGTTTACACCTATCTACCCATGTATTTTTTTGTTGCCAAAAATCAACCGCAACTGGTTGAGCGAATTGAATACGGCTTGAAAAAAGCCCAGGCTAATGGGCAGATGGATAAATTATTTAATAATTACTTCGCCAACGATTTAAAACTTCTGAAGAACAAGAAGCTTAAAATTTTCTATATACCCAACACCAACATAGATCCATCATTCTTTGAGCATGACAAACCCTACTTGCTGGATTCAATTATTAAATTGGAAAAGCAAAATAGGCATTAATAGTTAGCAGGCTACTTAACCAACACCACCGCACTGCGTTGACCAATAACTTTATATAAAGCTAGTGCAAGCAAACTGATCACCAAACCGGTGGATAAAATATCCAATACCGAATGGTATTCCTGATACAACATCAACCCTGCATAAGCCAGCATAGATGCAGCAAGCCATTTCCATTGCTTTTGGAACAAAGTACAAAGCGCAAACACAAGTGATAACGCCACCGCAGTATGGGTACTGTAATCCAATCCCAAAGCTGGCCACAGGCGCACTGCATTGTCGAAAAACATCAGGCCATAGGAAATTATCAATAACCCCAGCAGATATAACAATGAAAAGACCGATGCACGATAATCAGGCCATAGCCTGTAAGCATTTCTGCCAAGGCCCAACAAAAATAAAATTAGCAACACAGGAATGTAGCTATCCGCAATTGCATCCAGCTGTTCATAACTCATAACAAATCAATTCTCATCGGTGTAATAACTGCCAGATGGTGGCTTGGCAAAGAACTCAAACGCCGCCTTTAACTGCTCCGGCGGAATAGCACTCGCCGCACGCTGATGCGCCCCCACATCCACCCACTGCTCAACAATCACAATAATCGCCGGATTATCCACACTACGCAGCAGCTGACATCCCAGACAACCAGAACAGTTTTCAATCGTTGCAATGACAGATTGCAAAAACTCATACAGTGATTGCTCTGCACCGGGTTTTGCTTCGAAATGGTTAATGCGGGTGATGGGCATCGGGATTCCTTAAATAGTTAAATGATTTTTCCAATGATGATAAATCCAATCAAAACCCAATTATGTCAGGAGGGACTGGCTATTGAAGAAATGCGAGCCGATCATCCAGCTGATTAGGCGTAACCTGAATAATTTCTGCAGAAACGATTTCCTGCTCAACAAATGGATCTTTTGCCACACGAGCATCTAGTTCATTTGCTGATAAACCGTGCGCGATAATGCAACCACCGGGAACAGGTTGTTTACTGCCAACAACCAAAAATACCTTGTCATCCAGCCCTTGCTGAATCCAGTTTTTATGACCTGCCATAAACTCACTGGCCAGGTGCTTATTTTTTGCAAAGCTGAGCAATACGATAAACATAGAAAATCCCTCCTTATGAATAAACCTTATATAGTTACCTATAATTAAAAAGTTGGGGCACATAGGCTATCCCCAACTTCCACAATTTTAGAAACCCACTTATTTAAAAGAAATATAAGATGATGCTGTTTGTGTTCCTATCGCAGGTGATGCACCACAAGAACTCACCTTATAGTAATCAAATCTGTAACTGTAATATGTTTTAGCCATCCAATTAGCCGTAAGTACAGAGGGACCTGAACCACAACTCATCAAAGTACGAGATTGATTGTTCATAACCACCCACACTTGCCACAACGCATTGGTACCAGCTGATGCAACATTGATTTTTGCACACGTAGAAAATTGGGCAGCTGAAGTAGAGGTGCAATTTGAGCCATCAATATTCAGTACAGAAGGTTTTGGATTATCAACAGCAGCCTTACCCGCCAGTGCCAAATAATTGGATACCATATTTGTTGTTGACAACGACGCTACCGCCTCCTGGCTATAATTTTGATCACATGTCCGATTTGGGTCAGGAGGGCAATTTACCGGACCATTTCCCGTTGTTAACCAACCAACTAGTTCACTCACTCGCAACCCGGGATTAGCGGATAAAGCGCTAAGCCAGGATTGAACATTAGCCTGTCTATTAAAATGAGTTTCAATGATCGTAATAGGCTTAGCGGCCTCACTTGCTCCTAACGCTTTCCAGGATGCAACAAGGGCATCGCCAGCACTTAGCGAATCGCAACCATAATTACTGAATGCGTACTCATCCGGTTTGACAGCGCCGAACCATTTAATCCCCTCCGCTACAATATGAGGGCACGCAATCGCAGAAAACCCCACTGTATTAGCGGTACCAAACACAGTGGTGTAGTCAGACCATAAACGTTGCGCATGCTGCTTACCCAAGGCACAAGGTACGCCTGGAGCGCAAAACAAACCCAACTGTTCAATGCCGAGATCCACCATCAAACGTGTAGCGCTGTTTTTTAAGAGTTCGTGAGCGGTATTGCGTGTGTCAACGATTAAATTCCACTCTTTTTGGTACAAAACTTCATTCCACGCGGTTCCCGTCGGCATGCTAGCGCTAAATCTCAGGAATACCTTTCTAAAACCAACTTGCATAGCGTAATTCAGAACACTGATCAGATTCTGTTTTTGCTGGGACCTGAACGCCGACTGACTCGCATCTGCAATATTCCCATAAACCCCATCCAAAACACCGTCGTAACAGGGGTTACTTTCACAAGAAGCAATATCACCTACCTTCAGTTCAAGAACAAGAACATCAACACCTGAGGCTCTCATATTTTGCATCTGTTGCTGAACTAAATTTGGATTCAAGTGATACGAATAAACGGGATGTTTAAAATTATTTGCCGGTTTATACCAATTATTATTGTTTGGATCATTCCAAAGCCCCTCATACCAAAGTTTATTACTTGAGTAAGTTCCAAAATCATACACGCCGTACGAAACACCCAATCCACGAGTTGGTACCGCAGCTGAAATTAAAGAATAGGAAAACAAAAAAAGTAAAAATAAAAATTTTATACCTTGGATAACTTTTATACTCATTAAAAATCCCCATGAAACCACAACTAGAAAATGAATGCTCTATACCGAAATTATTTCGGAGAAAAAAATTTTGAGTAAAAAATAAAATAGTTAACGCATATTAAAAATAAACGCCACACATCAAATAACCTCATCTTTTTTGTATAACCAAAAAAGAAGTGGAACACTTTATGTGTTCCGCTTCTTTAAAGAGGGTAATTACAACCGAACCTATCTAAACGAGATATAAGATGATGCTGTTTGTGTTCCTATTGCAGGTGATGCACTACAAGAACTCACTTTATAGTAATCAAATCTGTAACTGTAATATGTTTTAGCCATCCAATTAGCTGTCAGCACAGAGGGGCCAGAGCCACAACTCATTAAAGTACGAGATTGATTGTTCATAACCACCCATACCTGCCACAAAGCATTGGTACCAGCTGATGCAACGTTGATTTTTGCACAAGTAGAAAACTGCGCAGCTGAAGTGGAAGTACAATTTGAGCCATCAATATTCAGCACAGACGGCTTGGGGTTATCAACTGCAGCCTTACCAGCCAACGGCACATAGTTTGAAGCCATAGTGGTAGTCGATAATGCAGCAACAGCCTCATCATTGAAATTACCATCACAAGTTGGACAAGTCTTGCCTATTGTTAACCACTGAACAATATCTGCTACACGCAACCCGGGATTCGCTGCCAATGCAGTACTCCATGATTGCGCACTGGATTGCCTATTAAAAAATGTCTCTATAATTGTGATGGGCTTGGAGGTTTCACCGGCCCCGAGAGCCTTCCACGATGCCACGAGAGAATCACCAGCACTCATTGTGTCACACACATAATTGCTAAACGCATACTCATTGGGTTTAACCGCACCGTACCATTTAACACCTTCTGTAACTATGTGAGGACAAGCAATCGCAGAAAAACCTACGGTATCTGCTATGCCAAATGTAGTTGTATAGTCACTCCATAAACGTTGAACATATTGTTTAACCATTGGGCACGGCCCTTCAGGGCAATACAACCCTAACTGCTCCCCACCAAGATCAACCATCAAACGCGTTGCAGTGTTCTTTAAGACGTTATGTGCAGCATTACGGGTATTTACAATAAAGTTCCACTCTTTTTGGTAAAGAACTTCATTCCAAACAGTTCCACTTGGAAGACTCCCGTTAAACCGAAGAAAAACTTTCCTAAAACCTACTTGTGTTGCGTAATTTAAGATATCAATCAAATTTTGCTTTTGCTGCGGCCGAAGGGCCTGCTGGCTTACGTCTGTTACGTAACCCCAGATACCATCAAGGAATGGATTTGGACAAGCATCCCTTTCACAAGACGCCAAATCCCCCATCGACATATGAAGCACCAAAACATCAACTCCTGCTGTGCGCATATTTTGCATTTGTTGATGCACAAGATTTGGATTCAAGTTATATAGATAGACAGGATTTTTAAAATTATGCGCGGGCACATACCAGCTATTATTATTCGGATCATCATAATAAGAATGAAACCATGGCTTTTTACTCGTATAGGTCCCCATGTCATACACATCATAAGAAATACCTATACCATTAACTCGATTTGGGGCAGCCACAGAAAGCAGAGAATAAAATAGAGCGGCGAAGAGAAAAGCAATTTTGCAAAGTGAAAACTTTCTACTAATCATTGTACATCTCCATGAAATTATAAAAACATAAAGGTCGTATTAAGCCACAATCATCCAAATATCCTTGCGGGCAAAACAGATCAATTTAAACATAATCAATTATTAATTAATAGCAATTCTCATCACAATACAGGCAATTTTCACCGAATAAAAAAACGGCGGAACGCAAATTGCGAACCGCCGTTTTATATAAAAACCTCGAAAATTATAATTACTTAATTCGTTCCCAAAGCGTAACCTCAGAAAGCGTATGCTGGAATTTACGTTTTGTTTCACGAATGACAAATGGCACTTCCTGAGGGCTTTGCATTAAGCGAAAATGCTTATCCAAATACGCATGCAAGCCATCCAACGTAGTAAAACTTTCGCCGTCTTTTTTGAAGCCGCCTACCCAGTCTTCGCGTGGAGTATGTTCGGCAAGCCAGGTGTAGGGGGATGTAAGCATGAGGATGCCGCCGATGTTTAAACGTTCATGGATGGCAGTGAGAAATTTCGCTGGGTTGTAAAGGCGATCGATTAAGTTGGCGGCGAGGATAAAGTCGTAGCCGGTGAAAACGGATTTCAGGTTGCAGGCGTCGCCTTGAGAGAATTCCACTTTGTCTTTGGTTTCTGCCAAACCTAAATCAGCGAGTGAGCGCGATTTATAGGAGACAAGTTCGCCTTCGTCGGCAAGTGTGTAGCGCAGGGTTTCGCCGCTGGCGAGTTGTACGCCGAGGTTGATAAAACGTGCAGAAAAATCTACTCCAGTGACTTGATCAAAATATTTTGCCAATTCAAAGCTGGCACGGCCGGTGGCGCAACCTAAATCCAATGCTTTACGCTTGGGTTTGTCGACTAATGCAGTTACTGCCAAATCAACCAGGGCTTTGGAAAAATTGGGCACACCGAAATATTCATCGCCGTAATGGAATTCAGCGTATTCGGATACAAGTTTATCGGTTTCGTAATGGGAGCTGGGCACGGGTTTTATTTCTCCGGAAACAACATAACGGAAACCCGCATGTTGGAAAAAGTGGCGACGGAATGCGTAGCGCGATGAACGCAAACTTTCATTACCGCAGGAAATCCAGGAGCCGCCTTTAATTACATTGTGACGCTCGTCAAATGTGGGCGTGGTGAAATCATCGTAAATGGGGTGAACTTCAAATCCATCAAAAGGATAAATAGGTGTTTCCGTCCATTGCCAAACATTACCCACCACATCAAAAAATTCCCCCTGGGCAAAATAATTTACCGGGCAAGAAGATGCACCATGATCCAAATGGATATTGGCATTAGCAGCTTGTTCACCAACTTCATGCTTCTCAGTAACTTCAATTAAAGCAGCAGTGTCGTACAGGCGATACCATTCATCTTCTGTGGGCAAACGCACCGCCATACTGGTTTCGGATTTTTTCCAATTGCAAAAGGCTTTAGCTTCATGGTAATTCACTTCTGCCGGCCAATCCCAGGGCATGGGAACTTCTTCGGTCATTAAACGCAAATACCAACCGTTGGTTTTCTTCACCCAAAATGTGGGATGTTGCGCGCGGGTAAAGCCCAACCAACCTTTGCCCTCCTCCTCCCAATTGTGCGCGTTGCGATAACCGCCGGCTTCAACAAATTGCAAAAACTCCTGGTTGCTCACCAAAAATTTGGTAGCTTCAAATGCAGGAACATCGGCCTCATGCACACCGTATTCGTTGTCCCAACCGTAGAAAGGATCTGCTTTATCTTTCGCCAAACGCACCTGCCCTGCACTCACGCTCACCAGAGAGTTTTGCGGTGCAGTTCCGGTAAGACGGTTAGGTTTCCATGCGGGGGAGTTTTTAACGAACTCCAATTTATGCTGGCGAATTAAAACGGAAGACGTCTCCAAATGGATGCGCTCATGTTCAATGCCCATGATGATTGCCCACCAGGGATTATTCCAATCCACCGGCAGTTGTAGCGGCGCATTGTCGATTAAATCCAGCACCAGCGCGCGCACTTGATCGCGATAAGCTTTAACTTCCGCCGGTGTTGGCCATTGGTAGTTGGCATCGTTGAGGTCATCCCAACTCATTTCATCCACACCCACCGCAAACATAGATTCAAAGCGGTGATTCAAGCGTTCGCTGATCATGCGTGTGAGCATTAATTTATTTACAAAAAAAGTGGCGGTATGGCCGTAATAAAAAATCAGCGGGTGACGCAGCGAAATCGATTTGGTGTAAAACGCCTGATCATTGGCGAGGCAGTCAAACAGAGATTCGTAAGTGCTGAAAGTATCCAGAAAATAGTTGCGCAGCACGCGACGCATACTGGCTTCATCACCATCGCGTAAGTTGGGTGTTCTGGAAAAAAGTGGTGTGCGAGTCAAGAGTTGGTTCGCGGGTGCGGTGTCAACAGAATCTGAATGGGATTCGCCAACCGATTTACGCAAAGGGGATTGTCCTGAATGCATCGTAAAACTCCTGATGTGTCCTATTGGTAAGGTGACATGCCGGCGCTATGGATACTGCGGATACTGCCCATAGCGCCGCAACCTAGAGTTAATGAATAACAACAGAGATGCAGCTGTGGTCCCAAGGTTACAAAACCCCAGCCAAAAAAGTTACGGAAACTATCAGGCCTGATGACGCCCCACATAATCTTTGGCAAATTGCCAGGCAACCCGGCCACTGCGTGCACCGCGGGTTCTATGCCACAAAAGCGCTGCCTCGCGGGCATTATCACCCCAGGTTCCGCCAAGTTCTGTCACCCAGTAATGGGCCGCCGCTAAATAATCATCCTGACTGAAGGGATAAAAACTCAACCAGAGGCCAAAGCGCTCGGATAAAGATACCTTCTCTTCAATGCTATCGTTAGGGCGAACCTCACCATCCTCGTAGCTGACCACGTCCAGGTTATCGCGCATTTTCTGCGGCAACAGGTGGCGGCGATTGCTGGTGGCATAGAACAACATATTCGCAGTCGGGGCAGAAATAGATCCATCCAACACCGATTTCAAGGCTTTATAGCTGATCTCGCCTTCCTCAAACGATAAATCGTCGCAAAAGATGATGAATTTCTCCGGACGTTCACCCACCAGATCCACAATATCCGCCAGGTGCAATAAATCGGTTTTATCGACTTCGATTACCTTTAACCCCTCTTGCGCAAACGCCGTCCACACGGCTTTCACCAGGGTGGATTTACCCGTACCGCGCGCGCCGGTAAGCAATACATTATTCGCCTGCCGCCCCGCCACAAACTGACGGGTATTGCGCACTATGGAGTCCTTTTGGGTATCGATATTTTTCAATGCATCCAGATCCACGTAATGGGGATGCTTTACTGCCTGCAAATAGCCTGTGCCATTGGGGCGCACACGCCAGCGAAAAGCACTGGCCGACCAATCCACGTCAGGCGCAGCGGGAGGCAAAAGGATTTCAACACGATTTACCAATTGTTCGAGGCGGACAATAAATTGCTCAAAATCAGACACGCTAAAATTCCTGAAGTTATTAAAAAATGGAGTTAACTCTAATAAAAGGTTATTAGCCAGAAAAACAGACTAGGCTATATTGTAAGAAGTTTCCGTGATGTACAAGTTTAAGGCCGCTTATGTTTACCAGACAGGAATTACAGGTTATCGGGCAGACGCTGGCACAAAAGCGCGATTGGATAACCAAAAACATCAGCAACACCGAGGGCAACTCCAAAGCACAAATGGAGCAAAGCCTGCAACACATAGAGTCGGTATTGCAAAAGATCACTGCCCAACTCAAACCCGCCAATGGCGACAAGACAAGCGTCAACCATTACATTTCCGAGAAATCCATCTCCCCTATCCGCCAGGCTGCCCTCACCCGCCGCAACGAACTGAACCCGGCGCAAATCCGGGTACTGATTGTTGATGACGACCAGCTTATTTGCGAGTTGGTTGCTGCCTACTTGCACGCTGCCGGTATTCACCTGATCGATTTTGCCAACGATGGTATGCGCGGCATCAGCATGATGTATGACGCAAACCCGATTTATGATTTGGTATTGTGTGATTGGAATATGCCAGGTAAATCCGGCATGGAAGTGCATAGCGCTATGCGCGCCGCCGAACGCTACCAGGTCACCGCTTTTATGTTGGTCACTGCCGTTAGCGAAGCCAAACAAATTCGTGCAGCCATTGAAGACGGTGTAGATGATTACGTAGTAAAACCGATTGAGCAGGATAAATTGCTTAAAAAAATTGCGCGGTTTTTCCCGAATGTAAAAGCGGATTCTGTGAGCGAGTAAAATTGAGGCATTCAAAAAATAAGGGCTTGATAAATCAAGCCCCTACAAATCAAGCCCCTACAATTCAAACCCCTATAAATCAAATACCTATAAATCAATCGCCTACAAATCCATCCCCATAAATCAAACCCAGATATAAATCCAATAAATTTAGTATTTAACCGGGTTCCACTTCCGCCATAAAATCCAGCGCTGCTTGCTGGCGAATGGCTTTACGATGATTTGCCATCAGTTTGATGATTTTTTCCTGGTCACACACTTGCCTGTCCAGCATCACACGGGTTTTTAATTCACCCATGGGTTCAGCCGTTGGGCATTTACTGAATACAAACTGGTTGGAAATTAAATCCATAAATGGACCCGACTTGCTGCTCGGCATAATAAACAGCAATTGCAAACCCAAACTTTCCGTTAGGTAATTAATAACCTCGCGCGAGCGATGTTCGTCCATTTTGGAGAAAGCTTCATCCACCAATACCATGCGCAAATGGCTGTTGCCTTCATTAAAGCGGAATGCTGAGGTAATAGCGGCGCTGCGAATAATGTAGGCTGGCGTTTCCAGCTGACCGCCGGAACCGGTACCGTACTGGCTAAGCGGAATTGGCGCCTTGCCCTCCGGTTCTTTATAAATTTCATAGCGACGATAGTTACGATAATCAGCAATGCGACTTAATTCGCGCAGTGCTTTTTGCTCATCCTCATCCAGCAACATAGTCATCAAACGCTCGCGCACTTTTTGATGCTTATCATCCAGTTTCATAGTGAATAGAGTTTCGTTCTCGTCGCCACCGGCAGTTGGGCTATCCATTACCGCCTTAAAGAACTGCCAATATTCTTTGTACTCCGGCACCCAATCCCAATCGAAACGGAAACGCTCGCGGTCAGCACCAAAGCGGTGATGCTCCAGCTCTTTGTTTAAATCCTCCAGGATTTTTTTGCCGTCATTAATGGCTTGGAATATAGAGTGGCAAAGGTTACTAACGAACGCATTGTTGAAGCTTTCGCGCAGGGATTCAATTTCTTTATGGCGCTGCGCCAGGATATGGTTTTTATCGCGATTATAAAGCGCATCGAACTGGCGACGGATTTCACAAATCGCGCGGAAGTTCTGGCTACCCAGATCATCGTTGTAATCCACATCAAACAAGATGGAATCACTGCTGGAACAGAACTGGTTGTGCATCATGGCCGCTTGCTGCAAGCGATGCAAAATCGTTTTTAATTCTGCACTCACACCAGCCAGTTGGGTATCAAAATACTGGGCGCTGAATTGGGTTAGCGATTCATCCGCACCTTGCAAACGCGCATCGGCATCAAACTCTGGCCAAAGCGCAGTAATTGCTTGCACATTGGTTTCGCAGTTATCCGCAATTGCCAGGTTTTTATCTTGCTCTGTATCCAGTTTGTGGCATTGGTTATCCGCCAATTTTAATTCCGCGCGGCAATCCACCTGGGTGTTATTTAATTTTGCATACTGCTCATTTTGCGCTTGCAGGCGTTGGTTTAATTCCGCGAGCTCCGCTTCCAACGCTTTGGTATCGCTTAAATCCAGTTGCTGCAATTTGGCTTCGATTGCCTGGATACGCGTTTGCGCATTGAGCATCGCCTGCAGGGATTCGGCATAAGCTAGGGGTTTTAACTTATCGACGGCCAGCAATAATTCCTGCACTTCTTCAGCTTGCTGCCCGGACGCTTGCCATTCAGCAACCAGATCATGGAATTCATTGCGTTTTGCATCCAGTGCGCGCTCACGTGCGCCCTGGCCAAATACCAATTCTGATTCCGGCATGTCGCAGCGGAACATCGCATAGTTGCCGGAACCCATCGCATCCTTGGTAATACCGCGACGGGTATTTTTTAATTCCTTGGCATTTTCCACCCGTTGTACATTGCCGTAACTCGCCTTGATATAAGCCTCAGCAGTCGCATGGGCAAAACTCATAATCTGACTGATGGAGTTGCTAGCCACATCATTTAATTTTTCCAAATCCTTACTGGCTTTATCGCCTTGAATCACGCGCGCGCGGTTGCCCTGCCCGCTCATATTGCGCACGATAGAAATGGCATCTGCCTCATACTCCGGCTCCACAATAATGCCGAAGCGCGCAGCGCCTATATAACCTTCAATGGCCGCTTGCCATTCGCGATCCTGTACTTCCACATAATCGCACAGCACGCGCGCATCCGCTTTAGGGCACTGGCTGTTAATAGCATCCAGCGCAGCGCGCACAAATGCAGGGTAGCTAACCTGTTTAGTTTCCAACGTCTGGATTTCGCGACGTTTGTTATCAATGCTTTTTTGCAAACGCTCAGACTGGGCTTTGCGTTTATCCCGCTCCTGCGCCAATTGATCACGCAGGTGCACACGCCCTGCGGCCGCTTCAAACAGACTCGCATAAAACGCATTGTGATGTTTTTGCACATCGAGGCTGGCAGTGAGCTGTTCATCCAATGGATGGGCCTGAATCCAGTCGCGATTGAGTAACTGGTGAATGTCCTGCACTGGAGAATCGGTGCAAATTGCTTTGATTAAATTGCCAAGGTTGGATTCTTTAAACGCCGGTAAATCCACACTGATCGAGGTTTGCTTGAGCGCTTGCTGCAATTGTTGTGCAGCGTCCATATTGGTTTGCAGTTGCTGATGCTGCTTGCGCAACTCCGGCACTTGCCCCTGCATTAATTTTTCCTGCGTTTGCTTTTCCTGTTCCAATTGATCCTTATCGCGCAATGCCGGCACACCTAAACGACGCGCGGTTGCTGCCAGAATTAATTGGTTAATCTCTTCACGCTGGGCTTCACAGGCGGCGAGTGCCTGCTGGTTGCTGGCCGAGGTTTCGCGCAACAATTGTTGTTTGTGTTTTGCTTCCAAATAATGCTGTTGCGAATCGGAATAGCGACGACGCGCAACCGAATAGAGTAATACCTGTTGCTCCAGCCAGCTGGCAATAAATTTATCCGCCTGCTCGCGCCCCTGCGCCATGCGCTCAATACCCTGACGCAATTGGCGTGCATCCGCCTCCATGGTGTGGATCCGCTTAAGCATGGTGGAGACACTACGAATCGCCTCACCCAGATCGCGGTATTCCAGGATTTCGTTCGCAACAAACTCATCAATGCCTTTGATGGGTTTATAAGCCATAAAACGCGAAAACGCGCGCGCTGCATTCATCGCTTCGCGTTCAGAAACCGCATCTACCTTGCCGCGCAAAACCCCATACAAACGACAGAGGTAAGATTTTTTCTTATCATATTTTTCGACTTGCTCTTGCCCGTATTGGCGACGCAAACTGGCATAGAGTTTATCCAACGGGACAATGTATTTATGGGTTTTTTCTTCTTTTAATAAATCGGCCAGTGTTAGCTCTACGTGAGGCAAAATAAAAAACTGGCTATCATCCAAACGCGCCACTTTTTGCAAGCCGGCACCCTGCCCGGTGGTTTCCAAAAACGCACGCATACCAATTAACGCGGTAAAGGGTTCGCCGTGTTCACCCTGGGTAGGATAAAACACTGCACCCAAATAACCGTCACACCCTTGCGGGCGTGAATAGGCACCGTCATCGCAACCCAGCACATAAGACCCCAGGGTACGCACCAATTTTCCGCCGCGACCGCGCTGGCTGGATTCATCTTGCCCCGGGTTAAAATGGAACAGGTTATCGTGCGCAGCGGTCATTATGGTTTGAATCGCATCTGCTGCTGTCGTCTTACCCGAACCGTTGCCACCGGAAAATAAATTAATCGGCCCGAATTCAAATTCAGCGTTGGGCACGTTGCCCCAATTGACGTAAATAAAGCGTTTTAAATACATAATAGTGTTTCAGCGAATTTTGAATTAATTATCGGCATCGGTCGCGAACAGCGAACGGTTTAGATGAGGGCTAGCCTTTTTGGGTGCAACCTTAGCCTCATCACCTTCGCCATCCAACTCTTGCTCTTCATCAACCAGCAGTAAGTTTTCAGCCAAATGATTGCGAATTTGCGCCAGCCATTCGTTGTTCACCAGATTAATAATAAGCGGACGAATTTTGATCCAGCTCTCGCCCGAATCTATATCCGCCTCGGCCATAAAATGTACCAGGCGCAATTGACGCAAACGTTTGAAAGCAGCACGACGCTCACCAATATTTTCCGGCAAACTGCGGCGCAATAAACTTTTCATTGCCAACGCAATAGCTTCCAGTGACAGAGTTGCGCAACCTTGCTCATCAATACCGCCTTCGCGCAATGCTTTGTTGTCTAACTGCTCTTGCAGTGCCGTCGTTAATACTTCACTCATGAAGCTTCACCTTCATCTATCAGGCTGATGACAAACTCATCGCGCTGTTTAAAATATTTGTCATTGCGCACGCGCGGGGATTCATGCAACCAATCATCTTCCTGATGCACTACAAACTTGTAGCGCGAGGTCAAATTCGCTGCCGCCCCTACTTCAACTGCATGGGAAAGCCCAAGCAGCTCTTGCATATTGGCCGCGGTTAAGTCGCGACTGCTAACACTGCCCTTTTCCGCCAACGCTTGATGCACATAATCGCGAATGCTGCTGGATTGCAAAATAAAGGCTTTATCCAGCGCCTGCTGGATAAATAAATTTTTCTGCGCTTCTGCATCTAATGCTTTGTCTTCATCCACTTGTGAGCGAATAATTTGAATGGTGCGCGGTGCGCGCAACTGAATTTGTGCCGGATCTATATAGGCCATTTGCAAACTGGCCAGGCTTTCGCCCTGCTCCAGGAATAGCTGATCCTGTTCTTCCGGTGATAA
Source organism: Gammaproteobacteria bacterium (assembly GCA_021151625.1). Lineage (GTDB taxonomy): Bacteria > Pseudomonadota > Gammaproteobacteria > Pseudomonadales > Cellvibrionaceae > Cellvibrio. The sequence goes on along the minus strand of JAGKWY010000035.1, from coordinate 1,072 downwards.
ATCAGCGAGCGAGCGATACACATCCATCAAATCATCTTGCCCACGACTGTTGATATAACTCAGCTGACGAATAATGATGTCAGCGCGCTGAGTGAAGGTGTTTAGGGCGCGGCGCAGTGCCGGTAACATAATTTCGCAGGCATTTTTTAGCCGCGAATCGATGGTTTCCAGCAAGGTTTCCAGCAATGAAACACCAGGAATAACACGTTGCGGTAAGGCTTGACGCAAACGAATCTCCATCACTGCACGCCAATCTTTAGCGGCTGTTTCCGGGTCACCCTGGCCGTATTTGCGCTTGCGACGAATTTTGGTGATGAGTTCAGAAATCTGGTCGCGGTATTTTTCAACGCTGTCTGCCGATAAGCGCACTTCCAAATCCGGTTTAAATACCGTTTCCATAAAATCGAAAAACTCATCACTCGCTTGCTGCACCAACTGACGCGATTCCACTTCACGTACCAACTGGCGTTTGCGTTCTTCCAACTCGGCAATCACATCAGTGAAGTCACTGATAATTCGCTCGGAATATTCATAGGCATCGAGCAAATCATTAATCTCGCCCTGCTCATAAAATGCTTGCAAGCTATTGCGCGTATTACGCGTATTGCGGTTGCGTGTGCGGAACTGATTGGAATGGTTATCGGCAAATGGCTGGGTAAACAAACGCCCCATACGACTAAAGCCGTAGCTGCTTTGCAAGGTGGTTTCATCCACTTGCTTTTCCAACCAACCATTGTCAATCAAACGGGTGATAATAAAACTGGCGAGGTCGCGCTGGGTTTTAAAACGCCCTTCGCTGTCATCCTGTTCACCAGTATCAGCGTCAAGGATGGGCGCGCGTGCAATGGCTTCTTTAAAAATATCGATCAGTTGTTCGCGGTTCATGGCGTGGCCATAATCGCGCAAATCAGTATAAAGACGTTGGTATAAAAGGCGCAGACACTCGGCAACCAACTCGCGGTATTTACCCGTAAGAGGATTAAAAAAGTGCTGGCGGGAATCGCTAAAAAACATCAGGAAACTTCACAACCGAAAAACTGCATTAAATGCAGTTTTTGGCAAAGGTTTGTTG
>JAGKWY010000234.1 GCA_021151625.1 Gammaproteobacteria bacterium | reverse complement strand
CATTATCGCGCGCAGTAAAGATACCCGTGCCGCCTATCTGGCGCGCGTTAATAAATTCCGCAGCAATGGTCCTGCGCGTCATCATTTGGGCTGTGCCAATCTCGCGCACGGCTTCGCTGCTTGTAATGCATCAGATAAAGAAGCGCTGGCGGAAGGGCAGGCACCTAATCTGGGTGTTGTTTCTGCCTATAACGAAATGCTCTCTGCGCATGTTCCTTACGGCGAATATCTGGAGCCAATCAAGGCTGCCGCGAAAGAAATGGGTATGACAGCGCAAATGGCGGGCGGTGTGCCGGCCATGTGTGATGGTGTAACCCAGGGCTTCCCGGGCATGGAAATGTCTCTGTTTAGCCGCGATGTTATTGCCATGAGTACCGCTATCGCACTGTCTCATGACATGTTCGATGGCGCTATTTGCCTGGGGGTATGCGATAAGATTGTTCCGGGCCTGATGATGGGCGCCTTGTCCTTCGGTCAGTTGCCCATCGTATTTGTTCCGGCCGGGCCTATGACGCCCGGTTTGTCGAACGCCGAAAAAGCCAAAGCCCGCCAACTATTTGCGGAAGGTAAAGTGGGTCGCAAAGAGTTGTTGGCAGCTGAAAGTGCGTCTTATCACAGCGCAGGTACCTGTACTTTTTACGGTACTGCGAATACCAATCAGATGTTGATGGAAATTATGGGTATGCACTTGCCCGGTAGTACTTTCATCAACCCTTATACCGAGATGCGCGATGCCCTGACTCGCGCTCATGTTCACCAATTGGCACGCATCACCCGCGCTGAAAACCGCGTAACCCTGGCTGATATTGTCACTGAAAAATCAGTAGTGAACGGTATTGTTGGTTTAATGGCTACCGGTGGCTCAACCAACCATGCCATGCACGTAGTGGCGATTGCCCGTGCGGCCGGTGTGATAGTTGATTGGCAGGACTTGTCTGACATTTCCGATATAATCCCGCTGATGTGTCGTATCTATCCAAACGGTTTGGCGGATGTGAACCGCTTCCAGGCTGTGGGTGGTATGGGTTACCTGATGCGCGAGCTGCGCGCTGCAGGCCTGTTGCACGATGATGTTAAAACCATCATGGGTGCAGAAGGTGGCTTGTCGCACTACACCAAAGAGCCGTTCCTGGAAAATGGTGAGTTGGTATGGCGCGATGCAGTGGCAGAGAGCCTGGATGATTCAGTCTTGCGTCCAGCTTCCAAACCATTTGCACCAGAAGGTGGCCTGCGCTTGCTGAAGGGCAATATCGGTCGCTCGGTTATCAAAATTTCAGCAGTTAAAGCTGAGCATCGCATGGTTAAGGCGCCAGCCATTGTTTTCCATAGCCAGGAGGAGATGCAGTCGGCCTTTAAGCGTGGCGAATTGGAAAAAGATTTTGTTGCGGTAGTGCGTTTCCAGGGGCCAAAAGCCTGCGGTATGCCTGAGTTGCACAAACTGACGCCGCCGTTGGGGGTGTTGCAGGATCGTGGTTTTAAAGTGGCGCTGGTTACCGATGGCCGTATGTCGGGTGCCTCTGGTAAGATTCCGGCGGCTATCCATATGACCCCGGAAGCCTTGGATAACGGTGTTATCGGCCTGATCCAAACTGGCGATATGATTGAATTGGATGCTGAAACAGGCACCTTGCAGTTACTGGTCAGCGATGAAGACTTGGCCAAACGCCAACCTGCGCAATGCGATTTAACCAATGTCCACTATGGTATGGGGCGCGAATTGTTTGCCCCCTTCCGCGCCGCGGTGGGCCTGGCTGAAGAGGGAGCTACAGTGTTTAACTGGTAAGCAGTTAAATTCGACCCCGAACCCGTGTTCGGGGTCTTCGTTTTAAAAATATGCCTGATGTTAAAAAAGGCATCTGATTTTAAAAAGGCATCTGCTTTTAAAAAAATTGTTACACGTATATCCACTGTCCAGATTCATAAACAGGATTACTCCTCATGCTCGAAGCGTTTGATTTTGTCATTTTTGGGGGCGCTGGCGATTTGG
>JAGKWY010000133.1 GCA_021151625.1 Gammaproteobacteria bacterium | reverse complement strand
CCAGCAGTGGCTGAACGGCTGGCGCGAATCGCGCACTGACCAGTGGGATGGCTACAGCCGTTTGGCTCAGGTTCAAAAAGTCACCAACATTAGCCCCATTGCCATGAGCGGCTAATACCATAGCAAGACCAACAGAATTCCTTATCTCTAATCACATTGTGAATAAATAAGCCCGCTAATGCGGGCTTCGTCGTTCTTTATCCTTGAAAAAATGGAGGGTGAATTACAACCCTTTCTGATAGCTCTCAATACCCTGGGCAGCGGCATGAACCAAGGCTGGGCCCTCGTAGATGAACCCGCTGTAAACCTGTACCAAGCTTGCTCCTGCGCGAATCTTGTCCGCCGCGCTGGCAGCATCGAAAATCCCACCCACCCCGATAATTGGCAACTTGCCACCCAGGCAGGTATTTAACGTGCGAATAATCCAGGTGCTTTTATCGCGCACCGGCAAACCGCTTAGACCGCCAGTTTCGCTACCATTCTCAAACTCTTCCACGCCCACACGGCTAATGGTGGTGTTGGTGGCAATAACGCCATCCATGCCCTCTTGAATCAGTATGCCCGCAACCTGGGCAATTTCACCTTCATCCATATCCGGCGCGATTTTTACCAACAAGGGGACAAACTTTCCGGTCGCTTGCTGCAAAAGCGTCTGCTCTTTTTTCAGCGGACCAAGCAACTGGGATAAAGAATCTCCAAACTGCAAATTGCGCAACCCTGGGGTATTCGGTGAGGAAATATTAACGGTAATGTAATCCGCGTGTTCATAGACCTTGCGCAGGCAAATCAGGTAATCGTCCACCGCATTTTCTACCGGGGTGGTCGCGTTTTTACCAATGTTGATGCCCAATACACCCTTAAAGCGGCGCTTTTTCACCTGGGCGACCAAATGATCCACGCCCTTATTGTTAAAGCCCATGCGATTAATAATGCCCTGGGCTTCAGGGATGCGGAACAAGCGTGGCTGTGGATTGCCCGGCTGTGGACGTGGAGTAATAGTGCCTATCTCCACAAATCCAAAACCCAGGGCGCCGAGGGCGTTGAAATAATCACCATTTTTATCCAGGCCCGCTGCAAGGCCTACCGGATTATCAAAATTCAGACCCCAGAGGCTTACCGGGTTGCTGGGTACCGGCTTGGTAAACAGGCCCAGCAGATGCAAGCGCTCAGCTGCGCCCAACATATCCAGACTTAATTCATGGGAAGTTTCAGCATCCAGGCGGAATAACAAATCGCGAATATGATGATACATGGAGGGCCCTTGCGGTCAGGTCGTGAAGGTCAAACTTTTCAGGGCGCAAGTCTACTGGATTAGCGATGTCAAATCACCCCAAACCTGCGCTCCGCACCAGTGAATATTCTTTACCCCAAACGGCTAATCGCCTGAAAACGATTTTCGTCATCAAAATCAATTTGAAAAGTTCCGCGAATGCCCGAATGCCTTACATAAGGCCGTAAGATGTTCGCGGGAAAGCGAATGCTGCGGCCATCAATACTATGGGCAAATACCGTTTTGGCGCTACCTTCGTATAAACGCTGAAACTCCTCTGCAGAAATTGCCAGATTTACAATAATACTTTTCAACCAATCACCCACTTAAAACAATCACCTAATTAAAACAATTACCAAATCCACACTTTCCCCTGAAACAAATGTATCAGGTTTTAAACTGCAAGGTATTTTCCAGCAACTGGCTGGCACTGCGTCGCATAGTTGCACTAAAGCCCAGGGTTTGCTCTACCTGATCCAAAATATTTTCTGCCGAATCACCCAGCTCACGGGTCGAGCGCGACATCTGCTCCGCCACCGTTGCCTGTTGCTCCGCTGCTGTGGCGATCTGGGTATTCAAGTCGCGCAGCATTTCTACATTTTGCACAATTTGTTGCAGGGATTCACCCGCACTAGCCGCGCTCTGCACCGACTCCTGGGAACCCTGGAAGCTCTGCAGGATAATATTCACCGCTGTAGCTGCACGCGATTGCAGTTTTTCAATCACCGTTTTAATTTCTGCCGTTGAATCCTGGGTTCGTTTTGCCAGTGAACGCACTTCATCTGCCACTACCGCAAAACCACGCCCCTGCTCCCCGGCACGCGCCGCTTCAATTGCCGCGTTGAGAGCCAACAAGTTTGTCTGTTCGGCAATGCTGCGAATCACTTCCAATACTGCGCTAATGTCCGTCACATCATGCTGCAACTGCGCGATAATCTCTTTTGCCTGACTGACATTATCACCCAGGCGATTAATCATCTGGATCGCATGATTAACTCGCTGCTCACCTTCGCGTGCAATGTCGCGCGCAACATCAGTCGATGAACTCGTATCCACGCAAGTGCGCGCCACTTCGCGCACGGTTGCGGCCATTTCTGTCGCCGCTGAGGCAGATTGTTGAGTCTGACTATTTTGGCGATCCAATTCGGTTTTGGTTTTATCAGTAACCGACTGCAATTCTATAGACAGCTTGTTGACATCATTCGCCGAATTTTGGATGCCCACAATTAAATTGGAAACCTGCTGCACCATAGCGGTTAAATTACCGGCCACTTCGCCGATAACATCCTGACTATGCACACGAATTTCCTGGGAAAAATCGCCGGCCTTAAGCTGTTGCGCCGCAAAATTAACTTGCTCCACACTGATATTCAACGCACGCAAAATTCCCAATGCCAAATAGCACCCCAAGACCATGCATACCAACGAAAAAATCACAATAGTCCACAGATCACTCACCTCATCCAATCGGGATTGCTCCACCTTCTGCAACAACAGGCTACTGGATTTCTGATCAAATACACTGACTGCATCTATCACTTCTGACGCACGGTTAAAAAATTGTGAGTTGTCTGCTGTAGGCACATCCACGCCTATCACTTGTTGGCTCAGTAGTACATCAAACGCTTGTATACTTTTTTCAAACGTACCAAAGGAACTGGAAAAATATTTTTCCAGTTCCGGATCACTGTACAGCATGGAAACCTGTTGTTTGACATTACCCTGTACGCTAAGCACTCCATAGCGCAACCCCGATAACGTGGCGCGCTCTTCCGGGGTAATTTGTTTGTCCGTTAATGCCCCTGCACCCTTACCGCGCAACTGCCCCAATAATTCCTGCAACTCAGGGTTTTGAAATAACACCAATTGCATTAAATAGTATTGGTCGCGCGTATCCAGTAGCTCTATATCAAAATGATCGGCAACTTCCGCCAAATACTGGTGAACCTTTTCAATTAACTCGGTGTGGTCCGCAAAGCTTTTTGCCGGCTCAGTAGAGACTCGCCCCAACTTCAACACCTGCCATTCCTGGGCGATCGCATTCGCACCAGCGGCGATTTCATCCAGCGATTTTACCTCTGCAGTTAAGTGTTGCAGTTGCTGATCCAGCGTCGCTTCTATAGTGCGAATACTCTCCGCCTTATCTTGCGCACCGCCGAGATATTGCGCCATAGTGCCGCGATGTTTGGCCAACTCTAGCGCAACTGGCTTTATGGCTAACGCCAAATCGACGCCGCGCTCTACCCCTTCTGCAGTGGTAATGGCTTGTTGGTGTTCACTCAATTGTTTGAGCAACAGCCACAAAAAGGGCAATAGGAAAATCAACACCACACACATCAACTTGGAGGAGAATGACATTCGGTTGGCCAAACTCACGGCAGGCTGCAAGATGCTCGACATATATAGTCCCTTCCCGAAATAAAAACATAGAATGAAACGGCACTCTATTGGTGCACACAGACAAGCACCCAATAAATGATACGCCTGAAATTTATAAGCCTAGCCGAAATTGGTGCAGCAACAAGCGCCACTACAAATCAGTTAATCGGGCAAGATTCCAAGCCTTCACAATGCTGGCTGGCCTGTGCAAGGTCCAGTAAATCACGCAGAGCCACTGCCACCATCGCAAAGTCAGTACTGCTTGCTGCCTGTAATTCATTAACCATGGATTTCCAGCGCACAATTAACAATTTGTGCTGCCCGCTCCAGCGTTGGATAAGTTCATCCAGCGTCAACTGGTCATCTTTAAAACGAATCAATGAGACGCTCAGGCTGCGCAATTGCGATTCCAGATCGCCGAGATAAGTTTCGCGCGCCATTGCTTGCCAGAAATTATCCACCGGCAAATTGGAAATCTGGTTGGCAAACCAGGGCAAACTTAAATAATTGCCAAGCGCAAAATACATTTGTGCCAGTTGGTTAATATCCTGATTGGCGATGCGCGCCGCTTCCACCACACTCAGACCCGAATATAAATCAGCAGGATGGGCAACCCGTTTTACCAATTCATCAGGCAAACCCAAGTTACGCAATTTTTGTGACTCAGCTTCCCATTCAGTAAGTGCATCACCTGTTAATAACAGTGGCAAACTTTCATTAATATGACGCATACCAGGCGCAAACAATTCAACTTCGCTCGCGGGGTTTAAATAACTGCGACGATTGCGCAAAAACCAGCGCGTCGCCCTGCGGATTTTGCGCATCATATCGTTGATTAATTGCAGTTGTAGTTCACCGGGAATTCGCGCAGCATCATCCAATGCACCGAGGAATGCCGGCATGGCATAAATATCCCGCGCAATCACGTAAGCCTTGGCAACATCAGCAGCACTGGCACCGGTGGACTCCATCAACCGCTGCGCAAAACTGATGCCCATGGTGTTCACCATATCGTTGGCAATTTGCGTCGCGACAATTTCGCGCCGCAAGCGGTGATTGCGCAACGCCAGTGGAAATAATTGTGCGATTTTGTGGGGAAAGGCTGTTTCAATAAAACTCACCATGTACTCATCTTCTACCAGATCAGTATTGGTTAAATCTTCTTTCAACACAGCTTTGGCATAGGAAATTAAAATTGCCAATTCCGGTCTGGTCAGGCCTTTGTTGTGGGTTTGTCGCTCCAGCAATACGTCATCATTCGGCAAAAATTCAAGCTTGCGATCCAATCGCCCTGATGCCTGCAAACCATTCATAAAACGACGATATTCAGCGCTGCGCTTTAAGGCTTCTGATTGCGCCACACTAATCGCCTGGGTTTGCCGCACATTGTTATGCAGCACCAATTGCGCGACATTATCAGTCATATCCAATAGCAATTGATTGCGCTGTTTTTGCGTGAGGTCGCCATTAGCCACAATTTCATTGAGTAAAATTTTTGCATTGACTTCGTGATCTGAGCAATCCACCCCACCCGCATTATCAATAAAGTCGGTATTGCACGCGCCGCCATTTAAGCAATATTCAATACGGCCGCGTTGGGTCATGCCCAAATTGCCGCCCTCGCCAAAAACCTTGCAGCGCAGTTCACTACCACTTACACGCAAGCCATCATTCGCTTTATCGCCCACATCGGCATGGGTTTCACTGCTAGCTTTCACATAGGTGCCAATCCCACCGTTCCAGATTAAATCCACCGGTGATTTCAATAACTCGTTAATTAATTCCATGGGGGTAAGGCTGCCAGCATCCAGAGCAAAGCGTGTGCGCATTTGCGGTGAAATAACAATTGATTTTGCGCTGCGGTTGAAGATACCACCACCTTCACTAATCAGGGATTTTTCATAATCATCCCAGGTGGATTTTGGCAATTTAAATAACCGCTGCCGCTCGGCAAAACTGGCTGCTGCATCCGGATTTGGGTCGATAAAAATATGCTGGTGATTAAAAGCAGCAACCAATTGAATCGCATTGGATAACAACATGCCATTGCCAAATACATCGCCCGCCATATCACCGATACCCAACACAGAAATAGATTGGGTTTGCACATCCAGATTTTTTTCGCGGAAATGACGCTGCACAGAAATCCAGGCTCCACGCGCAGTAATACCCATACCTTTGTGGTCATAACCCTGGCTGCCGCCAGATGCAAACGCATCGCCCAACCAATGGTTGTATTCAGCAGAAATGGCATTGGCGATATCCGAAAAACTGGCCGTACCTTTATCGGCAGCCACCACCAGGTAGGGATCATCATCGTCATAGCGCACTACTTTTTCCGGCGCGCAGATGCGACCATCGACCAGGTTATCGGTTAAATCCAACAGGCCGCGAATAAATAATTGATAACAAGCGATTCCTTCGGCCTGCTGTTGTTCACGGGTAACATTCGCCGGCATTTTTTTACACACAAAGCCGCCTTTGGCACCACTGGGAACAATTACCGCATTTTTTACTTGCTGTGCTTTTACCAGGCCCAAGACTTCGGTGCGGTAATCTTGCAGACGATCAGACCAGCGCAGGCCGCCGCGCGCGACTTTACTGGTGCGCAAATGCACACCTTCCATGCGCGGCGAATAGACAAAAATTTCAAACAACGGACGCGGTGCAGGAATTTCACTTAATTGGCGTGGCGAAAATTTTATTGAGAGATAGGGTTTTGGCTGCCCCTGTTCATCTACCTGATAAAAATTAGTGCGCAAGGTGTTATCGATAAGCGCGAGAAACCGGCGAATAATCCGGTCATCATTTAAATTCGCCACCGCATCCAGGCGCTGCAAAATATCGGTGCGCAATGTTGCGATACGGGTTTGGGTGGAATCATCAACTAATGCAGGATCAAACTTGAGTGAAAATAACTCCACCAACTTATGCGTTAAAATGGCTTGATTGGTTAATGCAATCGCCATATAGCTCGCACTAAATGGAAACAGGGTTTGATGCATGTAACCGGCGTAAGCGCGCAGCATCACCACTTGCCGCCAATGCAAGCCAGCAGTAGTAATCAGTGCGTTAAATGAATCACTATCGGCATTGCCATTCCAGATGGCAGAAAACGCACTCATAAACTGGTTTTTAATTGCATGTAAATCAATGTTGCTGGAAAACTGGTGCGCTAATTTAAAATCGTGCAGCCAGACTACAGCGCCGGCTCCACCACCAGAATGAGCACGAATATCGTAAGCGCTTTCACTTACCACGCGAAAACCCAGGTTTTCCAATACTGGAATCACATCCGACAGCGCCAGGGTATGCTGGCGATGAAATATTTTAAATTGCACAATGGTGGCTGGCTCATTGGTGAGCGAGTGATAAACACTCAGGGCAATCGATTGCCGCTCGGACAATTCCGCAATGGAGTGAATATCCTGCACGGCGGTGCGCGCGTCATATTGCTCCTGATAAGCGGACGAAAAAGCGTCGCGATAATCACGCAACAACTGGTTGCTGATTTCTTCCCCGTGCGCCTCCAGCAAAGCCGTGTGCAAATAATCCTCCCAGGAGCGAGTGATATTTACGATTCCAGCTTGCAAGGTATTCACATCTATCTGGCTTGGCATAGCGCCGTCAATGCGAAACACCAGATAAACCCGCGCCAGAATCGACTCGGAAAAATAGGTGGTAAATTCACATTCATGGGAACCTATTGCATCACCAATCAATTGCTGGATTTGCAAACGCACCTTGGTAGAAAAATAATCGCGCGGTACATAGGCAATAAAATTAATGAACTTGCCGAAGGGATCGCGCCGCATAAACAAGCGCACCATGGAGCGCTCATTAATGCGCGCCGCACCCATTAGCGTTTCAAACAGCTCGGTACTGCTGCTTAAAAATAATTCATTGCGTGGAAAAGTTTCCAGCAACTGACGGAAATTTTTGCCGTCGTGACTGGCTTCATCCAAACCGGTGCGGCTGAATAAATTGGCAACCTTGGTAGAAATCAGCGGGATTTCCCCGGTACTCATCAAATAGACGCCAGAGGTGTAAAGCCCCAGGAAACGCGCCTCACCAATCACCTCACCCTCGGCGTTAAAACGCTTGATGATGACGTAATCGGAATAGGCGTAGCGATGTACGCGCGCGCGACTGGAGGATTTGGAGAACGCAATCACTTGCGGCACCAGGTGGACGCGCGCCATGCCCTCATTAAATAATTCCACGGCGAGCTGTGGCGCCGGATTATTGCGCAAGGCAAAAATCCCCAGACGCTGCGCAGGTAATTCACACAGTGTTTTTTTGCCATCGATGTTGCGGAATTCGTATTCTGAATAACCGAGAAAGGTGAAGTTATCCTCAGTCAACCAATGCAAAAAAGCTTTGCTTTCCTGAATCGCTGCTGCTGCCGGTGCATGAATGGCGTGGGTGAGATTTTGCTCCATCGCGAGGGCGGCGGCGCGCATGGGCTGGTAATCAGCCACTACACGTTCCACCTCGCGCAAAATACTGCGCAAGCTTGCACTGATCGCCGCCAATTCCTGCGGATTGGAATGAGCGCCAATCTCCATCACTATCAGCGCCTCCTTAGATCCGGGCTGGGTAGAACTTAACTGATTGCCCTTATCGCCATTACCCAATTCCAGCAATTGGTGCTTGTCATCGCGCACCAGGGTCAACACCGTACTTTTAATGGCGTAGATGGCAATATTGCGACGATTTAATTCAATGCGAATGGAATCCACTAAAAACGGCATGTCCTTTTGTAACACCACCAGGACCGTATGTGGGCATACCCAGGAGTCTTCTGCAAGCGATGGATTAAACAGCCGCAGCTTGGGTTCCTGGCCATCGTAGTGTTGGATAAATTGCCACCACTGATAAACGCTGCCAAATACATCGCTTAAGCGGCGCCCGATCAATTCGTCCAGCGGGTAATGATTGAAATAGCGTCGCGCCAACGTGCGGGAAAATCCGTGTTCTTTAAGCCTAGCCGAAAATTTCCTGTAAACAGTTGAAATTACAAGGAACTGCCACCAGATTGGGCAGTCTATCCAGCGCTTGCGCAACAACAACCAGTGCAGGCGTAACACGGCGATCAACAGTAACCACTCAATAAAAAGAGGAAGTTAGCGAACCATGCAGGCCTATCAACAAATTCAATCGCTTAATACCTGGCTCAATGACCAAATTATCGGCCAGGAGCATTTGATCCAGCGCCTGCTCATTGCCCTGCTTGCGGATGGCCATTTACTGGTGGAAGGTGCACCTGGCCTGGCCAAAACCAAGGCAATTAAAACCCTGTCGCAAGCCATTGAAGGCAACTTCCATCGCATCCAGTTCACCCCTGACCTATTGCCATCGGATGTGACCGGGACCGACATTTATCGCCCCGAGCAAAACCGCTTTGAATTCCAACCCGGCCCGATTTTCCACAACCTGGTATTGGCCGATGAAATCAACCGCGCTCCCGCCAAAGTGCAATCAGCATTACTTGAAGCCATGGCCGAGCGCCAGGTGAGCGTGGGCAGCAAGACTTACCCGCTACCCGGTCTGTTTATGGTGATGGCGACCCAGAACCCGATTGAGCAGGAAGGTACTTATCCTTTACCGGAAGCACAGCTTGACCGTTTCTTACTGCACGTGATTGTGGATTACCCCAGCATCGACGCTGAACGTAGAATCCTGCAGCTCGCCCGCAATGAGGCCGCTGCCATTAGCGTTGCACAACCTCCGGTAATTAGTCAGGCAACCATCGACGCAGCGCGCAAGGAAATCCTCGCCATTCATATGGCTGAATCCGTGGAGGATTACATTGTCCATTTGATTAACGCCACTCGTCGTCCCGGCCAATACTCGGAAGCGCTGGATGAGCTGATTGAATACGGCGCAAGCCCGCGCGCGACTATTGCGCTGGATCGCTGTGCCCGTGCCCATGCCTGGTTAAATGGTCGCGATTTTGTTAGCCCCGATGACGTACAAGCGGTTGCCCATGATGTGTTACGCCATCGCTTGATTCTGAGTTTCGAAGCCGAAGCAACAGGCACTACACCTAATCACGCTATTGATAAATTGTTAGCAGCAGTTCCTCTTAGCTAATTGGTTGGTAGCTAATTGGTTGGTAGCTAATTGGTTGGTAGCTAATTTGCCGGACGCTAAAGTCACGAGAAAAAGCGATGAGTGAATTGCAACAAGATTTGAATCCGCGCGGTGCCTATACCGAATTAAGTGCCCTCTTGCGCTGCCGTTTTGCGGCGCAGGATTTAAAACTCTTTGCGCATCAACCTGCGCGCAGTTTGTTATCAGGTGGTGAGCGCACGCGCTTTCGCGGGCGCGGAATGGATTTTGAAGAAGTGCGCTTGTATCAACCGGGCGATGATATTCGCTCAATCGATTGGCGAGTCACTGCACGCACGCAAGTCGCGCACACTAAAATTTTTCGCGAAGAGCGCGAACGCCCGGTGTTTATGCTGGTTGACCAGCGCTCATCATTATTTTTTGGCAGTCAGCGCTGTTTTAAATCAGTGCTGGCAGCACACATTGCTGCACTGTTGAGTTGGGCCGCATTGGCCAATGGCGATCGTTTGGGTGCATTGGTATTTGGCGATTACGATCAGCGCGATGTGCGTCCGCGCCGCAGTAAACATGCGGTGTTGGAATTGTTGCATCAATTGCAGGATTACAATCACCGTTTGAATTCACCGATAGCACCGCAAGCAACTGGCAACCAGCAAGCCAACGAACTGCATAGAATGCTGGCCGATGCACGCCGCATCGCCAAACCCGGTTGCGCACTGTTTATTATCAGCGACTTTCAGGATATGAACCCAGCGTGCGAGCAGCAATTGTTTGAGCTGGCACGCCATACCGATGTCACCCTCATTCACCTCTATGACCCGCTGGAACGGCAATTAATCAGCAATAGCCCACTGACTATTAGTAATGGTCGCGAGCGCATGCAGTTAGCCGCCAATGAAAAAATATTCCAGCAGGCATTTAAAAATCAATTCGATCAACAACTCAATAGCCTCGTCCAACTTTGTAAACGCCTGCGCATTCCGCTGCTGAGCTACGCCACTGGCGATGACATTCAGGAAGGATTACGCAAGGCCTTTGGACGCAAAAAATAAATCGAATCCGGATGCACTTAAATCTATGCAACCTACTCAATCACCACTCGATCAACTTTCAGACATTCATCTACCCGGCGCCGTAAGCTGGTGGCCACTCGCGCCCGGCTGGTGGGCATTGCTGGCACTGTTGGTTATTGCTGTAATCGTTTTTTTTGTTTGGCGCCACAAGACCAAACAAAATAACTACCGCACACTGGCGTTACAGCAATTAGATAGCATTTACGCGAACTTCCAACAGAGTGAAGACGCCGCAACTTTTTTACATGAGGTCAGCGTGCTTTTACGTCGCACTGCGCTCACCGCCTACCCTAAAACCTTTAAGGCCAGCATGAAAGGTCAAGCCTGGCTGGATTGGTTGGACAGTGTTTGCCTCGCCAATAAAAAAAATACCCAGCCATTATTTAATTCACCCTGTGGCGAACAGTTGTTAACGGCCAGCTATCAAAAAAATCCCAGCGTTGATGCGGCGGCTCTGTATAACCTCTGCCGCTATTGGCTGGCACAACACCGCAACCATCGCCAGAAATTACCGTCCACTAAAACAACAACTGATACAGCGGAGGCCAAACATGTTTGAAATGCAATGGCCTTTGTTATTACTACTCGCACCACTGCCGCTGGTGATGAAATTTATCGCACCGAAAAAACGGGTTGAAGCCGCCTTGCGTGTGCCCTTCTACCAACACGCGAGTCAATTAGAAAAATTAAATCGTCTGAGTATTGGCAAACGCCCGGCAAAATTATTTGCCCTCTGGACCATGTGGTTGAGCTGTGTTTTTGCCGCAACCAACCCGCAATGGGTAGGCGAACCCATGAGCATGCCATCCAGCGGACGCGATTTATTAATGGCGGTGGATATTTCCGGCAGTATGGAACAAACCGATATGGCACTGAATGGCCATCGCATTACGCGTTTGATGGCGGTTAAAAAAGTCATCGGTGATTTTGTTACGCGCCGCAACACTGATCGCCTGGGTTTGATTTTATTTGGCGCCCAGGCCTATTTGCAGGCACCGCTGACTTATGATCGTCAAACCGTTAATGAATTGTTGCAAGAAGCACAAATTGGTTTTGCCGGTCGCGAAACGGCGATTGGCGATGCAATTGCACTCGCCGTAAAACGTTTGCGCGATCGCCCTGATGGCAGCCGCGTATTAGTAGTATTAACCGATGGCGCCAACACGGCCGGAGTGCTGGCACCGGATAAAGCCACCGAACTTGCGCAAAAAGCGAAAATTAAAATCTACACCATCGCCTTCGGTGCAGAATCCATGGAAGTACCCGGCTTGTTTGGTTCGCGCACCATCAATCCCTCACGCGATCTTGATGAACCCACTATGATTGCGATTGCTGAAAAAACCGGCGGCAAATATTTTCGCGCGCGCAATCTGGAAGAGCTGGACAATATTCACCGCGAGCTGGATCAATTGGAACCCATTGAAATCGAAGCGGAGACTTTTCGCCCGGTAGAAACATTATTTTATTGGCCCCTGGCATTTGCGTTTTTGTTAAGCATGACAATGGCAAGCCTGCACATCTGGCAAGGCCGCACCACACAAGCACCAGCAACCGCAACTACAACCAGAGCGGAGGCAAAATAATGAACACACTGGATTTATTGCATTTCTTGCGCCCCTGGTGGCTATTGGCATTAGTGCCCGCTGTAGTGCTCGCACTCACGCTCTGGTATCAAAAACACCGTGCGCGCCAATGGCAGCAAATAGTTTCACCCGAATTACTTAAATACTTGCTCGATGGACAAACCACGCGCATCAATCCGTTTTATTTAATTGCGCTGCTGGTAAGCTGGATACTTGCTTCTATCGCCATGGCCGGTCCCAGCTGGGAAAAGCGCCCGGTGGCGGTGGAAAAAAATCAGCAAGCCCTGGTGATTATGCTCGACCTATCCCCTTCAATGATGAGCGAAGATTTAAAACCGTCGCGCCTGGTGCGCGCGCGCCTAAAACTGATCGACTTATTGCGCGAACGCAAAGATGGACAAACGGCGCTGCTGGTTTACGCCGGCGATGTGCATGTAGTGACACCACTGACTGATGATGTGGAAACTATCGTCAATATTATTCCTGCATTACACCCGAACGTAATGCCTGCCGAAGGAAGCAACACTGAAGCCGCCGTAGAGCGCGGTTTAAAATTGTTGAAGGATGCCGGTATTCCCCAAGGCGATTTGCTGTTAATGACGGATGGCGTTATTGATGATGCGCAATACAGCATCATTGAAACCATGAAACAAAATAGCCAATACCGTTTATCCATTATGGGTATCGGTGGCACAGAACCTACCCCCATTCCCAGTAGCAAAGGCGGTTTTGTGCGCGATGGCAAACGCGCCATTGTCACCACCCAATTAAATGCGGGCGAGTTGCAAGCACTCGCCAATCAAACACGCGGCCGCTATCGCACACTTGGCAACAACAGCAGCGATATCGATTATTTAATGAATTTACCTGCGCCAGAAAAACAGGAAACCCAAAAAGTGGATCGCGAATTTGACAGCTGGTATGACCGTGGCCACTGGTTGGTGATTCTGCTATTGCCAATGTTGCTCTACTGCTTCCGCCGCGGAGTATTACTGAGTTTATTACTGATTCCGCTCGCGGGCTTAACCCCCAACAAAAGCTACGCCTTCGGCTGGGATGATTTATGGAAGAACAAAAACCAGCAGGCTTACGAACAACTGCAACAGGAACAGGCAACAGAGGCTGCACAAAACTTTGAAGACCCGGAATGGAAAGCCAGTGCCCAGTATCGCGCCGGCGACTATGCCAATGCCGCGCAAAATTTCTCCCAGTTTGATACCGCCAATGCCCATTACAATCGCGGCAATGCACTCGCCAAAGCAGGCAAGTTGCCCGAAGCACTCAAAGCCTATGACGAAGCCTTGAAACAACAACCTGATATGGACGATGCGAAAAACAATCGCCAGCTGGTTGAAGACGCAATAAAACAACAGCAGCAACAAAAGCAGGATCAACAAAACCAGGATCAGAACCAAAATTCTGATAAGCAGGACAAGCAAGACCAACAAAACAAACAGGATCAGTCGCAACAAAATCAAGATCAAAACAAGCAGGATCAAAGCAAGCAGGATCAAAACAATCAAGATAAAAGCGACCAGCAACAAAACAACCAGAACAATCAGGACCAAAACAAACAGGAATCTGACGATCAGGAAAAGAGCGACCAGGATCAATCACAACAGGATCAGCAACAAGAACAACAAAAGCAGGACATGAAAAACCAGGCACAGAAGGATCAGCAGCAGGAACAACAAAACAACGAACAACAATCTGCCGAACAGCAACAAAACGCAGACCAGCAAAAAGACGAACAACAAAAGGAAGATGACAAAAAACAGGCCGCGCAGCGCGCTGAAGAAGACCAACAGCAACAAGCCGAGCAACAGGAAGCCCAGGCTGCGACACCTACAGATGACGGCTTGACTGATGAAGAGCGTCAGGCAATGGAACAATGGTTAAGGCGCGTACCGGATGATCCGGGTGGTTTGTTACGCAATAAATTCAATTACGAACATTACAAACGCAATCAGGAAATGTTAAACGGCGAATGGTCCGCCCCTGAAAATGGCGCGGAGGGTCGGTGGTAATTATGCAATCTACAAATTCAACAGTTAAAAACTGGTTAAGCCGTGCAGTAGGCTTCCTGCTGATGGTAACCGGGTTAAACGTGTTTGCGGGCAACCTGACCGCCAGCGTTGACCGCGACGCACTGGGGCTGGAAGAAACCTTCACCCTGGTGTTGCGCTATGACGAACAGATCAATGCCACACCGGATTACGAATTGCTGCAAAAAGATTTTGATATTCTCAATACGCAAAGCGGCACCCAGATGAGCATTATCAACGGCAATATGGAAGCATCCACTGAATGGAAAATTGCGCTTGCTCCCAAGCGTATCGGAAAATTATTAATTCCCTCGTTCAAAATTGATGGTGCAGTAAGCGACGCAATTGAAATTACCGTAGAAGGAAAAAGTCGCAAACCTAAAGATGGCCAAAACGACGTTAGCGTAGAAATTGAAACCAATGCCGATACCGTTTATGTGCAGCAGCAAATAATAGTCACCCTGCGCCTTTATACTACCGTGGGCCTTTCCGGCGTTGACTTACAACCTCTGCAAGTAAAAGACGCATTGGTGGTGCAACTGGATGAAAAACAATATCAAACCAAAATCAACAATCGCCCGGGTGCTGTAGTGGAAACTCGCTATGCCATTTTCCCGCAACAAAGTGGCGAATTGCTGATTCCCGGCGTGCTCTATCAAGTATCCGTCAACAACGGCTCACGCGATATTTGGGACAGGTTTTATGGTAATGGGCAGAGCAATGTTTTGCGTCTGCGCACCGAAGAACAAAAAATTAATGTCCTGCCTACTCCAGCTTCTGCCAATGGCACGCCCTGGATGCCAGCGAATAAAGTGGAATTGGAAGAGCATTGGAGCGCAAGTACTGATTCACTCAAAGTGGGTGAACCTATCACTCGCACTATTACCATCAAAGCTGACGGCTTAACCGCGGGACAAATTAATCCCCTTGAAGTAAATAGTGTTGAAGGTATTACCTTCTATAAAGACCAGGCCCAAAACGATGATCAAAAATCACCAAACGGTGTTATTGGTTCACGCATTGAAACTATCGCCATAGTACCCACCAAAGAAGGTGTGTTCACCCTGCCGCAAACCGAAGTACGTTGGTGGAACAACCATAGCCAAATGATGGAAACCGCTTATTTAAATGCAGTGACATTGAAAGTGGGCAGTGGCGCTATGAGTCCACAAAACCTGAATTCAGCGGCAGATCCACTAGCGAATGATGCAGGGGTTAGCGAGGAGGCAAACAGTGTTGCAATAAATACTGATGCTACAAGTGCGCAACCCGAGGTTCAATTCGTTAACAAAACGCCCTGGTGGCTCTATGTCACCAACCTGATTTCGTTAGCCGTTGCCTTGTATTTTGCAATGAAGTTTTGGCAGTACAAACGCGCACATGAAGTCAGCCAGCGTCATCGCCATCAAACAGCGCACACACAAGTTGAAACTGAAGCTGCCGCCTGGAACCAGGTAAAGCGGCAGCTTTCTGAAAAGTCACTAACAGGCCTGCGCAAGGCGGTGATTGACTGGGCAAGAATCCACTGGAAAGCTGCCGACATCACTAGCCTGCAAGCCATCGACAAACATGCGCAACTGATTGAGTTAAGCGATGAGTTGCGCAAACTGGATGAAGCAATTTTCGGTAATCAAAATATTGCACCCGACCTGGACAAGCTGTTGCACCTGCTTGCCAACCTGCGTCGTGACCGACAAAAATATGCGAATCCCCAAGCCGGTTTAAAGCCGCTCTACCCATGATTATTTACACACCTTAGACTTTCATGGGATGTAAATAAAATCCAAAAAATACGCCGGCAAATGCCGGCGTATTTTTTGTCAGGCTTTCCAGAGTTACACGTTAATTCCGGTAATACTGCAAGCGCTCGATCTGACGGTCAAACTGCTCCAATACATGCTCGATACAGCGAGTCGCCAATCGGAAGTATTCACTTGCATCTATGCTTGGTTTGTCCACTATTAACTGCGATTCGATACAACGCAGCAAATAATGTATTTCAATACGCGACTTTTCCGGCCAGGAAGAATCGACGCTCGAGGCGATTTTATTGCGCAAATGATTTAGTTGGATACGCAGTACACTGGAGCACTCACCTTTAGCTGCAACACCAGTACCCAATGCACGCGCCTGGCCAATATATTCTGCAATCGACAACAGGTAGCGCCAATCGGTGTCCATGGCATCACCAGTGAGTTTGGACAAATGATGGGCATCGGCAACGTCATCAATTAAATACAATAAGTTGGCAATGAGAATATTGTGCTGTTTGAAATTCTTATCCGCATCACCTTGCAAATAACTCATGCCCAAACGCGTCCAGTGATCCACCAGGCTGGACCACTTAACATTTTCGGCCATCCACACTCCGGTAGTTTCCACATCTTCCATCATGCGTTTGATACGCACATTCAGCGCTTCAATATCAGGCTTTGCCGCGTGATTGCCGTTAATAAAGCCCGTCGTGAGGCCACGATGCTGCTGTACATAGGTCAACAAACTGCGTAGCAGTTTTATATATTCTATTCCCTGGCTAAATAACAAGGTCGCCTGACGTTTTTTACGGCGCAAAGACACCATCAAAAAAATCAAAAACCCCACCGGAAAAGCCAATAAAATTATCATTAGAGAAACAGGAGTTTCCATGGTGTTACTCCGAGCTGTGGGTCAA
>JAGKWY010000233.1 GCA_021151625.1 Gammaproteobacteria bacterium | reverse complement strand
GGAGACGTCTATGCATACTGACATTGAACAAACCACCGGCACTACCAACGTCCAACACGACATTCACGGCGGCTCAGCCAACCTCACGGCCACAGCGCCAGGGCAACTGCGCGTTATCAAGCGCAACGGAACGGTGGTTCCCTTCGATGCCAGCAAAATCGCCATCGCCATGACCAAGGCCTTTTTGGCCGTGGAAGGTGGCAAAGCCGCTGCCTCTACCCGCGTGCGCGAGATGGTAGAGAGCCTTACCCAGCAAATTACCGCCACCTTCAAGCGCCGTATGCCTTCTGGCGGCACTATCCATATTGAAGAAATCCAGGATCAGGTTGAGCTGATTCTGATGCGCTCCGGCGAACAAAAAGTCGCCCGCGATTACGTGCTCTACCGCGAAGAACACGCCCGCCTGCGCGCCCAGAAACAAGCCTCACAAGAGCCAGACCCGGATTACCCGAGCCTGAACGTGGTATTGGCCGATGGCAGCCGCGCGCCACTGAATATCGCCCGCATGCGCACTATCGTGCACGAAGCCTGCGCCGGTTTAGCCGGTGTAGAAGAGAAAGCGATCCTCGATGAAGCCATGCGCAACCTCTATGACGGTGTGGCCGAAAAAGACGTAAACACCTCGCTGGTGATCACTGCCCGCACCCTGGTAGAAAAAGAGCCTAATTACTCGTTCGTTACCGCCCGTTTGTTGATGGACAAACTGCGCGCTGAAGCCCTGAGCTTCTTCCACATTGCCGATTCTGCCACCCAGGCGGATATGGAAACCCTCTACGCCAAAACCCTGCCGGTTTACCTGAAGAAAAGTGTAGAGCTGGAGCTTGTTTCCCCTGAGCTGCTGGATTTTGACCTGGAAAAACTGGGCAAAGCCCTGATCGCCGAGCGCGACCTGCAATTCACTTACCTCGGCCTGCAAACCCTATACGACCGCTACTTCATCCACAGCAACAACACCCGCATTGAATTGCCGCAAATTTTCTTCATGCGCGTAGCTATGGGTCTGGCAATCCAGGAAGAGCAAAAAGAAGAGCGCGCGATCGAGTTCTATCGCCTGCTGTCTTCCTTCGATTACATGAGTTCTACCCCAACCCTGTTCAACTCCGGCACCTTGCGTCCGCAGTTGTCATCTTGCTACCTGACCACCGTACCGGACGACCTGCACGGTATTTACGGCGCGATGCAAGACAACGCCATGCTCAGCAAATTCGCGGGCGGCTTGGGTAACGACTGGACGCCGGTGCGCGCACTGGGTGCTTACATCAAAGGCACCAACGGTAAATCACAAGGTGTTGTTCCCTTCCTGAAAGTGGCCAACGACACCGCCGTAGCCGTAAACCAGGGTGGCAAGCGCAAAGGCGCTGTGTGTGCGTACCTGGAAACCTGGCATATGGATGTCGAGGAATTCCTCGAGCTGCGCAAGAACACCGGTGACGACCGTCGTCGCACCCACGATATGAACACCGCCAACTGGGTTCCTGACCTGTTTATGAAGCGCGTGTTTGACGATAAAGAGTGGACCCTCTTCTCCCCTAACGATGTACCTGATCTGCACGATCTATACGGCAAGGCGTTTGAAGAGCGTTACGAGCATTACGAGCGCGAAGCCGCACAAGGCAAAATCAAAGTACACAAAACTGTGCGTGCACTGGATTTGTGGAGAAAAATGCTGGGTATGCTGTTTGAAACCGGCCACCCATGGATCACTTTCAAAGACCCATGCAACCTGCGCAGCCCGCAGCAGCATGCCGGTGTCGTGCACTCGTCCAACCTGTGTACCGAGATCACCCTGAACACCAAGGCCAACGACGAAATCGCCGTGTGTAACCTGGGTTCCGTGAACCTCGCACAGCACATTGTGGATGGCAAACTCGATCAGGCAAAACTCGAGCGCACAGTGACAACCGCTATCCGTATGCTGGATAACGTGATCGATATTAACTACTACGCGGTGGCGACTTCCAAAGCATCCAACCTGCGTCACCGTCCAATCGGTTTGGGCATCATGGGCTTCCAGGATGCACTCTA
>JAGKWY010000034.1 GCA_021151625.1 Gammaproteobacteria bacterium | reverse complement strand
TTGTCCACTTCTCAGATTGTATTATTAACAATAAATCGTTAATCTGCTGCCATAATTTCGGTCTATCAGAGCAATGACAACGATGGCAATTCTCGATCGCAACTTCAATCTTTCACAGCGTATGGTACAAGAGCTGGGACGCACAATTATCTGTGGTGAATTTGTTGATGACAGCCTGCCCACTGAAGCAGAACTGTGCGATAAATTCGGCGTAAGCCGCAGTGCCGTCCGCGAAGCGGTAAAAATGTTATCCGCCAAAGGATTAATCACCAGCAAGCCGCGTCAGGGCATTCGTATTCAACCCGAAGACCAATGGAATATTTTTGATCCGGATTTATTGCGCTGGGTGTTGGAAAGCAAACCTTCACTGCATGTGCTGAAAGAATTTTTGCAAGTGCGCATCGCTATTGAACCGGAAGCGGCCGCCCTCGCCGCGCGCTATGCCGACGACAGTAAACTCGCTGCTATCGAAAAAGCATTGGAAGGAATGCGCTTGGCCGAAGGCAATAGTAAAGAAGACCTGGAAGCGGATATCGCCTTCCACGTCAGTATCCTCTATGCCAGTAACAACCGTTTCTACATTCGCCTGCGCGATTTTATTTCCACCGCATTGCGCGTAAGTATCAGCCACACCAATCCGATTAAAGGCAACCACGAAGGCGTAGTGGAAGATCACTCCAAAGTGTATAACGCGATTAAAAACCGCAACCCGGAGCGCGCGCGCCAAGCCATGCTGGCATTGATCGACGAAGCCTTGAATTTTATTGAAGATTCAATTGCCAATCAAAAATAGTTGCCCGCAGCTATCGATTACCACTAGCAAATCCGCATCACTTTCTTATCCGCCTAATTCCTGGCAACAGGAACATTAGGCGACTTTGCTTGATCATTATTGTTTTCCGGGGTAGCACCCAGGGTTAGCTTGGTCGGCGCAGGCGTATTTTTTATACGCGGCACATCTTCCAATTTCAGTTCATCTATTTTTTTATCGTGATCAGAGATCAACCCGGCCTTTACTAAAAATTTTAAAGCGGATATACGCTGCCCTGCATCACTTGAATCTATCGCCTTTAAAATTAGCGACGATTCCATTTTGTCGCGTTCCAGTTGTCGGCTCGCATTCAATTGCTCTTTGTTGGTAACCAAGCCAAATGAAGCCGTACATACCGCTCCCAGAATCGCCAATATTGCCGGGTTAGCCCAAAAATGAGTTTTCGCCGGTGGTGCTTTTTGTCGGTTTAATTCAGCCTCCAAACTTTGCACGCGCAACTCCAGCAATTTTTCATCTTGCCCGTTTATACCTTTGTGATTCACAGCTCTCTGGTTCATAATTTTCTGGTTCATAGCAATCTCCTTAAATCATCCCGGATTCATTACATTCACGTTCACCACAGAAACGCTCACCGAATCGCCTCTCATCAAGCAGAAAGCCTTTCGGACTAATGATCATGCTAATAACGCAGACAACTACCCTCATCCCCCAACTGGGGGGATGAGGGTGGTGAAAAATTCACAAGTAGCGCTGAATTAAACAAGAAAGTGATTAACACTCATGGAATTGGCTTTAATTGGAAACGCTGGCAATTGGAATTTAACCATTGCCCCTGCGCAAAGTTGGTGTGGTTAGCAACGCCACAATGAGCCAAATCGATCACCAGATTACTTTTGCGATTAACGAGTTTCACAGTACCATCCGCCAGGAAGTCCACTTGCCATTGCGCCTGCTTATCACCACAGGAGGCCAACTCAATATTGGCACCGGGCACAATCGATTTATTGGCCACACTCAAGCACAGTTTGTCGTTGGCAGCTGATTGAATGTGATAAAAACCCTGTTCTGTGTGCACAAATACCCAGCGCTGGCTCGCTGCATTTTTCCATTCATCTTGCTCAATATTGGTACCAACTTTTGCTGCACCGGCAACGCTAATTGCCTTACCACTTTGAATGCTGGTGATAGCCACTTCTTGCAAGGGTTGAACTCGCCACAAACTGCACGCCGGTTTTTGCTCGATAAACTGCGGCACATCCTCTACCGATTTTGTTCCTGCTACAGCTGCTGGCTCAGCGCAATCCGCAAACTGAATGGGCTGTTTGGTTTGTGCGTTGATCAAACTTAACCAACCTTGCTCATGGGGTACCAATTGCCATTGCTGGCAGAGTTGATTATGCCAGGGCGCAATATTTAATTCATCGGTTTTTCCTGCCGAGCATTTTTCATTACCCTGTCCCAGAAATTTTCCATCTTTATTTACCAAACGATAATTACCGCCGGTGGTGTAATCCAACACCCAGTTGATGGCAGATTCATTATTACAATCAGCAGAAATAATTTTTCCATGCACATCAAAAGCAACGCATTGGTGATTCGCTTTGCTTACCAATTGCACTTGAGTGCCCTGCACTTTGGTTACTAGCGGGCCGTTTTCACCTGCTGGAGAAATTACCGGTTTTCCTGCTTCAACCGGCTCACCGAAATTGGGAGTATCATCGGTATTCCAGGTAAATTTTTGTGCACGCAAGGAGCGGGTAGAACTACAACCTTCTTTTTCACTCGCATTACCGTGATAAATCAACCAGTCTTCAGTGCCATCGGGCGATTTAAAAAATCCATTGTGGCCAGGGCCATAAACGCCATTCGCTTTGCTAAATACTGGCTCAGCAGATTTTTTCCAGGATTCAGGCTTTAATGGATCGCCAGTTAACTCAATCAGTCCTAATTTATAATCCGGCGTATTACAGAAGCTCGCCGAATAAATCATAAAGGTACGGCCGTTGCGCTTTAAAATCTCCGGCCCCTCATTCACTTTCATACCGGATTTTTCCCATTCGTATTCCGGTTTGGAAATTAATACTTTGTCGCCGGTAATCGTCCAGGGATTTTTCATTTTGGCGATAAAGATAGATTGCTCGTCTTTGACCCACTCAGACCACAATAGATAAAGCTGGCCGTTGTGCTCCAGATAATTGCCATCGATATTCCAGGTGTCTGGCATAGGCGAGCCTTTGTAAGTGTAAGGGCCGAGCGGATCATCGCCCTCGCTTTCAATCACACTCAAATGCTGGCGATCATAATTTTCGGCGATCCCGGAGGTATACATTACATACCAGCGATAACCTTGTTCCGTTTTCAAACGATGGAATTCAAATGCCCAAAAATTGCAGCAGCGCTCCAATTCACTTTCCGACCAGATATGAATGGGCGTTGCATTTGCCAAACCCGCGAGCGTTGGCGATTTTCGCATTACCAGCTGGGAGGTCCAGGTTGTAGTAGTGAGATAATAATTGCCATCAAAATATTCCAACCAGGGATCAGCGCCGTTGGGATAAATGGGATTGGTAAAAGTATTAGCATCTGCTTGAGCAACTGGTGTGTTATTAGCAACACCAGCTTTATCGGTTTCTTTGGTTGCACAACTTAACAAGAAGATCGGCAATAAAAGGCTCGTTAATAATTTCTTCATTGTATTTTCTCTCTCACTGTTTACATCTATTTGTAATGCCGGGTAGGTTGGAAGAGCGCAGCGACTTCCGACAATGCCCCATTAACGCAGAGACGGTTAAATGTCGGAAGTCGCTGCGCTCTTCCAACCTACATGTGCAATTTATTTCAACACCATCACAAAACCGGCGCTGGGCCGCAGGTTAATGGTTTGCGGGGTTTTGCTATTGATTTCCTGTTGCACAAAACTGCGCTCGGTTTCGCCACTGGCAATCAACAGGCCTTTTTTATCGCCAACAAAACTTAAATCCAGCGTCAGGGTTTTATGTTCTTTTTCCGCATTAATCCCTGCGACATACCAGGCATCACCCGCTTTGCGCGCAATTACGGCGAACTTACCTGGGTAACCATCAATAAATTTCACCTCATTCCACTCGCGTGGCAATTCGCGCAAAAAAGTTTTTACGTATTCCGGTGCGGTCGCCATACCTTCGGGAATTTCTGCAAAATGCTGGATACCGGAAATCATCAATACCGACTCGGCCAGTTCAAATGAATTTTCCGTTACGCGCTTGATATTGGGAATATCACCAAATGCCATGGGTGTAAAATCCATTGGGTCAAACAAATTGCGTGCAAACAATGCGGTCGCTACATGCTGCGCAACCGGGTCTTGATCTGCCTGGGTAAAAGTAGTGAATTCAAAACCTTTGATGGATTCCATGGTCATCAAATTGGGATAAGTGCGTTGCCAACCGCGCGGCAGAGTAGCGCCATGAAAATTTACCAACAATTTATGAGCTGCCGCATCGTTTAAAATATCGATGTAATACTGCATAAAGGATTGGCCATCGCCGCCAAAGAAATCCACCTTGACGCCTTTAATGCCGATTTCTTGCAAACGCGCAAACTCTGCACTGCGCAGTTCGCCAGTAATCAATTTGCTTTTGGGGCTATAGGGCGTTTGGTTCCAGTCGCCAGAGGAGTTATACCAGGCCAGGATGCCGATATTTTTTTGCGCCGCATAACCCACCAGTTCTTTTAATTTTTCATAACCGATTTTTTTGTCCCAATCGGCATCAATCAGGGTGTAATCCCAGTGCATATCGGCGGCATAGTCGATAAATTTTTTCTGGACATCAAAGGTGGTGAAGTCATCTTTTAATATTGCCCAGCTCCAGGAACTGTGACCCGGTTTAATAAAACTGGTATCCACAGCAACAGCAGGAGCAGCGAGATCGGTTCCCAGGGTAGATTCCATTATTGTGGGCAACGAGCCCAATGCAATAATTCGCCAAGGTGACTGCAATTGTTGTTGTGCATTTGCATTTTTATTGGTATTTGCCAGCAGTGCGCCTTTCTCACCGGTGGTAGAGATAAATACTTCCGGCGTTTGCGGCAGTACCACTTGGTATTCCCCTGCACGTGCACCTAATTGCAAATGCGAGCCGTGCCAGGAACCGTCCATTCCGGTTTCAGAAATAACTACCCAGTTATCGCCAGAATTAAACAGCGCGGGGAAAACCCAACCCTGCTTCAAAGTGGATTCAGTGCCTACAGGCACATCGATTTGATAATGTTCTTCATAGGATGGATTGGTATTACTCCAGCCCGTTTGTGCAACCGACATAGGTTGTAACCATGCCCTGGCCGTTGATGCCAAATGAAAGCCGGTAATCTCGTTGATGAATTGTTTGTTCGCAATTGCCGGATCATTCACCGAATAGCGAAAAGCAACACCGTCATTGGATGCGCGCAATGTCAGCGTCAGTTTTTGCTGTTGTGCGTTGCTAATCGAATAGGTTTGTTCATTGGCGTTATAGCTAATATCACTCTTCTTACCCACGCGCATTTTGTAGGCATCAGCAACCGGTGAAATACTGGACTGTGCATCAATTTTTAAAGCATGAGTGAAATCGGCATCGGCTAGCTGCAATCCCAAAGGTGATTCAAGAATAACGGGTTGTGCAGCGCGATCCACACTGTAGGCAAGCGTATTTTTTTCGGTAACAAATACTTTCACAGCAATTTGCTTATCGGGGCTGGTTAAAGTTTCCGGCGCGGTTTTACTGCACCCGACAATACCTGCAACAAACCCCGTCACCAAACCGATACATACCAATACCTTACCTAGTGTTTTCATGCTCACCTCTTTGTTATTTATAACAAAATGAAAAAACTGCAGCATGGGGCTTTATTGCACACCCAATGCTGCAGCCTATTTCAACTCATCAATATTTACTTCAACCGTGTCAAACTAAATTGCTGGTTAGTTGCACCTGTTGCAGTCCACTGGATCACTTGCGCACCATTGGCTGTGCTCAAATTTAAAATATCCAGTGGCAAATTACTCAACTGCGATTTAAGTGTGTAATAACCACTGCTGCTGGTCAGGCTCCACTTTTGTCCTGCACCGCCCCAGTAATCCCACTGCGCGATATTTGCACCGGCCGCGGTGGAATTGTTATATACATCCAGGCTTTTCAAACTACCCGCATTTATCAAACTGTAGTAACCCGTCCCCTGATTAATCACATACCACTGCTGTGCACGATAGGAATTCCAGGTTTCTTGCTGGATCATTGCACCGTTCGCACTGGATTTTGCGGCAGGCATTAAATCCTTACTGCTGTGACGCGCAGTAATGCGATACAAACCGTCGCTCACACCGCCACAACTTGCCACCGAAAAACTGCGCGTTAATGTCGGCCAGCCATCACTGTAAGTCATTTTTAAAATATCGAGTTTGGCATTACCGCCATCATTCAAATCGTAATAGTGGGTGGACACATAATTACAGCCATCTTGTTTCAGCACACCAATGTGGCCAGGGCCCTTGTATTTACCATCGGTATTGGGCAATAAAGTGCGCACATCGGTGTAGGGACCATAGATTGAAGTGGAGCGAGCAACTTGCACGTAATAGGTGCTGCTCGAACCGTTACAGCAAGCACCGCGATTGATAAACAAATAGTAGTAATCGCCATTGCGCGCGATATAGGGCGCTTCAATATCCGCATGATTGCCGCCGTAAACTTTGGTCACACTGCCATTTAATTTACCGGTGGATTGATTGATCTCCGCCATACCGATTCCACCAAAAAAGGAACCGTAGCTCATATAAACCTTGCCGTCGTGATCGCGGTAAAGCGCAGGATCAATTGCATTAATTTCTGAGCTGCCGCCAAAAGATTCCACCACAATTCCCAAATCCTCCCAACTGGGTGAAGTGAGCGATGCCGAGCGCGCCACACCAATGGCCGAGACCGAAGTACCGAAAGTGGACACCGAGTAATAAAGGTAGAAATAGCCATTCATGTGGATCACATCCGGCGCCCAGAAGGAACCGCTGAAACCGGAGATCTTGCTGGAAATCCATGATGGGTAAGTCGTAAACACCGGGCTTGCCCCACCGGTCCAGCTGGTCAGGTTGGTAGAAGTTGAATACCAGATTCCCGTACCAGTTGTGAAATGGAAGTAAGTACTGCCATCTTTGGTAATAGTGCCTGGGTCATGGGAGTTGATAAGACCAGAAAGGGTAATCGCCGACGCCGTAAAACTGCAGAGCAAAAGGCCAATTCCGGCCAATAGACGTTTATACATAGTGGTACCTGTTCATTATTGTTAGCATAGGGTTGATTATTATTGTCCTAATATTATAAGACAAATTGAGTTTACCGAGAAAACTGCGGGAAGCCAAGGCGGGAAACGGGTCTTTACATTGAATTCTGGCACCAGGGAGATCGTTTAAAGTTGCTTGATTTTCAATCAGTCGCCGCCATAAGATACCAATATGTACCAAAATTAAATATTCATGGGGGGCTCATGGCGAAAAATACCAGCATTACCCTGGGGGATCACTTTGATAGCTTTATCAGCGAACAACTGGAGTCTGGTCGTTATGGTTCCGCTAGCGAAGTTGTAAGAGCAGGTTTACGTTTGCTGGAAGATTCTGAACACAAACTCCTAGCCCTCCGTCAGATGCTGATTCAAGGTGAGGAGAGTGGGATCGCAGAGTACAACTACAACGATTTTCTTAACGAACTGGATGAGCCACAACGCTAAATGGAATTATTTCAACTAAGCCAGGAAGCTAAATCTGACTTGCGCAACATCGCGCGATTTACCGAAAAACGGTGGGGAAAAGTCCAGCGAAATTTATACATCAAGCAACTCGATGATGCATTCAAACTAGTAGCTGAAAACATTGAAGCTGGTAGTGCTTGTGAATATATCCGCAAGGAATATCGTAAATTCCCTCACGGCAGCCATATCATTTATTACCGGACCGGCATTACCAGCAAGATATTAATCGTAAGGATTCTGCATAAAAGTATGGATATAAATCTACAATTTTGAACAACCGCACAACTGAAACGACGACCTACACCTTAAATCACGAACTTTTCACCAATTCCTATTGTCACAAACTCAGTGTCCATCAATTTTTAGCCATGCTGAAAGGAGAGAAACATGACTCTGATCGTTAATTTGATTATTTATCTGGTTATATTCGGGCTTATCTGGTGGTTGGTATCGTTGCTTCCTTTACCAGCTCCAGTAGCGAATATTGTTCAAGTGTTATTTATCATTTTGTTGATCATGATTGTTCTTGTTGTCTTTGGTATATTGCCAGCCAGCTTCTTGCCTCGACTTAGTTTATAGGATGACGCTATACCCCCTACAAACAAAAAAGCCCTTGTTTTTCGTCAAGGGCTTTTTTGTTTTAAATCCTGAGAAATTATTTTGTGAATAATTTAAAAATAGTCCGTGTTTTATATTTCTGACCCGGCCTTAACACAATCGACGGAAACTGCGGCTGATTTATTGAATCAGGTGCGTGCTGCGGCTCCAGGCAAAAACCGGTGCGTTTTTGATAGATGACGCCTTTGCCAGTTAAGCTGCCATCTAAAAAATTACCGGAATAGAATTGTACGCCGGGTTCCTCAGTGAATACTTCTAATACACGACCGGACGTTGATTCTTCTACGCGCGCAGCTAATGTTAATTCTTTGTAGTTAGCCTGATTAATTAAAAAGTTATGGTCATAACCAAAACCGTTTTTGATTTGTTCGTGCTCAGCATTAATGCAACTACCGATTAATTGCGGTGCGCGGAAATCAAACGGTGTTCCTGCAACAGGCATAGGTGCGCCCACTGGAATTTGGGCATCGTTTACCGCGTTGATGTGATCAGCAAATATTTGCATTTGATGATCGAGAATATCTCCACCCTTATTAATTCCTGCGAGATTAAAATAAGTGTGTTGGGTCAGGTTTACCGGCGTAGCTTTATCGGTAGTAGCCAAATAATCCACCACAACCTCGTCGTCATGGGTGAATTGATAAGTAACAGTAACGTTCAAGTTACCTGGAAAACCCTGATCGCCATCTTCACTCAATAATTTCAATACCAGGCCTGGACCTTGGGTATTTTCAAAGACTTCAGCAGTCCATACTTTTTTATCAAAACCAACAGGACCGCCATGCAAATTATTGCTGCCATTGTTTGCAGTTAGCGAATAGTTTTCACTATCCAATGTGAATGTGGCGTTAGCGATGCGGTTGCCTACGCGACCAATCAATGCACCAAAATAAGGGCCAACGTCCAGATAGGGTTCAAGCTTGTCGAAGCCCAACACTACATCATCCAATTGGCCGTTTTTATCGCGCACATGCAGCTCAGTAATAATGCCACCGAGATTAATTATTTTGGCGATACTGCCGTTGTTATTGGTCAGGGTAAATTCGGTAACGGTTTCGCCCGCGGGCGTAGTACCGAATACACGTTGGGTAATTGCCGAGGTCATTGGCTGTTTGCTCTCACTAATAGTGGTTTTAGGTTGATTGTGTTTGATCTTGTTGTCGGTTCTACTTCAGGCGATTCTATTTCAGGCGTTGCTGCTTCAGGCGATTCTGTTTTAGTCGGATTTTGCCTGTCCGAAATCCGGAAACCCTTCGCTCGTCCACTCCAGGCGACGGATATAAGTATGGCGATTGGGATCGGTTAGCGGAGTGCCCTGCAGGGCTAAATAGTCGCGCGCATGATATACCATAATGTCAGTTTGACCATCATCCGCCAGGGTAAAACTATTATGCCCTGGACCATAGCGATTCAGGTGTTCATTGGTGCTAAACACCGGCTGGGGCAGCTTGTGCCAGGACGCAGGATTGAGCAGGTCAGCATCGGCATCTGCCCAAAGCAAACCCATCGCATAACGGTGATCGGTGGCACTGGCGGAATAGCTGATGAAGATTTTTTTGTTGCGAATAATCACCGCCGCGCCTTCATTGACCTTATAACCTTGAACCTCCCAGGCTAATTCCGGGCGCGAAATTTCCACTTCAATTTTATCCACCTGAGTCGGCGAAATTAATTTAGCCAGGTAGAGCGCAGAGTTTAGTTTCTCCTCCGGATCTTTTTGTGCCCACACCAGATAACGCTGGCCCTTATGCACAAAACTCGTTGCATCCAGCGCAAAGGAATCGCGCGCGGTATGTACACGCCCCAACTCTTCCCACTCACCTTGCAACGGATCTGCATTGCGATTGGCCAGCACATACATGCGAATTAACCAGGGCTTGTCCGCATCGCCCGCCGCAAAATAGATGTACCAGGTGTTATCAAAGTAATGTAGCTCTGGCGCCCAGATATTAGCGCCCATAGCACCGTTATTGTGCTTGCGCCAAACAGTTTTGGCTTCTGCTTTACCCAGCTCAACCAATGAATTAGCGCTGCGCAATTCGATGCGATCAAACTCGGGCGCAGTTGCGATGAAGTAATAATGACCATCAAGCGCGCGATGAATAAAGGGATCGGCGCGCTGCGGAATAAACGGTTCGGTATGCGCGGGAATGGGATTACGCTCAACCTCTAGCGGCATATTTTTACAAGTAGGCATACAAGCCGATAACACCAGCGAAATCACCAACAATGACAAACCTGCACCATACTTCATAAATTCCCCCATTCCTGTCTGGCAGTACCAGTCTGCGCAAGAGCACTATCGCAACTGACAACTTAACAGGAGTTAACTGTTATTATTTAAAGTTTAATATTATATTACATATTGAGAGAATTAGACCAAGAGAGATAAGAATGCCGTCAACCAACCCGACCAGACCCGCCGTTACCCATGCAACCCTTACCAACACCCTGAAACTGCTAGGTGTAAGTGCCCTGCTCTGCCTTGCAAGCTTGGTCAACGCCAAACAAGTGGATGTACACGACCCGGTAATGACCCGTGAAGGTGATACCTGGTACCTGTTCAGCACCGGTCCGGGCATTACCATTTACAGCTCCAAAGACCGGGTGAACTGGCAATTGTCGGACCGCGCTTTTGCCGCTGAACCTGTATGGGCCAAATCAGCGGCACCGGGCTTTAACGGGCACTTGTGGGCACCGGACATCATCCAGCACAAGGGCGAGTTTTATTTGTACTACTCGGTCTCTGCCTTTGGCAAAAACACCTCGGCAATTGGAGTCACCGTCAACAAAACACTCGACCCCAAATCACCCGACTACCGTTGGGAAGACAAAGGCATAGTGTTGCAATCGGTGCCCAACCGCGATGCCTGGAATGCGATTGACCCAGCCGTGATTGAGGATGAACAGGGCCAGGCCTGGATGAGCTTCGGTTCCTTTTGGAGCGGATTAAAAATTTTTAAATTAAATGCGGACTGGACTCGCCCCGCTGAACCGCAAGAATGGCACAGCATCGCTAAACGCGACCAGGTTCCCACAGGAACAAACAGCAGTGCAGGTCCCGGTGAAATAGAAGCGCCGTTTATTCTGAAAAAAGGCGAATATTATTATTTGTTTGCCTCTTGGGGGCTCTGCTGCAAAGGCGCCAACTCGACTTACCATTTAGTTGTTGGCCGCTCGCAAAACGTCACTGGTCCTTATATCGACCGCGCCGGAAAAGATATGAATGACGGTGGCGGCAGCTTATTAATCAAGGGCAATAAAAACTGGGTCGGCCTTGGCCACAATAGCGCCTACAGTTGGGATGGAAAAGATTATTTGGTACTGCACGCCTATGAAACAGCAGATAAATATTTGCAGAAATTAAAAATATTAAATATTCGCTGGGATAAAGAAGGCTGGCCGCTGGTAGATGAAAAAGAATTGGATTCTTACCAAAGTAAACGTCAAAAATAATTGCGATACATTGAGACTCAATCACAGAGTTAAGTAGAAAGCCTATTAAAAAACCGCCCAAAAGTGCACTGCACTTTTGGGTGGGAAAAGGCCATGTACATTTGTTAATCTTGCTTTAGTGAAAATCTGGTTCTAGGGGCAGCTTGAACCCAGTTTGGTATACAACTGACTTAAATTCATTTCGCCGGCAAAGCCAGCCGGCAGATTGCTGGACGTGTATCCCGCTGTTTGCAAATCCTTCAGGAACTGGTTGTTAATATATTTAACACTGAAAGAACCCAGACCATTAAAGTAATAATCCGTTAATGAAATTGGATCCAGCGCCATAGCGCCACGGTAATTATTGCCATCATTTTGATCATCCCAACCCCAGGAAGTATTCGCCGAATTGCTGCTGCAAGTGGGTAAACCTGCGCCGCAACCACCGCCGGTATCGCCTTTAAAATTTCCCCAGCTATTAAAGGTTTGCGCCGAAGCGCTTGCAACCGGCGCCTCCAGTAATGCACGCGACCACAAACCATTAGCCTTGGTCATATTGACCAAGGTGTAATACACCGAGCGATCATTACCCGAAGCAGGCACTTCACTAATCGTGCGCGAGGGAAAATAAATAATGCCGTCTTGATTAGCGTCGCCGGTGAAGTTTCCAATATAAGGCCAGGCTTTTACGCCATGGCCTTTTGCTTCCTGCGCAAGACGCGCGCGATTCGAACCATCGAAATTGGTAAAGGTAATACTACCGTCAATAGTTTCACTGCCATTAACGAATGGGCTGCCTGCTGGAGTGAAAGAGAAAAAATCGTTATGGAAAACCGTGATCACGCCTTCCAGTGCACCATAGGTAGAAGCATTTTTGCGCACCACAAACAATGCGCCTTCCATATCATTTTCATGCTCCTGATCAAACGCGGTATCAGTCCAATCGCGTGGATGAAAAAAACCGTAAGTAATAAAATAGTGGCTGCAGCTTTCGGTAACAGAAAAATACACCTTCGCCGACAAGTTCCCAGTGCCCAGGTTATCCCAGTTATTGGTAGACGCCCAATCCGAGTCGTAATCTACCGCGGTAATATATTCGGCAGGATAATTGGAGCTATCGGTATCCTGATAATGAATGGGCGCATGGTAATAGGCCAGATCATCATAAAAGGCGGCATTCACCGCCGACGTAGATACCAGCAGCGTCGCTGCTAAAAAAAACTTATTCATTAGCATTATTTCGTTTTCCCCAAGAATTGATGGTGTTGGCCCTTAGCCAAGCGCCACTCTAGGAGTGAAATATGTAAGAACGATTATTGTTTTATTTAGAAATAATGATCGTTTGATGACGATTTTATGCAGAATTGATTACAGTGTTTATTGCGGTGACGCCACATCCCTGTGGCAGAATTAATTTTGTAACTTTAACGCTGGCTTAAACACTTCGACGACGTATAACCACCAAGCCAACCAAACCCAGCAACAGCATTGCCAGACTGGATGACTCAGGCACGCTGACCGCGTGAATATCCACGGTAAAATCATCCATCACCCATTGATCCCAACCGGCCAGGTTACTGTAAATATTCAACTGATCTATGCCCGCCCAATCCAGTTGAATCCAAGTGGCAGTGGTATCAGTAATAGCGAATGAAGAACTCGTTGAATAGAGCAATACGCCATCCAGGTAGCCTTCAAAACTTAATTCATGGAAATAATCGCCAATCCAGCCAGCAGTAAAAAAAGCGCCGATAAAATCGAAAGTACCATTTAACGCAAGGGCAATACTTGCATCTACACCATATTGATTAAACGCTGCCTTAGTACCAGAAACAACACCAGCTTCAAAACCGCTGCCAGGGAATTCGGTATTACTGACACTGCCAATTAAACCCCAGTTAAAACCTTGATAACCATCGGTGATGGTATCGGCTGGATTGCCCGATAATTCCTCAAAGCTAATTACGCTGGCAAAGGAAACACTGGCAAAGAATGATAAACACAAACCAACAATTATTTTTTTCATGACTGACTCCATTAATCAGCTAAATCAAGTAGGGCACTACTATTAAGTAGCGCCCGTTAAGAGGTATCTAATTTGCCGATTACTGGGCCAGGGTTTGCACCTGGGCATCGGTCAATGCGGTTTCGTAGATGCGCAACTCATCCATCAAACCTTTGTAAGGCGTATCCCACCAGTTAACACCCAGCGAGAAAACACCGCTATTGGTGGTAAACACATTGGGGAAATTCACACCACTGAATTTTTTGCTTCCATTCACATAAACATTGACCGCGCCATTATTAACGGTAAATGCTATATGCGTCCATTGTCCTACGGGAATATTCATACCCAGGCCGGCGTCATACCAGGCGGTGCCGGACCAGAGCATGGAATTGCCATTCACCCAACCATGCCCCATGGGCAACAAACTCACCCAGGAATTGCCATCGCGCGCACCGAAGAAGGTGGTACTGAATGCGCTGAGCTGATCCGGGTTTAACCAAAGTGATACCGAGTAGGTATTTTTGGTGATAATGCCATTGGGTAAACGCACACCGCTGCTGCCATTAAAAACCGCCGCTGCACCGGCCACACCGGAAACATAACTGATACTGCCGCCGCTAGTACCGATTAAATTACCGCTTACCGTTCCCGCCGCCAACACGCCAGTAGAATCATTCAAATTATTATTAAATGCATAATGCGCAAGCAAACCGCCCGCCGATTCTTCACGCACAACAACCGTAAAACTTTTTGTGGCTGAATTAGTGCCCTTCTTAATAGTTGCGGTCAATGTGATTAACGCATCACCAGCGCCATTGAGCGGGCGTTTTACCACACCGCTATTACTCACAATTGCCGTATTGGATGAAACCCAGCTAATAGTTGCAGTGCGCGTTGCTTCAAGTGGCAAGGTTAAATCCGACGCAACTGCCGAGGTATTACCAAGGCTCAATTCTGTTTTAATCGCCGCAACAATTTGTGCATCGGTTTTCTTCGCCAGTTTGCTACCGAAAATCGCCACGCCCTGATTGGATAACGCAGTGAATGTCAGCGCATAAGCTTTTGCTGTTTCATCCCATTGATTGAGCAACACACCTTTATAAGTCGGTGCACCGTCAATATTGATTTCAACTTGATTATCCCCTACCAAGGTCCAGCTACCAGTAACAGCACCGGTAATAGTGCCAGTTGAATTCAAACTGATTAATTGCGATTTTTTAATCGTGGCAGAAATATCTTTGCCGTGATTAACCAGGAGGAAATCGCCCGGGATAAATTCGCGCCGCACAGTTGCAAGTGATTCGTTAGCGTAGCGATAAGGGGTAATCAATGGCCAGCCATCGGCATTGATCACTAATTGATGCGCACGGATTTCATGCGCTTCGCCACGTGCAGGAAAACGTGAATGGAAAATAATAAAGTGTTTTCCGCTTGTCGCATCGTAATAAGCCGAGTTATGGCCAGGTGATACATAACCTGTACCTATACCTGTACCGGTTTCACCCAGTTTGCGCTCAAATAAGAAGTTGCCCATTAACTTCACACCATAGGGTGCAATAGACGCATCATCAAAAATAGGCAAGGATGCATTGGCTTTTACGTTCACCATGTTGTTGCCTTGCGCATCCAGATAGGGACCATCTGGATTTAGCGAGCGCGCTACACGAATGTTGTAACCACCCGCCGCATCCAAACCACCGAAGGACATAAACATGTAGTAATAATTTGTCTGCGGGCTGAAAAGCACATAAGCGCCTTCAATACGACTGTGGTTACCACCAATTAAACGCTTGCCATAGCCTTGACCGGCCAAGGGCTTTCCGGTGGTTGCATCCAATTGCAAAATAAAAATGCCGCCGGAATAAGAACCGTAAATCATCCACAGCTTGCCAGTTGCATCGTAAAAAGTATCCGGATCTACTGCATTGGGATGTTTGCGCGCGTCGTACACACTGCCATCTTCACTCGCCAAACCCCACATACCGGATTTCAAAATAATGCCCTGGTTTACATAGGGCCCATCGACTTTATCAGCCACGGCAATACCCAGAGCCGAACGCGGTGAATCGCCTTTGCAGGCGTTGTAGTACATATAAAATTTGCCATCAGCCAATTGAATAACATCAGCCGCCCAGAGCGTATTGCTTTGCGCCCAGGAAAAAGTTTCCGCCAATTCAGTCAATACATTATTGAACAGCGGATTAGTTGCACTCACGCCATCGGCGATTGAATACCACTTCAATAAATCCGGCGATTTGGCCGCGGCCAAATGCGAACCAAATACATAGTATTCACTGCCGACTTTAATAACTGATGGATCATGCACAGAGGCATTTACAAAATCCGGCACACTCGGGGCCAGAATCTGCGCCTGGGCTGAAAGCGTCATGGCTGCCAGGGATGCAGCCAACCAACGCCAACCGGATAACGTCTTTTTCTTCGTTCTCATCTCTCCACTCCTAATTATGATTATCGAGCTTTTATGTCTGACAATTAAAAATTAAACGCGCAAAGAATTCCCTCCCGATAGAAAAAGCATCAGGAAAGACAGCGCCCTTTTGATTAAAAATTGCAGGAAAAGCGGTAAAGCCTTTATTTTTATAGCGAAGTCAGTTTGTCATGAGCCTTCATTAGACTCAACAATAATTTAATATTGTATTATAATTTATATGCACAAAACAAAACATCACTTAGAACAGATGGATGCTTGAAGTGAGTCGCACAAGTTGCGACACTGTGTACAACGCTTAAGCAATCACAGGTGTGACATGCAAACATTGAAACAAATCGTGCATGAAATAGCAGAACAACTTCCCGAAGAAGCGACCTTCGATGACGCTATTCAAGCACTGACGCTGCGCAAAAAAATCGAGGACGGTCTGCAAGATATTGCAGAAGGACGCGTTTACTCACAAGAGCAAGTAGAACTGCGGTTACTGGGAAAAACACTTTAATAACACGGCGAGTCAGGGATGAATATTATTTGGTCTGAACGAGCACTACTCGATCTGGAAGACATTCGCGATTATATTGCTCAAGACTCTCCGATCCGCGCTAATCATTTTATTGAACAACTTTTAAGAACAACACGTCACCTGCCCGAATACCCATTAAGCGGCAAAATCACTCCCGAATTAAATACCCCTGATATCCGCGAATTGGTACATCAGGGATATCGAATTATTTATAAAGCTTATCCGGAACCCATTGAGATAATTACTATTTTTAATGGTAGGCGCGATATATTTAATCAGGATTCATCAGCGGACTAACCTTACCCCATAAATCCCGCCCGCAATTGAGCCGGGGGTGGCAACAAATTTAATGCGCAGTTTGCCATTGGATTTTTTCACCAGATCAGCGGGAATTGCGTAGGACTCAGTAAAAAATTCTTCCGCTTTACCTGTCGACTTAA
This sequence comes from Gammaproteobacteria bacterium, assembly GCA_021151625.1. GTDB lineage: Bacteria > Pseudomonadota > Gammaproteobacteria > Pseudomonadales > Cellvibrionaceae > Cellvibrio. The sequence goes on along the minus strand of JAGKWY010000034.1, from coordinate 16,049 downwards.
TGTCGGCAATTAATTGATCGTTGAGATAAATAGCAAAGCTTCTACCTGAATCCACACCGGCGTAGGTAATCTGCAAAAATTTTGCTTCCTGTTTTTTATCGTTTAATTCATAACTAAACCAGGCACGGGTGTGACGCCAGTGATGGCCGTTATATAAGCCAGTTTCACTTTGTTCGCCTTTATAGAAATGATCTGACTCGGGTTGCTGCTCGCCCGGCGCTATCTGGTCAATCGTTTTGGCTTGTAATTGCAAACGCGTTTTTTCATCTGCCGCAGCTGTAGCACGCGCTTTTTCCAAATCTGCAGCCGTAGTATAGGGCCAGTAAATGGTATAGCGGGACTCGTGTAAACGAAAAAATGGAATCAATTCCAAATGTTCCATATGAGCACCATTGATTAACCCTGAAGCATCGAACGTCAAGGCTTTACCCGCGACAGGTTTTAGCTTTTGAATAAAATCCTGCGAATTACCTAATAAAAAAGGCGCCGCTTCCAACGGGCACATTTGGCTCTGGGCTATGTGTCCCATGCGCGAATCGTCGGCAAAATAATTCAAGGATTCATTGGCGAAGGGCTGTGTCTTGGCCGCCAGAACTATCGGGCCATGCAATACCGCATAGTAATTTGCACCGCCCGGCATTTGTTCCAGACGTGTTTGCATAGGCAAATTAAACTCAACCTTGTCGCCCTTTTTCCAGTTGCGCTCCAGCCTGATATAAGCACCGGAATCCTGCTGCAGGGTTTGTAACTGGCCGTTCACTCGCACCTGTAACGCACCGGCTTTTACCCAGGATGGATAGCGCAGGTTCAACGCGAAATGCGCCGTCTTGTCAATTTGGATGCGCACAGTTTCTTCATCGGGAAATTGCGTGCGCTGAGTAAGGGCTATGCCTTTTTTCTTCCACTCCATAGTGGATGGAATAAACAGGTTTACATAGACAGCGGGCACTTTTCCGTTGGCTTCGCGCGCGTAAATAAATTCGGCGTACTTGGATTGGCTCTCCAACCCGGAACCAACACAACACCACATGCCTTTATCCACTTGCGAATAGACACGATAGTGATTGGGGCGCATAGGCGTGAAATAGACAAAGCCACCAGTAGTCGGATTTTGTGAGGATAAAATATGGTTGTAGAGCGCGCGTTCGTAATAGTCAGTGTATTGCGTTTGTGCATTTGAATTGTCAGCAGATGACAAATACAACAACTCTGTCAACTTCAGCATATTGTAGGTATTGCAGGTTTCCGGCCCTTCCACCTCATTGACCATGGGCGAGAAATCTTGCTGGTCATGGAAGTGCTCTTTCACACTATTGCCACCAATAGCTACTGAGCGCTTATCCACAACTGTTTGCCAAAAAAACTCTGCTGCCTTACTCCACTCAGGATTTTTGGTTGCATCAGCATAGCGTTTGAAACCGATAATTTTGGGAATCTGGGTATTGGCATGCAGGCCAGTTAATTGATCACTCTGCTTTTCCAGAGGCTGCAAAATAGTTTGATGGGAAAAAGCTTCCGCCAACATTAAATACTTTTTATCACCAGTAATCTGCGCCACATCCACAAATATTTCATTCATACCACCGTGCTCGGTACGCAGCATTGCCTGCATCTGTTCAGGCGATAGATTTTTGGTTAGTGCAATTGTCCAATCTGACAATTTCACCAGCATCTTTTTAGCATCTTTGTTATCGGCATAAAGGTAAGCGTCGCGCAGGCCGGCGTAGATTTTATGCAGGTTGTACCAGGGAACCCAGCGCTCGTTAGTGGAAAAGTTGTCAGCGCGAATATTGCCCGCCGCAATTTCATCCCACATTTTTTTGCTGTCGGGAATCCCACCGATATAACCGGTACCCAGTTTATCCTGGCATTTCTTTAATTCTTTGATCACATAATCCAAACGCTTTAATACAGATTTGTCATGTGTGGATGCATAGGTCAAGGCGAGTGCTGACACATAATGCCCCCCCATATGGCCATCTAACCCGGTAGACTCCCAATTGCCATAGGTTTCTTTAAAGGGAAGCCCTGCTTCGCGACGAAAAGGCGCCAATAACTTTTCGGCATCCAATGCCATTAAGTAATCTTTGTTAGTATTTTGTGCATGCAAAAATGGGCCATCCAATAACTGCACATCGCGCAAGGGCGCCAGCTCCAATGCAAATACCGGAGTGATGATAAGGCTAACCCCCAGGGTCAGCGCGCGAAGTGAGTTGATGAATCGCATAAAAACCTCTAAAAAATATTCCCGCGGTAAAGCGGGAATATACTGCTAAAAAAATAAACCCGTGTGGATTTAACCCAACTTTTCATAACCAGCTTTTCGTAACCAACTTTTCATAGCCGAATTTGCATAACCAATTTTCATAGCTAATTTTTCACAGTCAGACTTAAGCAGCTAAGGGTTAAATCCGCAAAAAATTATTGCGCTTGCAAGGTAAACATTTGGTTAGTCGCATTGGCCAAACATTGCCACTGATTTAAATTGGCACCGTCGGCGGTTGAGCTGGCAGAAATATCCAAACACTTCTCGCTATTGCGATTAATGATCCGGTAGCGCCCTGAACCTGCGGATTGAAAGCGGAACATTTGATTGTGAGTGTTAGTGTTATTCCACAACATCAGATTGGCGCCATCCGCAGTCGAATAGGAATCCACATCAAACGCCAGACTCGATGCATTAACGGGTGATATGCGATGCCATACATCATCAACGCGGGTAATAATAAATTTCTGGCAGTTGTTGTTAATCCAGCTCCATTGACGCAGATTAGTGCCCGCTGCCACACCACAGTTTTCAACGTCTAATGATTTGCCCGAGTGCGCTGGTGTAATGCGATAAGTGCCGCTGATGCGCGCATTGCTATCGGTTTTTACCGAGAAATTGCGGCTCAATACTGGCCAGCCATTGGAAAACGTCATTTGCAACAAATCCAGACGTGCAGGCCAACCGGTTGAGGTAGTGCCATCATAATAATGGATTGATGCGAGATGCTGACCATTATTATAGAAATAACCAAAGTGACCTGGGCCAATGTAATTGCCATCGGAAATTAAAATACTGCTGCCGCCATAATTCCATAAACTCTTACCATTTTTATCCAGAAACGGACCTGTTGGACTGGTGGAGCGACCAGTAACAATATAGTAATTACTTTGATTGCCCAGGCAGCACTCACCCAGGTTCACAAACATATAGTAATAGCCGTTGATATATTTTACTTGCGCTGCTTCATATTCGTGCCATGCATAATTATTTCCTACCACCGGGTAGCGCGTGCTGTTCATCAGCTTGCCGGTGCTCGGGTTTAACTGGCGAACAAAAATCCCCGCATAATGCGAACCGTAAGCCATCCACACATTATTTTGTGCATCGCGATACACACCAGCATCAATAGTATTTACTGGCTGCCCGCTTAACGTACCTTCATCCAGGGTTGACACCACCATGCCCAGGTCCTGCCAGCTGGGATTATTCAACGAGCTGGTCACCATCACCCCGATCGCAGAACGCATGCCCGAGGTAGAGGAAAATGCCGAGTAATACAAATAAAATTTTCCGTTCATTTCAATTACATCAGGCGCCCAAAAATTGCCATCAAAACCGGGGACCTTGCTGCTAATCCATGAAGGGTAAGTATTTGCAGGAATTGGCGATGGCCCGCGCTTCCAGTTAATTAAATCGGTAGAGTAAAGTGCATTGATCGGAAAATTACTGGCCCCACCACCGGTACCAAAAGTCCAATAGGTATTGCCATCTTTAACAATAGTGGAGGGGTCGTGAATATCAGTAGTACCTGAAAGGCTAATTGCAGAGGCGTTTGCCGCGCAAAAGAGCAGCACCAATAAAACAAAAAAATTCATACCAAAATGAAGTGTCTGATACATAAGAAAGCCCTTAATTATTAATTATCGTATTGGGACATTGTTAGCTAAAGCTAGAAAACTTACATACTGCATCCCGGCCAACAAAAAATCCGGAGCCACTCAGGTGACTCCGGATTTTTATACTGTTTACGCTTAGAAGCTAAAGCGTGCACCCAATGCAAAGGTACGACTGTAAAGAGCTGAACCGAAGTTACCGGTGGTGGAGTTATCACCGTAATAGCTTTGATAAATTTCTTCAGTCAGGTTGGTTCCGTCCAGAGTCAGAGAGATTTGATCGGTTACGTCATAAGTGATTTGCAGATCCAGGCTAGACTCTGGCTTTCTCCAGACTTCCAGTGGGTTGGCAAACAGCGCAGCCTCATAGTTGTTGAGGAATTTACTACGCCATGCATAAGATAAACGTGCACCAATTTTTTCTTTCTCGTATGCAAGCACCACACTATAAGATTCATCAGACACACCGAACAACGAAGTCTTCTTGCTGCCCGTGATATTGCCAGCACTGTCAGTCATAGGTGTAGTCTGCTCAGATTCCAAACTGGTATAGCTTGCCTGAATACCAAAACCATCCAGATACCAGGGCAGGTTTTGCGGGAACCACACCGCACCCAACTCAGCCCCTTTTAATTGGCCATTAGATGCATTGTATGGCTGGCTCAACACATAGGTACCTATTCCACTACCATCCGGTTTCTGAGCTTGCACCTGACGGCGGAAATCAATCACAAAACCTTCAATATCACGCTGAAACAAAGTTCCATACAACGAACTGCCTTCACCAAAATACCACTCCAGTGACAGATCAAAGTTTTGCGACTCAACCGGTTTCAGATCCGGGTTGCCACCACCCGCAGTACCATAACCAATATTGGTAACATCTTCGTTGTAAATGATGTTGGAATTCAATTGCGCAAAGCCAGGGCGACGCAAGGTTTCTGTGTAGGCAAAACGTGAAATCAAATCGTCGGTCCAGTGATAGCGAACCATCAAGCTTGGCAATACTTTTGATGTATCCGAACTTGCATCACTTACATCACCGTTGGCACGATCGGTAAATTCCATATCAGTTTCTGAACCGGTATAGCGGAAACCAATTTCACCGTCGATATCACGCCCGGCAATTTGCGATTCAAACTTTCCAGTTACATAAGCAGAAGTAGTCAACTCATCAATATTGAAACTTTCCAGCAACGCCAGCTTACTCAGGCCATAGATACTTCTGAATTCGTCAGCATTGGAACGGATGTAATAGCCGTTGGCTGCCGCCCAGCTGGTTGGAACATCGGATTCACCATCAAAGAACCCGCTGTTGATATAGGCAAGGCCATCCATATTTTCGATAGCAACAGAATTGTTGTACTTGCTCTGGGTAGAGAAAGCTTCGGCAGCAGAACGCTGATCAATCCGCACACCAAAATCAAAGGAACTGAAAATACCGAAATCAGTTGTCAGTGTTGCATCAGTAGTGAAAGTAGTTGCATCGCCATCGTTTTTATTAGCGTTGTCGTACAGGTCTGCCGTATTCCAGGCAACGGTATCCGTCAAGTCACTTTCATTAACAGAAGCTGTCGCTGGATTATCCGGGAAACCAAATGCGGGCAAACCACCACCGGAGTTAAAATCTACATCAAGTTGATAGCCCACTTTGTCAAAACGCATAGCAAAGAAATCAGATTCAAAGGTACTGTCTTGATACACCAGCTCTGATTTTACCTTCAGGTTTTCACCTATATCCCAATTGCCACCCAATGCATAAACATAACTATCAGTTTGGCCGGTGGTCAGGTCACCACTGGTGAACATATAAGGGAACAACACGCTGCGCGATTTAACAATGTTAGTACCTTCGTGCAATTTAACATTTGCTGCCGCCGCATTATTGGCGTATTCGCCCCACCAGTCAGCAAAAGAGAACAACAATGAGTTAAAGGACTCGTTGCGATAGCCATTATAAAAAGCTTCAAATAAATATTCAGATGAATCATTAGGTGCATACTGGAAAGAAACATTGGCGGCAGTACGCTCGCGCTCACCAGTAAAATCGCTGGCAAAAATTGCATCACGTCCGAGGATATATTCCATCGGCTTACCATTTACATTCAAAGTTGAGCCAGGAGCATCAGGCAAACCATCCAGTAAACCCGGAGTCCAGATTGGATTTTCAGCAACGCCGCCTTTATCCAGGAAAATACGCTCATAATTGGTGAAGGGCGCTACAGGATTATTGGTTGCGAAAGGAACCATTGCACCGGCAGTCACACTTTGATCGCGGTAATTAGTGCGTGCGTAGGATAAGTTGACTAATGCACCAAACTCACCGGCATCGGTTTCCCAGCGATTGCTCGCTAAACCGCTGATGTTAGGATCAGTTTTATCTGCCTGTTCCTGATTAATCGCACGTGCGGCTAATACAACTTTGGAGCCATCAAAATCAAATGGACGCTGGGTTTTAATATCCACTGAACCGGCAATACCATTTTCAATTTGCGAAGCAGAACGAGTTTTATAAACATCCACTTGCTTGATCAAGCTTGCAGGAACATCTTGCAGTGCTACCGATAAACCTGAAGCGGTAAAAATATTGCGGCCATTCACGGTAGTGTTAATGTCTGTTAAACCACGAATAGAAATACCAGAGGTTTCACCTGAACCGCGATTGGTTACCTGCACACCGGTAACACGCTGCAGCGCCTCGATTACGTTGTTATCGGGAAACTTGCCGATGTCTTCTGCCACAATCGCATCGACGATTTGGGTTTTCTCACGCTTCACATCCAATGCTTGCTGCAAGCTGCCGCGAATACCGGTTACGACAATTTCTTCCACCTGGTCTTCTTGCGCAAATGCAGGTAAGGCAGCACCGAACGCTGCAGCCATGGCAACAGCCATGCTGAGTGTTTTTTTCTGGAACATGTGTATCTCCCGTGTGCGATGGCACCTTTTGGCTGAGCGCAGGCGCCTATCGTTATTATCAAATTCGTGCGTTTTATTTGTCTTATTAAATTACCGGAAATAGAAGAGATTCTTCACCGGCAGTAGTCCAAACGCTCAATCGAAGGCTTATTTTATTTACAATTGAGCATATTGTAAGACAAATAAATCCTAGACCTATTGCCTCCCCGCGTCAACTGATAAACAGCAGCTCATATGTAAAAAAATGGCTATTTTTAGCCATTAATCACGGCCTCCGGAAATATGAATCCAGCGCCAGATTGGGGGAGTTTGCTTCAAAAATTCCCAATATCTGCAGTATTTAGCGCCAAAAACCGACCAATTATTCATACTATTTGCAACAAATACTTGTATTACAATAATATCCATGAAGGGTAATAACCAAAGCTAAAGCCCTACACAACCCCTTAACAACTGATAATAAAAAGGTCACACAATGATTCATTTCTCCTCCCTGGACTGGGCGGTACTGGCGGGCTTTATGCTGCTATTGGTACTCGTGGTGGTCTGGTCGCTGCTCGAAAAAGAAAAAGATACGTCCGACTATTTTCTGGCAGGCAGAAATGCCGGCTGGCTGGTGATTGGCTCGTCCATTTTTGCATCCAATATTGGCTCCGAACATTTGGTAGGACTTTCCGGCGCCGGCATGCAATCCGGTATGGCAATGGCTCACTGGGAATTGCAATCCTGGATAATTCTATTGCTCGGCTGGGTGTTTGCGCCTTTCTATTGGAACAGCAAAATTTATACGATGCCCGAATATCTGGAGCGGCGTTATTCATCCAGTTCACGCACATTCCTATCGTTTATTTCGCTGGTCAGTTATGTGCTCACCAAGGTCTCCGTTACCGTATATGCAGGCGGTGTAGTGCTGAAAACCGTATTGGGGATCGATAGTCTGTGGGGCATAGATTTTTTCTGGATAGCCGCACTAGGCCTGGTAATTATTACCGGCATTTACACAGTGCTGGGCGGAATGAAAGCCATTATGTGGACATCGGTATTGCAAACACCGGTATTAATTATTGGCTCACTGGTAATACTGGTTGTTGGTTTGGATAAAGTGGGTGGATTCGCCGAACTGGAGAAAATTAACGGCGAAAACATGCGCTTGATTCGCCCCATGGATGACCCGAACTTTCCCTGGCCAGGTGTGATTTTTGGTTCATTTATTATCGGTTTCTGGTACTGGTGTACTGACCAATACATAGTACAGCGCGTGCTCTCCGCCAAAGGCTTACAAGCGGCAAGGCGCGGAACAATTCTCGCCGGCTATTTAAAATTATTACCCGTTTTTATTTTTCTGTTCCCTGGAATGATTGCCTTTGCATTGCATGCGCAGGGGAAAATTCAGGTTGAAAGCGCAGACCAGGCCTTTGCGGTACTCGTCTCAGAGTTATTGCCTTCAGGCATTAAAGGTATTGTGATTGCAGGCTTGCTCGCCGCACTGATGAGCTCCCTCGCCTCGCTGTTCAATTCATCTGCAACCTTATTCACTATCGATTTTTATAAAAAATTCAAACCAGATGCGAGCGAAACAAAACTGCTCAGCGTTGGCCGCCAGGCAACTATCGCCGTTGTTATATTGGGCGTAGTCTGGATACCAGTGATGCAAATGGTATCTGATGTACTCTATGAGTATTTGCAATTGGTGCAGGCCTTAATTGCGCCGGGAATTGCAGTGGTATTTTTGCTTGGCGTGTTTTCCAAACGCATTACGCCCATGGCAGGCCTGGTCGGTCTGGTCAGCGGTTTTGTATTGGGAATGCTGCGTCTGGTGCTCACTATTTTCAAAGACCAACTCAACCCGGATGGGTTGCTCTACGCGTTGGTCAGCATGAATTGGCTCTATTACTGCTCGCTATTATTTATCGTGATTTGCGTATTGGTTATTGCCGTCAGTGTGTTTACCAAACCCGCTAGCGACCAACAATTAGCGGGGCTAACTTACGGTTCTATTAGTAGCGAACAAAAAGCAGAATTAAAAGCCAGTATCGATAAATGGGACATCATTCATACGCTGATTATTATCGGAATTACCGCCTTTATTTATTGGCGCTTCTGGTAAGAGTTTTAAATTACTTCCTGTCATCTACAGTGCATCGAAAAATTGCACTGTAATTTAAAATCGGCGCTGGGATCACCTCAACGCCGATTTTTTTTGCCTGGCCCTGGAGCAAATAAAAAAGCCGCTACAGAGACTGTAGCGGCTAAAAAACTGGTGATAACAAACAGCGTTACACCATCCAACGACAAAGGGAAAACTCCTGACAGAACAATTGGCTCCATACACAACTCCAGGAGCCGCAGAGGTTAAACGCTTGGGGGGATTCAACACTCTATTTGTAATATAATATATTAATATTTCTTAATGTCCAGTGCTTTTCTAAGTTTTTCATCGGATTTCCGGCTCCTCCCGCCTTTTTCCGGCCCAATAAAAAAGCCCTGCAAATGCAGGGCTTTTTGGATAACGCAGCAAGCAATGTAAATGGCACAACTTAAAACGAGTAACGCGCCCCCAGGGCAAAAGTTTTGGAGAAAATCGCATTGCCAAAGTTAAACAGGTTTTGGTTACCCTCGCCGTAGTAGCTTTGGTAAACATCATCCAACAAGTTGGTTGCGTCGAAGGTGACGACCAGATTGTCAGTAACGTCATAGCTCAACTGCAAATCCAGGCTTTGTTCCGGGCGACTCCAGAATTGGATTGGGTTAGCGAAAATTGCCGCTTCGTTGCCCGTGTAAAATTGTTCACGCCACACGTAAGACAAACGCGCTTCATAAGCTTCTTTATCGTAAGCCAATACTACGCTGTAAGACGAATCTGATACGCCGGACATTTTTGAATCTACGTAGCCGCTAATCGATCCATCCAAACCAAATTCAGGCGTTTTTTGCTCTGAATCCAGCATGGTGTAACTCGCCTGCAAACCTAAACCATCCAGCATTGTTGGCAAATTATCCGGGAAGTAAACCAGACCGATTTCCAAACCAGACAATTCACCATCAGCCGCGTTAACAGCGGTTGAAATTACATAATCGCGTTCAACACCATCATTGCCAGTGCGTCGAATTGTTTTTCTACCGCCGATAACAAGGCCTTCAATTTCACGCTTGAATACTGCACCGTACAGCGAACTGCCTTCCGCAAAATACCATTCGAGCGATAAATCATAGTTAGTCGATTCTGTTGGCTTCAAATCAGGGTTACCGCCCGAGCCAGTGCCATAAGGCACATCGGTCAATGGATCCTGGAAGTATTGCAGTGGATTCAAATCGCCAAAATTTGGCATACGCAGGGTTTGCGTGTAAGCAAATCGCCCGACAACATCATCGGTAATGTTCCAGTTCAACACCAGGCTTGGTAGTACTTTGTCAGCCTTGCCATTACCGATGTTGTGGTTAAACACATTGGTATTGGTGCCGGTTTCTGCCCAAAACTCCATATCTTGTTCGTAATTGACGTAACGCACGCCTAACTCACCACTCAGTGCTTCAGTCAAATTAAATTTTGTGGTTGCATAAAGCGCAGAAGAGTCTTCGGTGATATCAAAGGTTTGATGTGTGGTTTCTTTTTCCAGGCCATAGACGCTACGCACTGCATCAGCGTTGGCTAACAAGTAGCTACCGTCCGCTGCGATATAGCTATCAAAAATATTGGCGCGCCCCTGGAAATAATCATCAACCGTAAAAATTAAACCTGAGCCATCACCTGAGGCACCTGCAGCAACCAATGCATCCATTAACTGGGAAAGTGTTCTGCCACCATGATTCCAGGAATCCTGACCACGCGAAAAATCTTGCGCATTACGTTGTTCGTAACGGCCACCAACTTTAACGGATTGAATAAAATTACCGTCCAGTTTCCATTCAACATCAGTAACAAAACTGGTTGAATCCCCCTGGTTGCCACCACCGTTATCCCACATGCCCGATGCTTTCCAATTACCCACATCGGTCATATCCGATTCATCAATAGCGGTTGTTGTCGGGTTATCCCAAAACACTAATGAAGGAACGCCGTCTTTATCGTTGTAATCTACATCCAAACCATAGGCTACGCGTTCAAAACGCATGGCAAAAAAGTCGGTGGTGTATTTACTGTCCTGATAAACAATTTCCGAATTAACAGTAACGTTTTCCGCAGGCGTCCACTTGGCACCCAGAGCATACAAATAGCTGTCGGTTTTTCCGGTGGCGTAATCACCACTTTGGAAGCCGCCGTTATCGCGCCCCTGATGCTCTTTTACAACATTGGTTCCTTCGTACACAATCGGGATATCAATGTTGCCGTTTTGATGTTCCAGTGTGTTGGAAAACCACATCGCATTTTGCGATTCATTGCGATAACCGGTATAGAAACCTTCGGCAGTTACTTCGAGTTCATCATTCGGTGCCCACTGCAAGGAAACACTTGCTGCAGGGCGTTCACGCAAACCGGTAAATGATGTTCCAAATACGGCATCGCGCATTAACAGGTATTCGTACTCCTGACCGTCCAGCGTCAAGGTAGAACCTGCTGAGGAAGGAATACCGTTTTCAAGACCTGCCTGCCACACTGGTGTGTTGTTGTGGGAGTTGGGAATCATTTGGTAGGGGGCATAACTTGAATGCGGCTCAGCACTAAAATAAGGAAACACGGCACCGGCCGTCATAGTGTCATTACGATAATTAGTTTCCACGTAAGACACATTCACCAGGGCCCCAAATTCACCGCCACTTTCCAATTCCCAACGGTTGCTGTAGAGCGCACTCAGGTTAGGATCAACCTCTTCAGTTTGGTCGGCATAAATACCGCGTGCCGCCAGCACAACTTTTTCACCATCAAAATTAAATGGGCGATGAGTTTTAATATCTACAGAACCGGCAATACCGCGCTCTACCTGATCAGCCGAACGTGTTTTAAAAACAGTAACGCCAGATAATAGACTTGCCGGGATATCTTGCAACGCAACAGCGCGCCCGGCACCGGTAAATACATCGCGTCCGTTTACGGTAGTGTGTACATCAGTTAAACCGCGAATAGAAATTCCCGATACTTCGCCATTACCACGGCCGGTAGTTTGCACACCGGTAACGCGCGACAAAGCTTCAATCACGTTGTTATCGGGAAATTTGCCAATATCTTCAGCCACGATGGAATCAACAATCTGCGTGCTTTCGCGTTTGATATCCAAGGCTTTGGTCAAACTGCTGCGAATGCCCTGCACAATCACTTCTTCAACTTGCTCTTCCTGTTGCGCTTGTGCGCTAGCGATTTGCGCCATGATTGCAGCGAGCATTGCAGTGGCTAATGCTGTTTTCTTATACATTTTTCAACTCCAAATTTTTTATAAATTTGAGTTAATCCTGTATTGATTAACTCAATTTCAAAGAAAGGGTTATGGAGGGACCAAAGCCCCTCCCCGCTGCACAATTAATTGGCAGGCGTGCCTTCTTTAAACAGTGAGTTAATTTTTTCCGTACTGATGGTGCCGGTGAATACTTTCAGCTCGTCGATAGCGCCGTTGTACGGGGTATCCCAGTAGTTAACGCCCAGTGCGAATTCATTGGTATCACCTGCCACCGTCATAACACGGCGGAAATCCGTTGATTCAAGTTGTAGCGCGCCGTTGACGTAGAGCTTGATAGTGTTTTTATTTTCACCATCCACCATGATCACAATATGCGTCCATTGACCGGCAGGAATACGGTTGCCCAATTCCGCGCTATCGTAGAACGAAGGTCCATTAGCCCATACACGGGTTTTTGCAGTGCCCGCCATGGAAGGAACCAGGCTTAACCAATAGTTGGCATTGGCACCACCGAAGAATGCCGTGGTGTAATCGGTAAATACCGTTGGTTTTAACCACAGGGAAATGGTGTAGCTGTTAGTGCTGATTAAATTGTCGGGCAAGCGAATACCGGATTTGCCATCCAGATTAACAGCCTGACCTTTCACACCTTGCACATAGCTGACCGAACCACCGGTGTTATGGATAAAGTTGCCAGTAACTTTTCCATCCGCCGCTACGCCATTAAATGCACTCAAGCTGTTTTCAAAACTGTATTCAGCAGGAGCAAGTGATTTAACCGTTACCTGGAAGTTTTTGGTATCGGTAAAACCCTGATAGGTGATGTGCGCTGTTAAGGTGATAGTTTTATCGCCTTCATCAGCGGTTGGTTGGGTGACTACCGCAACACCATTGGTTGGTTTCAAATATTTTTCATCACTTGAGGTCCAGCGAATACCTGAAACAAATGGGCCTACACGCAGCAGATTAAAGTTTTCACGCACCGCAGACATATCACCCAATTCCAGTGCATCTTTTACGAAGCCGGCAAATTGTGCGGGATCAGTCAGGTTATTAATTGCAGCGCCGTTAATATCCAAATTACTCAGGGCGTAGTCGTACACAATTAATTCATCGATTTGACCAACGAATGGCAAATCCCAACCGAAGTTAACACCCAGTGCATACTGGCCGCCATTTTTGAAAATATCATCGCGCGGCATTGAACCTGTCAGCACACCATTAATGTACAAACTCATGGTGGTATTCGAATAAGTGATCGCCACATGCTCCCATTGATTTAATGGCGCCGTTGCTGAGTGGACCACCTGATTCCAATTGCCCAGGTAATTACTCCAGATCAAGGTGTTAGGCGTAAACCAGGCACTACCAGGAATAAAGCTGTACCAGTGATCCACATCGGTCGCGGCAAAAAATGCGGGGGTGTGAGTGGTGAGCGATTCCGGTTTCATCCAGAAAGACACTGTGTATTCGCTGGATTTAATCAGGTTATCCGGCAAGCGCACACCGTTATTGCCATTAAAATCGTACGCCTGGCCACTGCCATAACCGGTTGTAAAAACTGCATTTTTAAATGCGGGGCGCGCTTTAATTTTTACATTGAACGATTTAGTTGTGGTTTGGCCGCCTAATGACAAGTTTGCAGTCAGGGTAACAGTTTGGTCACCCAAATCCGGCGTAGGAATAAATACATTACCTTTTGAATCAATATAGTATTCGTTGCTACTTACCCAGGTAATTGCAGTACCGCTTTTACCCGTGGTTGGCAATGAATAGCCTTCATCCGCCAGGGTCAATTCGGTTTTAATTTTCAAACCATCAGCAACGGTATTTAGTGCCGTTGATGTATTGGCAATTGCATCAGTGCGAGAACCAAATACGGAAGAGCCATCAGCAGCCATGGCAGTGAAAACCGGAACCAATTCTTTTGCACCGTTATCCCATTGCCATTTGACTACACCAAAATAGGTACCGGAATCCAACACCAATTTAATAGTGTCGTCACCCTGGGTGAGCCACGAGCCTTTTTCGCTGCCGGTGACAGTGCGGTTTTCATTGAGTGTGAGATAACCGGATTTGATCGCCGCTTTATTAACGGCTTTACCTTGATTCACAAATTTGTAGTGGCCAGCTATTTGCGCAACATCCACCAGGTTGTCGCCGCTCAATGGAACATAACGCTGGGGCGATACAACCAACCAGCCTTCTTTGTTCACAAACATTTCGTGGGTGCGAACAGCGTGAGCTTCAATGTTACCTGGGTAATCAGTTGCCGATGCAGGGAAGCGCGTGTGAGTCACTAATAAATGACGCTTGGTCGCTTCATCGTAATAGGCTGAGTTGTGACCCGGTGATTGATAACCCCAGGATGGGCCGACATCGCCCAATGCTTTGGTAAATTCGAAACCACCTAATAATTTGCCGCCGACTTCAAGGCCAGCACCATTGGCGATGTTGTTGCCCGCAGGATCAAGATAAGGACCTTTTGGGGTTTTGGAACGCGCGATGCGAATGTTGTAACCGTCATTCGCGGCAAAGCCGGCCACGGAATAGAACAGGTAGTAGTAATCTGCTACCGGGCTATACATTACGAATGCGCCTTCAATCGCGCGGAAATCACCGCCGACCAAACGCGTACCGTAACCTTGACCTGCTTTTGGTTTGCCAGTAGTGGTATCCATTTCCAGCATAAAAATACCGCCAGAGTAGGAACCGTAGACCATCCATAAGCCACCAGACTTATCGAAGAATGCAGCCGGATCAATTACGTTAGGATCAACCGCACCATTCCAGGTTTTTTGGCCATTATCCAACGGATAAGTAGTGAATTCACTTGCATTGCGATAGCCACTGCGCAGGAATACACCTTTGTTGGTATACGGGCCTTCAACAGAATCAGCTTCAGCTAAACCAAGATAAGAACGGTTCCAGCAACCGCCATTGTCAGCTTCAGTTTGTGCGCAGTGGTTGTAGTAGAACCAGTATTTGCCATTGGGGGCTTTAATAACATCGGCCGCCCAGTTGCCTTTGAAACCATCACTCCAGCTAATGCCTTCGGCAATTTGTGTGGAATAGGTATTAAACAATTTGCTCTCATCCACCTTGTCATTGGCGGAAAGCACGGAAATATATTCCCAATTAATTAAGTCGGTCGATTTGGCAGCCGCCAAATGCGAGCCAAAAATATAATAATCATTGCCCGCTTTCACCACCGATGGGTCATGTACACCAATGTCATGCCAATCAATAGAACCGTCTGTAGCGCGCGGCACGGCGTTGGACAGGGTTGGCTTGCTGTAGGTCGGTTGTTCAGATGCGGGAACTGAGTTGATGACTAGCGCCAGGCTTGAAAGCTTCATGTACTCACCTTTCTCTCGTGTAGTTATTGCTTATTAGTAGCTATTACTTATTTATAGCCCCGAACCAGCGCCTGGGAGAGCAGCCCGCTCGGGACTAGTTATCGTATTGACATACATATGTCATACAATATTACTATCATTGAATATTGTCACATAATATGGCAGGAGTAAAGTCGCAGACAGGCAAGAAACCGGTCAAACACCGGGTATTTTTAGCTATTGATTCTATTGCGCCCATAAAAAAACCCGCCGAAGCGGGTTTTGGCAGAGCCAATTCTCAGGTAATTAACCGGCCGAGCGCGCCTTATAAGCACGCACGACTACGTTGAAATCCTCAGCGAATTTTTGCAACGCATCCAATTCTTTCTTTTCATCCGAACGCGACAAGCCAGCGCAACCCACGTAATCCTGCACCGCTTTTACATAAGCTTTAACATCGTTATTTGCTTTTACCATCTGGGCAGTCACAACGGTTGCTGCATCGGGAATTTCTGGTTGAGAGGCTGGTTTTTCACAGGCAACCGCCATAGTAGATACCGCACTCAGAGCCAAGGCACAA
>JAGKWY010000033.1 GCA_021151625.1 Gammaproteobacteria bacterium | reverse complement strand
AACCCTCCAGGAGTGAGCGCCCTGTTCAACAAACACTGCTGTCATAACCTGGCCATTAAACGTATTCAGTGCACGAATTACATCCGGCCTGCGCGCCGGATCTACCAGGAACATCATAAAACCACCACCGCCTGCACCGGAAACTTTCCCGGCCAAGGCACCTGACTCAATCGCGCAATTATAAATGGTCTCGATGTGTGAATTGCTAATAGTGCTGGCCATTTTCTTTTTTGCCGCCCAGGAGGCGCGCATGGAATCAGCCAACATCTCAAAGTTCCCCTGCAAGATGGCCTCTTTCATGCGCTGGGCTTCCTGCTTAACCGCTTGCAGGGCGAGCATGGCGGAATCATTTTTTTCCACCACATTATGGGTTTGCTCTTTAATAATATTGGCCGACTCGCGCGAGACACCGGTGTAAAACAATACTAACGAAGATTCAAGTTCGGCGATGTGATTAAACTTGATACGCAATGGATTCACTATCACTCGATCGTGATAAAACTCCATGAAATTAAAGCCGCCGAAAGCCGCCGCGTATTGATCCTGCTTTCCACCAGCCAGCTGTAAATCCTCGCGTTCAATTTCATACGCAAGCTTGGCAATATCATACTCGCCCAAGGGCAAAGCCAGGTATTCCACAAACGCTTGTACCATGGCCACTACCATAGTTGATGATGAACCCAGGCCCGACCCTGGTGGCGCTTCACTGTGAGTCACCAGCGAAACCGGGATGGCTTGGCCATCAAGAAAGTCGCGCACTATGCGGTTATAAACACCGGTATGCAATTCCAGGCCTTTTTGCAGCGGCAAATTAGCTGCTGCTGCGCCGCGCCACTGCGCACCTATATCGGCGGCAATAAATTCCAAACTGCCTTCGCAGTGACTTAAGGTTGCGTAGGCATACTTATCGATGGTCGCATTCAATACATAACCGCCGTATTGATCCGAATAGGGCGATACATCGGTACCGCCACCGGCGAACCCCAAACGCAAAGGCGCACGCGCCCTTACCTTGCCGGATAATTTTTCAATATTTAAACGCATTTATAAATTACCTGATTGCGGCACAGGAAGATCCAGCGCCTGGTACAAATGATTAATCATCGCCTCTGCCGAAAAATGCGTGCCGACAAATTCGGCGCCCTGGCTTGAGGCAGCACGCCAGCGTGAATCATCGCGCAGAATATCCACTATGGCTGTAGCAAATTGTGCTTCATCGTCAGTGACAGGAATTATTTTTTCCAATTCCACTAACCCCTGGGCACCTACTTGCGTCGTCACTAGCGGTACACCATAGGCCATGGCCTCGACTACTTTATTTTTAATCCCGGCCCCATAGCGCAAAGGTACCACTGCAACGCGCGCATTCATGTAGTAATCCAGCAACTGTTCGTCAGTCACATAACCGGTCACAACCACATTACCTTTACCAAGTGCTTTCACCTGGTCGGATGGATTGGAACCGATCAAAAACAAACGCACATTAGGCAGCACTTCCTGCACACGCGGAAAAATCGACTGCACAAACCACAGGGCCGCGTCTGTGTTAGGGGGATGGCCGAAGCCGGCAACAAAGACTATATCGGTACCACTGACAGGTTCACGTGCGGCAAACTTTTTTGTATCCGGATAAATATAGGGCGAAATGGTGTGCGCATTTACTGTTGGATGCTGCGCACGAATATAGCGCGTCTCTTCATCCGATGGATAAAGGGTTACCGCCACCGAATTCCAGATTTTACTTTCCAGGGCCAGATAATCCGCTGCCTCTTTGCGCAGGGACTCATCCTGTTTTACGTCGGCTTCATTTTGCAAGCGCGCAAAATGCAAATCATGTCCGTAGTAAACGCAGCGGATACGTGGGAATTTTTTTAATGCATCCAGATAATTTTTTGTAACATGGGGACGACTGAGCAGCACATGGGTAATTTTCCCTTCCGAGCTCCTGAGCCATTGCTCGAATTTGCCGGAATAGGTATTACCGTAAATAACTTCCACACCCAGCTGTTGTAATTGCTGCGTATAGCCAGGATCAAACCACAAATTATCCGGCCAGAATTTTACGTTGCAATTCATCTGCAGCAGCGATTGGATAAACGCAAACATGGTACGCGAGCCAGCATCGCGATCCGGACGCGGCACATAGTGATCCACGATAACAACACAGGGTTTTTCGAGGGTTTTATCGCGCGCTGAAAAAACGCAGCGAGCATTTTCTTCATGTGCTAATAAAGTGCTCTGCCATTTTTCAAAAAACTTTTTCTGGTTAGCAACCTGATAGGCTTTTATACCGCCGGCATTAACGTCGGTGCCATTGGATACACCTTCATAGTGGATAACCACCGAGGCCGGCTGGTAATAAAGTTTCAATCCCGCTGCGCGCACCTTAAACGCCAAATCGGAATCTTCGTTATAGGCGGGCACGTAACGCTCGTCAAATAAACCTAAATCAATAAACAACTGTTTTTTGATTAACAGTGATGCACCGGAAGCGTAGTCCACTTCTTTAACGTAATTAAATTCAGGTTCGCTCGGGTCTTGCAAGCGACCATAATTCCAGGCAGAACCGTCGCGCCAGATAATACCGCCCGCTTCTTGCAAACGGCCATCGGGATACACCAGCTTTGACCCCACCATGCCGCAATCCGCGCGCGTTGCAAAAATTGCGAGCATGGAATCCAGCCAGCCTTCAGTCACTTCGGTATCGTTATTTAATAAATAAATATATTCGCCTTTGGCAAAAGACACAGCGCGATTGCACGAGCGCAAAAATCCCAAATTATGCGGATGCACTTCATAACGCAGGCCTTGCACCTGTTGCAAAAAATGAATTTCGTGATCGGGCGAGCAGTCTTCCACCACAATCACTTCAATGGCTGCCTGCGGTGCATGACGGGCAATAGAGGCAAGACAGGTGAGCGTCATGGGTAAATTGCCATAGCTGGGAATTATCACCGACACCAATGGCTGTGTTGATGATGGCATTACCAGCGATGCCAATGTGGATTGAATTTCTTCGCGCGCAATTAATCCCTGGCTAGTTGCCAATGGCTCGCCAGGTTTGCCGCGTCTGCGCCACATTTCATAATGCACCACACCATCAAACAATGGCCCGGCAATACGATACACGCAGCCAGCTAATATATTTTTTGCGCGCGGACTTAACGGCAAACGCTTATTAATATTACGCGCGGCACGCTGTAATCGCGGCTTTAATGATGCAAGCAAAACATCTTTTTCACCGCGCACAATGCGCCCGGCAACACGTAGCGGTAAAGTAATTTTCCAGGAATGCGAGTTAATCAGGTGTTGATACTGTTGATCTGCTTCTACCAGCTGGCGTTGCAGGTTGCGATTGGACTCCAGTTCACGTTCATATTCGCGATCCCGTGCATCCAGTTTTTCTTTAGTGTCCGCTATCAATGCAGTAGCAACCTGTAACTCACCACTTAATTGTTCGATATTTTGCTGCGCTTTATCTATATCGGCACACAACTGCTGCTCCTTATAACGAGCATCACCGAGCAACTTATCAATATTGAGCGCCCATTGCGTGCGCTCATCCAATTGTTGCTCCAGCGTTCTTGCCCACTGGGTACGCTCTTCTACCCATTGCTTAAGCTGTTCAATATTTTCATGAGCATATACGTAGTCAATGGCAGAATTTTCTATTTCATCAAGCAGCAAAAATTCTTGCGTTAGTGTTTCACTGCGCTGGTGATAGAGTTGATCCAATTGCGCAAGCGCTGACTGCAATTCTGCACCCGGCAACAAACAGCAGAGATCATAGGCATTAATTACATCAACTGGACAGGCGCTATCTGCCACCAGGTCAGCTCGGGTGAATACGCTATGACGCAAATCAGTATCGAGAAAATCATTTGCAAACTCAGCAATTTTTTGTTCGTCTGCGGTTAATTTAACGTGCTGTGCAAGCTGCAGCAGCACGGGCTTTGGTGTTTCCATCAACTGGTCGTAATCCAGAGCCATCACCGGCACCTTTTGCGACAACGGTTGCAACTCCTGCGCTAGTGCCAGGTTGTAACTCAACCACACAAAGTATCCTTTGCGGATGGGTGTTTTATTACGCTTCAATAAAGATTGAGCAACACTCAGTGGGTGACGCAAGCACAACACATAGTGCACATCAACATCCATATCAGCAAATACGCGCTTCCAGAATTTAAATAATTTTGAAACTCGCGGATCCTTAAAGCCGAATACATCCAGGCCTTGCATTTTTTCTTGCAATAACTGCCTTGCCTTTACCAGATATCCCGCAGCTATCAGCTTCTCGACATCACTATCAGTCACCAATGATAAACTGAACCAATGCTGTCCAAGCGCGGATAGTATTTCAATATTCAAATCATTAATTGCTTTGTCTTCAAAAAAGCCCTTGGGGTTATCTTTGCCTGCCGGCAACAAATCATCACCCAGATCAGCACCCAGGCTTGCCAATGCATTCATCACCGCACTGGTGCCACTGCGATGCATGCCCAAGACTACAATTAATTTTTTCGTTTTTTCCACAATCAATCTCTTCGGCAATCAAACTACTGAATTCATTTTCAGCACAGAGTGAATAATTTTTTCTACACAGGCTTCTGCGCTCATTTGGCAAGTGTCCAAACGTAGCTCAGGGTGTTCAGGGCGCTCATAGGCGCTATCAATGCCGGTGAAATTTTTTAATTCTCCGCGGCGCGCTTTTGCATAGAGACCTTTCACATCGCGCTTCTCACATTCGGCGAGCGGAGTATCGATAAATACTTCAATAAACTCTCCAGCCGCAAATAGTTGCCGCGCCATTTGACGATCCGCCTGGAAAGGAGAAATAAAAGAGGCAATTACAATCAACCCGGCATCAACCATCAGTTTTGCCACTTCCGCCACGCGACGAATATTTTCTACGCGATCAGCTTCGGTAAAACCCAGATCGCGATTTAAACCGTGGCGAACATTATCGCCATCCAGCAAATAGGTGTGGTGACCCGTTTCAAACAAACGTTTTTCCAACAAATTGGCGATGGTGGATTTACCTGACCCGGATAATCCGGTAAACCATAAACAAACCGGCTGCTGTTGTTTTTGCTGCGCGCGCGCTTGCTTATCAATACTTAATTGTTGCCAGCGAATATTGGTCGCGCGCCGCAGCGGAAACTCAATCCAGACATTGGCGACTAGCGTTTGATTTTCCGCATCAAATAGTTGCGCGCTGTTTTGCAGCGCCAGATCAACATCCAAGGGTTGCGCGCTACTGATATTCACAACACCGGTATCGCCAGCCAGCAAATGTTTGGCAGAGAGATGCTCTTGTGTGTGCAGATGCAATTTATATTTAATGGCGGTAATGGTTACTGTTACTTGCAACTCGCGGTAGCGCAACAAATAACTTCGCCCCGCCATAAGCGGACGCGGAGCCAGCCATTCAAGCTTTAGTTGATATTGATCAGCACTGGGGCTCATGGATTACTCCTCTTTTATTCACTGCTTTCAGGCAACCAATCAATATTCATAGCGACTGGAAGTAGTCCGGTAAATTGATCGCGTACATCATCAACTTGCTCGATGGATAAAAGGTCGTCGTAGCGACTGAGCAACAGTGTTTGCTCCAGCGAAGGCGAGCTCACCAAACGCAAGCGCACCCGATAAATACCTTTTTGAAAACAGCAGGCAAACTGAATACGCAAACGTCGCTCACCGCGAAAATCGGGAATGGCAATGCGCTTGCCTGTTAATTGCATACCGCGATTGTCGATCACATCCATAATCAATACTGGTGCAGCAACCTCGGTAGTCATAGCCACATCCACTTCGAGGTACGCATTAGTGTTGTAACCGAGCGTAAGGTGTTGTGCACCGCCCTGAAATTTTGCTTCAAGTACATCAAAACCATGCACAGCAAAACCGCGCTCGTGACGCTTCACCGCCAGGTGTCCGGCAGATTCGGCGATGCGATCTTTTTGTACAATAAACAAGTAATCAGCAATTACGTCATCGGGCAGACCGGATTTAATAATCTGGCCTTTATCGAGTAACATGGCTCGATTGCAGAAAGCGCGCACTGCACTGAGATCATGCCCAACAAATAGCAGTGTGGTTCCGCGCTTTAAAATTTCTTCAATTTTGCTCAGGGCTTTCGCCTGGAAGCGCGCATCACCCACCGAGAGTGCCTCATCAACAATCAGCACATCCGGGTCAACATGCACTTGCACGGCAAATGCCAGACGCACCATCATGCCCGAGCTGTAGGTTTTTACCGGACGCTCAATAAAATCGCCAATATCGGCAAAGGCCACTATGGCGTTATAGCGCTCATCAATTTCCGCGCGTGTTAACCCCAGGATGGACGCATTGATATAAATGTTTTCGCGGCCAGTAAATTCAGGATCAAAACCACTGCCCAACTCCAACAGCGCCGCAACCCGCCCTTTTACTTCAACTGAACCACTGGTTGGCTGTAGAGTACCGGCAATAATCTGCAGCAGTGTGCTTTTGCCGCTGCCATTGAGCCCGATAATACCCAGGCTATCGCCCTCGGCAATGGAGAAACTGACATCACTTAATGCTTGTACCGGCTGACACTGGCGCACCTGTACCTGCGCGCAATATTCAGGAAACCAGCGCCCCAGCAGCCGAACAGCAAGGGGGACCAATAATCGACTGAGCGGCGTCTTCCAGATGAGGTAACTTTTGGATACCTGATTGACACGAATCATGTAAAACCTTGTTCATTGAGGGGGAGCGCTATGCCCATCGAAAAGATCAAAAATTGCCCGCCACAAAAGAGCGCAAGTTTACCTTCCAGCGCGCATTCTGCCCATC
The DNA here is from genome assembly GCA_021151625.1 of Gammaproteobacteria bacterium. Classification (GTDB taxonomy): domain Bacteria; phylum Pseudomonadota; class Gammaproteobacteria; order Pseudomonadales; family Cellvibrionaceae; genus Cellvibrio. The sequence goes on along the minus strand of JAGKWY010000033.1, from coordinate 70,939 downwards.
TTGGGACTCACATTTCAGTAAATTTCTGTTTAATTGCGCAAAGCCTGTACTTCAGCTGTTATTCCCCTCACCTTCGATCGCCCGATTTCAAATATCCGAGAAAGACCCCATTTTTCTCGATGAAACAATTGACTTAAGATGACGTCCAATTCGAATTCAATATTCCAGAAGCACGCACAATGAGAACACTTATTTTCAGTTTGATTATTTGTAACCTTGTCGGTTGTAGCAACGAGCAAGCGGCAGACGTCAATGTTGTTACCATTATTTTGGACGATGCAACCCAAACTCAAATTGAAATGGGGATGCCGCATTTCATGCAGGAGATCAGGCCACAGGCAACGCTCTACAACAGTGGCGTATTTGATATCCCCCTGTGCAGCCCAACTACTGCCAACTATCTGACTGGGCGCATTGGGCGCGAAACCGGCATGACCAATTGCAACCCCAATGAAAACTTACCCGCAATCAGCCAGGGTCATGGCGTTACGCATAACGGGGCCAATGGTTTGCAAACCGGCGGTGTTGGCGCGTTTGATTTTCGCCACACATTACTGACTGAAATGCAGGCAGCAGGCTATAAAGTGGGCTGGTTTGGGAAATACTTGAATGGCTATAAGGGCAACAGCATCAGCTCGACCATCGATAACAATCCCGTTACTGTCGATTATCAAGTGGCAGATGAGCGCGTATGGAAATTTGCCGGCCAATTTGCCTATCAACCCGTACCACCCGGGGTCGATACCTGGCGCGTTGAATATGACCATAGCGGTGAACCCGGTGTATTTAGCTACAAAATCAACGCTGCAGATGGCGCTCGCGTTGGCCGCGAAGAGCATTGGAGTGAAGCTGTTAACTATGACCCATCTCAACACCAGGCTGAACAAATTGAATATTTCAAACGCGAAGTTGCGAAATATTTACACGCGAATAAAGGCCAGAAAAAATTTTTAACCCTGCGCCTGTTCAACCCGCATAACGCGCAACTGGAAGGTGTATTGCCCTATGTCACCGCCTGCAGTTATCGCCAGGCATTACCCCACGCCAGTAAACGCTACAAGGGTACTGTCGACCCCATGTCGATTCCACTGCCCTTATCACTCACCGCATTTTTGCCGCAGGTTAGCGATAGCACCGAGGCAAACCCGGCAGATAATAAAATTCGTTTCCCCTGCGGTGTACAAGATGGCTTATCCCATCAAAAAATGTACGAAATGTACTATCGCTATGCAATGGCCTCTGCCATTGAAGCCCTGCATGATTACGACGATTTGGTGAAGCAGGTGATCGACCAATTAAAGCGTGACAAGGAATTTGATAACACACTCTTTGTATTATTTAACGATAATGGTGTGATGAATGGCGAACACGGTTTGTATCACAAAAACAAACCCTGGCGCGAATCTGTCGCGCTGCATCTGGTAGTGAAATATCCGCAACAGCAAGAGGCACAGATTGTCGAGAGTCATATTAGCAACACCGCCGTTACGCCTACCATTCTCGATGTCGCTGGAGTCAAATCCAGCATGCCCATGCACAGCCAATCATTGCGCAAGATTACTAGTGGCGTTAAGCACGAAAAAATATTATCGGAAGGCTATGTACGCCTGTGCAGAAAATGGGAATTTGAACAGGCAACTGATGGTAGCCACAGTTACTTTATTCAATATTTCCCTGATCAGAGTCCGGAAGAGTACTTCTTTGATATAAAAAGTGATCCAGCCGAATTAAACAATTTGATTCATGTGAGCGAGCATCAAAAATCTATCACTGAATTTCGTCAGTTTCTTAAAGAATTTCCCGGAGGACCACTCAATACCGAGCCGGATATTTCAAACTACCGCAACCAATGCAATTAATCAGAAAGTAAAATTCTTCTCTAAAGCACATCGGCAAACCCGGGGCGCACCAGCCTGAAAAAACGATAGCCAAGCCAGGCTATTGCCAATGCAACGCAGGTGTAAATTGCTATACCTGTAGGTGCAGGCCATTGCCCGTAAATTAACAATTGACGTGCTGCTTCTACGGGATAAGACAGGGGGTTAAGATAAATGAACGCCTGCAATTGCGCAGGCAAAGTAGTAACAGAATAAAATATCGGACTTAAAAATAATAATAGTGTTGCCAGGGTTCCGGTAATTTGCTGGATATCACGCAGATAAACACCCAGAGCAGCAAGCAACCAGGAAATGCCCAATAACATCAAACAGTAGGGTAACAACACTATTGGCAGCAGCACCGCTGTTGCAGGGATACGCCCTTGCTCCAACAAAATAAAGCCGAACAATAACAACAAACTAATCGCAAAGGTAAACAACCCACTCAGCAAGTTAATCCAGCTTAGTAGCTCTAGCGGGAAAACAATTTTTTTAACAAAATTGGGGTTGGACGTTATCAGTTGTGGCGATTTGGTAAGAATCTCGGCCAACACAGCGTGAATACTTAAACCGAGAAATAGAATAATGGCGAAGTTCAGCGTGGTTTCACCCGATGTGTCATTCCAGCGCGCCTTAAACACAAACTGGAACACAAAGGTGTAGATCGCCAACATAATAAGCGGTGTAACCAGCGACCAAAGTAAACCCAGCGCCGAGCCGCGATAGCGCGAGTGAATATCGCGGCGCAGCAATTGCCAAATAAGTGTGCGCTGCTTCCAGGCGACGGAAAACATTTAGTGCCCCACCTTTTCGCGCTGATTGTGCAATAACCAGCGAATAGTTTTCACAATTCCGCTCTCAAAACTTTCCACCGGATGGTAGCCCAGTTCCGCATGGCATTTACCCGGGTCAATGGCGTAGCGGCGATCATGGCCGGGACGATCTTTAACAAAGGTGATCAGCGATTTGGCTTCACCACCATTGGCACAAGGTGTGTGTGGATAGCGCGCCAACAATTCCGGATTAGCAGTAAGCGCAGCGTCTACCTGCGCGCAAATCAAATTCACTATATCGATATTGCGCCATTCATTTTCACCGCCGACGTTATACACCTCACCCACCCTTCCTTTGTGCATGATTAAGTCAATTGCGCGGCAGTGATCTTCCACATAGAGCCAGTCGCGAATATTTTTACCATCGCCATAAATTGGCAGGGCTTTACCCAGCAAAATATTTTGGATGATCAGCGGAATTAATTTTTCGCTGTCCTGATAGGGACCATAATTATTGGAGCAATTACTGGTGGTAACCTTCAAACCATAGGTGTGATGGTAGGCGCGCACCAGGTGATCGGACGCTGCCTTGGACGCCGAGTATGGCGAGTTAGGCGCAAAGGGTGTTGACTCGGTAAATGCTGGAGCTTCATCACTGAGCGAGCCATAAACTTCATCGGTAGAGACATGATGGAAGTGATGATCTGCGATGCCGGCATCCAGCCAGAATTTTTTTGCCGCTTTAAGCAGGGTATGGGTACCCATGATATTGGTTTGCAAAAATGCATCTGGCCCGAGAATGGATCTATCCACATGGGACTCTGCCGCAAAGTGAATCACGCAATTAATTTGATGATCAGTAAATAATTTTTCCACCAACACCTGATCACCAATATCGCCCTGCGCAAATACAAAACTGGTGGAGTTTTCCAGCGACTGGATATTTTCGCGATGCCCCGCATAGGTCAGCAAATCCAGCACGACTAATTTGTCTTGTGGATATTGTTCAGCCCAGTAGTGGCAAAAGTTGCTGCCAATAAATCCAGCGCCGCCAGTGATTAAAATCTTTCTCATGAAACTCGTATCCAGTGAAGTTACTTGCATCCAGTAATATTAAGTTGCTAAAACGAGTGAGCAATCGCCATCTTGCCAGCTGCGCAATTTAGCGCACCAATTTATCCAGCATCTGCCCCAATGCCTGCTGCCAATGTATTGGGCGAATAGATAAGGTTTCCCAGGTTTGAAATTTGTCCAGCACCGAAAATCCCGGGCGCTGCGCAGGCGTAGGGTAATCGCAGGTGCGAATCGGTTTAAGCTGCGGTTGACGTAACAACAGTTTTTTCTGCTCTGCCAGATTAAAAATGGCGCAGGCAAAGTCGTACCAGCTGGCACTGCCTGCATCGGAAAAATGAAATATTTTTTGCGTGGGCTGAACCGCAGCCAGTGACCAAAGCATATTTGCCAAATTAATGGCGTAAGTAGGCGTACCGAGTTGATCGCTTACTACACTCAACGCTTCTCGTTCAGCGCCAAGGCGTAACATGGTTTTTACAAAGTTGGCGCCATGCTCACAATAAACCCAACCAGTGCGCACAACATAAGTGCGCGGATTTATTGCCAGCGCCGCAACTTCACCCGCGCGTTTGCTCTTGCCATAAACGCCGAGTGGATTACATTCATCATCTGGCAAGTAGGCACGGGACTTGTTGCCGTCAAATACAAAATCGGTGGACACTTGCAGCAACGTTTTTTGTTGCTGTGCACACCAGGCAGCAAGTGCAGCAACGGCGCGATGATTAATTGTCTCTGCCAGCTCAGCATCGCTCTCGGCTTTATCCACCGCTGTATAGGCAGCCGCATTGATAATAATATCCGGTTGATACTGATCCAGCAGGGCTACAATCAAATCAGATGCGGATAAATCCAACTGCGTGCGCGTCGCTGCAATTACTTCCAACGCAACACCGTTGAGTTGTGCAGGTTGCGTTTGCTGCAAGGCATAGCCCAATTGACCATTAGCCCCAGTGATCAATACTTTGATTGCACTTTTGCTTTGTTCATTCATGAAAATGTCTCAGCTTGCGCGAGCGGCAATGCGGCCTGATCTTTCGCCGACAAGGTAGGCTGGTGGATTCCCGCCAGGGGCCAGTCAATATTTAATGCCGGGTCATTCCACAAGAGTGAACGCTCATGTTCAGGTGCGTAGTACTCGGTGCACTTGTAATTAAATTCAGCGCGCTCACTCAACACCAAAAAGCCGTGCGCAAAACCGGGCGGAACCCAAAAAATATGTTTATTTTCTGCCGACAAATAAACACCCACCGATTTACCAAAAGTAGGAGAGTTTTTACGCAAATCCACCGCGACATCATAAACTTCACCCGCCGTGACACGAACCAATTTACCCTGCGGATTGTTAATTTGATAATGCAGGCCGCGCAGTACACCGCGACTGGAGGAGCTGTGATTATCCTGCACAAACGTCACCGGAATATCGCGCTCACTAAACCAGCTTTCACGAAAGGTTTCTAAAAAAAATCCGCGCTCATCACCAAATACTTTGGGTTTGAACAGCAGCAAGTCTGGAATAGCGGTAGCAATGACTTCCATTAAAACACTCGATCTTCAAGGATATTCATCAGGTACTCACCATAACCACTTTTTAACAGTGGCTTGGCGAGGTTAATTAATTGGTCTTTATCGATATAGCCCATGCGGAACGCAATTTCTTCCGGGCAGGCGACTTTCAAACCCTGGCGCTTTTCAATGGTTTGAATAAATTGACTGGCAGCGAGCAGATTGTCGTGTGTGCCTGTATCCAGCCAGGCGGCACCGCGACCTAATAGCTCTACGGTTAACTCGCCCAGTTCCAAATACTTTTTATTGACATCAGTAATTTCCAATTCACCGCGTGCAGAAGGTTTTATGGATTTGGCAATCTCGATCACGCGGTTATCGTAAAAATACAATCCGGTAACGGCATATTTGGATTTTGGTTTAAGCGGTTTTTCTTCAATCGATAACACAGTGCCGTCATCAGCAAACTCCACCACGCCGTATGCGCGCGCATCGTCTACGTGGTAGCCAAAAATAGTGGCGCCGGTTGCGCGGCTGTTAGCGTGTTGCAACACTTGCGAAAAATCGTGCGCATAATAAATATTGTCGCCCAACACTAACGCACAATTGCTGGTACCGATAAATTCTTCGCCAATAATAAATGCCTGCGCCAAGCCATCGGGCGAAGGCTGTTCTGCGTAGGAAATTTCCAGGCCCCAAGCGCGGCCATCACCTAATAATTCGCGGTAAGTTGGCAGGTCGCGCGGCGTGGAGATAATTAAAATTTCGCGAATCCCCGCCAGCATCAAGGTGGTGAGCGGGTAATAGATCATCGGCTTGTCGTAGATAGGTACGATTTGTTTGCTAATCGCCTTGGTAATAGGATACAGGCGCGTGCCCGAACCACCGGCGAGCACTATGCCCTTACGGTTGGATGACTGATAAGCGGCTTTGCCGTGCGACATAACTCAAACCCTTTTTAAACAATCTGGCCCTTTCAAAAAAGCGGCGGCGGAATTATCTCAGCCATGTCCATTGGGGGCTATAGCCCATGGCGATTAACTGGCTTTTCAAGCGACGATTGGCAAACCGGAAATAGCATCCCAGTAACCAACGCAGCCACTGATGGCGACGACGATCATAATCGCCACTGAAAATACTTGCCGGTTCCGGCAACTGATCTGCAGCTACACCTAAAAAATCGCAAATCTTTTGCAAAGTTGCCTGATGTTGGTTGTTCAACTCACTGTTTTCCAACACCAGAATTTGCTCAACCGGAAAATAACGGCGCAAGTTTTCCAGTTGATGACTGTAATGACCGCGACTGCAGTAGGAATGGCAGCGGCGCGCACCACCCTGCTGGCGACCTGTATCTCGCCACAGACGATAAGGCTCCAGGCATAGCGCCAACCACAAGGGCAAGGATTCATCGCCACGCGCTTTTTCCATCGCATATTGCGAAATGGCCCGCTCCACAGGATCGCGCAATATTACGATTAACTTCAGGGCCGGATTATAGCGCTGCAGCTCCGCGGCGATTTCTGGCCAGTAGCAGTAGATCGGCGTTGCCTCACCCCATAACTGCTGCATGGACGCATCGGAAAAATGCGCAGCATAACGCTGATTAATTTGCTCAGAGTCCCATGTGGGCAAGTAATCAGGTGCATCGAATAAATGCACTTCCTTGCCCTGGGCAATTGCCAGCTGCGGATGCTGGCTTAGAAAATAACTGAGCGCCGTAGTGCCGCCTTTTTGCACACCCGCAATCATAAAATCCAGGGTTTTCATCGGCTCGCCCGGATATTTTCCATCAGCTCATCAACCTGGGCAGGTGAATATATTGCCCAAATTGCCTCCCCAAAACCGCTCAAGCCTGTATAGAGCTGTTCCATCAATGCCAAATCATAAGTAGTGTTTTTGCTAGCACGCATGGGAACCTGAGCGTCCGGTTCAGACAACCCCAAAGCACCAACCAAAGTGCGCGGTTCCTTAACAAAATCTTCGTAGCGCAACCAGCGGCCATTTAGATGCTGGAGATAACGCGCGCAGAACCATTCGAGAATATGCAGTTGACGATCCAGCACATCCGGGGTTGCGGCAAGTTTACTTTTCAAAGCCGGATCAAACTGTTCAGCGGCGGGGATATGCCCTTTGTTGATCGGTAGATCCACCAGATTCCAACTGGCCAGTACCGCCAACGGATTACGCACAATCGCGTACATCGGGAAGCTGGCCGCAAGCTCGGGTAATAACGCAGTAAACAGCGCGTTGTGCTTAATAATCAGGGTGAAATCCGCGGGCAATGCGCGCGCGCTCACATCAATCAAGCCAAGACTGACATCCATAGGACGCAAACCACCGCCCACAGCATTGGCAGCAACCGGATTTTCCGGTACGGCGCCATCTTTTTGCTGACTCAGGGCCTTACCCTCTTGCAACACTTGTTGCCGGGTTACTACTGCGAATTGCTGGATGCGTGACAAAGCGGCATCAATACCGGCAGCAGGTTCAAAATCGCCCGGCTTCATAGGCTCATGCAGCGCAAGCGTTGCAGGGCAATTATTGAGGATATGACAACTCAGGGTTGTTCCTGCACGCGGCAGGCCGGTGAGTAAGATAGTTTCAGGCAAACTCAAATTATTGTTTCTCGCTGTAAGCGGAGCTATCCAGGATTAACTTTATTTGTTGGTGGAGTTCCGGCAGGTTTGTCTGGACGGTTCGCCAAACAAGGGGATAATCAATCTGAAAATATCCATGTGCGAGCGCATTGCGCATTTGGTACGCTGCAGACAGCGGTAACTCCTGATGCTCATCGACAAACTCGGGAAAATGTTTCTGGATATTACGACTGGCTTCACCAATCACTTCCAAATTCCTTATTACTGCATCTTGCAGCAATTCATCGCTGAGAAACCTTATTTCGTCGGCATCTTCCAGATAGCGAAAGATTCTGGTTATAGCTTCAAGAATGTGCTCAAGGTACTCCTCAAGCTGTGCAGATTCACGCTTCATACCGGGACAGCTTCGGCCAATACGCGCGCACGAAACTTTTCTGGTAACGCCATGGGTGTTAATACATCGACAGAAACACCCAATTTGGACATCAACTCATGACGAATTGCACCAATATCCAATAGTGTTGTTTGTTGGGTTGGATCTATCAGTAAATCCAAATCACTGTCGACCAAATCGTCCCCAGTCACTACGGAACCGAAAATACGGGGGTTGAGCGCATGGTGCGCAAGTACAACCTGACGAATAAAGTCCCGGTGCAATTTGAAAGCTTCGGATGGCCTCATTAGTCACTGTCCTCCCATAAGACATCTAGTCGCCGCATTATAGCGAGAAAGTCTTCACGTTCACGAGCTAACGAATGATACGCCAGTGTCGATTCGCAATTCTGTTTAAAAATGTTGAGCTGCTCTGGCTGCCGGAGCAAACCCAAGGCGTCATGCACAGCAGCAATCAGCGAGGCTATATTGTACGCGGGAAACAAACAGTTTTGGCGGTTGTGGCAGAAACTGCGATTGCCAACACAATCTGGCACTACAGTGAGTTCCGCATAACGCATAGACTCCAATGCCGGCAGGTAAAAACCTTCGGTTGGGTTGGGCAGCATGACCGCGATACGGCTGGATGCCAACAGCTGCAGCAATTCAGTACGGGGCAACCAGTGGTTGATGCAAAAAGCTGCAACACCCAGCTGCCCTAGCTGTTCTGCCAGTGCGCTAGCCACCGCAGGATTTTTTGGCCCAAAGATAAATACTTGATGCTGCCGAACCTGATCGACGATTTGCGGGATATCAATTCCATTCTCAATAGTAAATACCGGACCTTTCACCAATCCTGTATTGGTTATCGCCATTTCCACTTCGCGCGACACACAGATACGCACGGCTTTCTGTTTCAAAAACGAATGCATAGGTTGCACTGGATCTGCGTGGCGTACATGCTGGATTAAATTAATTACCGGCTGATCTGCGGGCGGATTTGCGCAGAGATATGCCTGCCAATCCATTCCGGCGAGAAAAGCGTAATCGTAATTATCGGGTAAGTAATCGACCGACTGCTGTTGGTATTCAGAAAACCAGGGATTGGATTTATCCCAGAGTGATTGCGGCGAAAAACTAATGTGCGGTGAGAAATCACTCGATGTTTTTAGATGTTGAAAATAGTCGGCGACTTTTTGATGGCCGCCGGTGTATTCCTGGAAATCGCGATAAAAGAGAATGGACTTACGCATGATCACCAATCGCCTTGCGCGAATCCAGCGTGGACTTAATCCATTTTTTTGCCGGCGCTTCCAAATATTTAAATGATAAAGCGGACACCAATAAGGTAACGCTGATAAAAGTAACTAAACCCACAAAACCCTGAGCAAACCCTGCTGCCTTAAGAACCAGCAAAATTGGATAATGCAACAAATAAATTGAGTAAGAAATCTTGCCTAAAAAATCCCCCACCACATTCTCCAGAATTATATTTCGCTCTGGGACCAAAAACACTAATGCAAAAAAGATTGCACCAAGTGCAATTAACAAGCGCGGATCAGACCATAACCCGTTGGTAATTCCCGTCAACTTTATCAGCACACCCGGATAGAGCAGCGGTATTGCAAGCAAGACAATAATCCAAATATGGCTTATTAAAAAAGATAGCTTCCACCTTTTATAAAGGCAGCCCAACAAAAATCCCATACAAAAATACGGATACACCTGCAGGATAGATAGTTTCACATAAATGCCAAATAGACTTGTTTCCATAGCCTTTTGCGGCGGCATAAAAAAGGAAACCACCAAAAGCACGGCAGGAACAATCACAATTAAGTTACCAACATATTTTTTTGCTGCCCACAAGCAAGCAAATAAAACATAGAAATAGATTTCTGGTGGAATACTCCAGAGAACGCTTGCCCCCGACAAAAGCAATATATGTGATGCAAGTGATGCAGCATCAGGAATGCTGTAGAGATATTCCTTAAACGTCAGAAAGGAAATTTGATATGAAATATAGGAAAGAAAAACAACAAATAGAAATAACGGAATTACCCGTGCTATACGCGCAACGGAAAACTGTTTGATATTTTCTCTTGACGGAGAGAGATCGAAATACAAGTGCGCCATTAAAAATGCACTTAACACGAAAAACAGCATAACTCCAATCTGCCCAGCTCCTTGCCCTAAAATTCCTCCCAGCACCCCAGACTCATTGCTGAAGTGACTCACAATCACAATAATTACGGCAAGAGCACGAATCGAATTTAATTTTCTAATTTCTTGTCCAGGTTGCATAGCAGCTCTACGGAAGCATTAATTTATTCAAATGGGAAATACTAAACATCAAAGCAGATATGGACAACGCATGAATGGAAATGCAGAGACAGTAAATACAATTTTCAAAAAGCCAAATAAAAAATAAGGGCGCCGAAGCGCCCTTATTTCGTTACTGATTTTGTATTACTGAATTACTTCAGTTTTACAGTGTCAGTAGACTTGTCAGACAGGTTTACCATAGTGGTAGCTGCATCGATGTTAGCTGAAGCAGATACGATAGCTACAGTAGCTGCAGTACGAGTAGCACCAGTGATGGTTACTACGTCTTTAGCAGACAGGATGGTAGTAGAGTTAGCCTTCAGAGTACCAGCAGCAGCAGTACCAGCGGTAGCAGTTACACCAACTTCTGGAGTGAAGGTAACAGAGTAAGCTACGTCTGCACTACCACGGTTAACCAGAACCAAACGTTGGTTGTAGTCAGAGAAGGTAGAAACGTATGGAACTTGGATAGTAGTACCGTTACGAGAGATAGTACCAACAGTGCCATTAAATGCTGCTGGAGCAAATGATGGAGTGGCAATCGCGGTGTAAGTGATAGAGCCAGTGTAAGTAGTCTCTGGAATCACTGGAGTACCAGTTACAGTAACACACAGGTACTCGTTAGCACCCATTGCAGCACCAGTAGATGCAGACTTCTTGTCGCCAGCAACGGTCAGAGCAGTAGTACCACCAGTACAGTCAGCGTTTTGACGCAGAGCGTAGGTAGCACCAGTCAAACCGAAGTCACCAGTGATTTTTACGTCACCAGCAGTGTAGATGTCAGCAGCAACAGTTGCAGTACCAGCCTGAGAATAGGTAGTACCATCAACAGTTGAACTCAATTGACCAGCGGCAGCAGTCAAAGCATTGCTAGTGAATTTTTTGAATGCAGCTTCTACGTCAGCAACTGCAGTGCCAGCGGTGTAAGCTTGTTTCAAACCGCTACCAACGGTAACTACGTTAGCCAAAGACTTGGTGTACAGAGCAGTACCGCTGTTTACAGCTGCGGTCAAAGTTTCGTACACAGTGAAAGTCACGTTAGAACCAGCAAAGTTATTGTGCAGCTTGTAAGAAGCGGCAGCTACAGTTGCAGTATCAGTTTGTGGCTTGGAAGCTGAAGCAGTTACTTCAAAAATTACGTAAGCAGAATCAGCACCACCTTGAGCGATGGTAGAAGTAGAGGTAGCAGAAGTCAGGGTTGGAGCCGCACCGAATACAGCGTTGGTCAGGTCAACACGTACAAACAACTTCTGAGCGTTGTTCATACCAACACCGATTTTGGACTGGATGTCCAACAGGTTCGCCGCGTTTACCACAGTGTAGTAATCAACGCCGCCAACTTGACAAGCCTAAGTTATTAAAAGCCAACCCTTTTGCCCGGTTTTGGATTTAAATCACGGCGTTTTTGATTGTGATTTAATCAACCTGAACAGCTGTTGAACCAGAAACCTCTAGCAACTCAGGCTGCTGGAAAGCTTGCTGGATGCTTTTAGTGACGGCTTGCCCTTCTGCAGGGTTGTCAATTACATAAGGAATGATCATTACCATCAGCTCGGTTCGCGCTGAAGTGTTGTTATCCGCACGCAGAAGACGACCAATTATAGGCAATTTTCCAAACCATGGAACCCCTACATTTCCCAATGACTTAGAGCTGGAAATTAAACCGCCAATTAAGATTGAGCCGCCATCCTGCAGGGTAACCGTAGTCTGGATTTTGCGGTTAAAAATGCTGGGAGAATCGATTCCACTGCTCTCATTGGGCTGTGCTTCACTGAGTTCCTGATCTATCTCAATATCCACATGCCCAGAGGCGTGGACAACGGGCGATACCGTAAGGCGAACCCCTGTTTTCCGGTTCGCAATACTCGGTGGAACCACTAATCCACCTGTTGTAACGCCACTGCTAGAACCCAGTGTAGGAATCTCAGTCCCAACATCTATAGTGGCCTGCTGGCCACTTTTGACCATCAGGCGGGGGCGGGAACGAATTTCCGCGCGCTTATTTTCATAAAAGAGATTGAGCATGGCGCGGGTTTCGCCCGCACTGTCCAAGGTAGCACTTAACCCGGATGAACCCACCCCCAAACCACCCAGAGTTCCCACCACTGAGTTATAAACCCTTCCCCCCACTTTTTGGGAGCCATTGGCCACAAACTCAAAACCGGTTTGCTCTTTATCGTTAAGGGTTACTTCAGCCAGCAGCACTTCTATTAATACTGAGGGAGCCGCTTTATCCAGGGTTTGAATCACCGGCAACATATCCAACCACGCCTGCCCACTACCCTTGTAAATAATTGTATTGCGATTGGTATCTACTACAAAGTTACCACCATTGACTCGCGCCGTAGCCGATTGGGCACTGCCACCACCCAAATTAGACGAGGTGGTGTCGGATATGGCGGAACCCGTGGTCGAGGAGGAATCCAAACCAGATGATCTACTGGTCGAAGCTGATGACCCGCTTTCAAAACTATTGAGTAGCTCTACAATGTGCGCCGCTTCGGTATTGCGAACCTCATAGGTAAATATGCCCTGGTCAATGCTCATTTGCTGGCGACGATCCAACACCTCCACCCATTCGCGTACGTGATTGATAATTTGTTGCGATGCAGCAAACACAACCAACTGGTTAGCTCCTTCCAGAGGAACCAACATAATTGATCCAGTTGCCGACTTGATGGATGCATCATAACCCTCTGCATTAAGCACTTCTTTCAAGTTCTTACTCAATGCATCTACCTTCACAAAGGCAGGCTCAATACTGGCGGAAAACTTCCCGCGCATTAATGGCTGATCCAGCACTTCGATAATTGAAAGAGCCTGGTTTACCAGATCTGGCTTTCCTTTTAGCAATACGGCATTGCGCATTGCATCTTCATTGACTTGGATATCTTTACCACTTAAAGCATCCCTAACCCAACTCGCTACACGGGTATTGGTTACCACTTTCAACGGCACAAACATAAATACCGGGCGATGAGATGCAGGAACTTCCGGCAAGGCACGTCCGCTAACCAATAATGGCGTCTCGCCAGCAGTAATATTTTTATCGATCGCAAAATTCAGCACATCGCCCTGCTGGGATACCGCAACGCCATAGGTATTCAAGGTACGCAAAGCGATGCGGAATAACTCGGAAGGAGGTACTGCCTCAATTAACCGCAACGTAACAAGATCTTCCTGTTTTTCGATTTGTGGATCCAGGGTGAAAGACAAACCCAGTTGCTCACCAAATACTTCATTAATAAATACTGGCAAGGGCATATTGTGGTAGTTGCCCGCAATTGGATCGCCTTTTAAATTCAAAGCCAGTTCTTGTGCCTGCGCATCTGCAACAGTGCTGCCGATGCTGACTGACGGGCCAGGCTTGATTTTGGTTTGGGGAATTTGCTGTTGCTGTGCCTGCGGCTGGCTGGCAGTAGCACTGAACTCTTTCGGCTCGCGTAGCGGGTCCAACTGAACCAGCTCTTGCCCCTGCTCTGCTGCCGTAGGCTTATGCCAGAAACTGCTACAACTGGTGAGGGTCATAAGTACCCCCAAAGACACGGCGGTTTTCAAGCTGGTAGTTACAACAGAGCTGGCCTTCACATTGAGCATTATGATTTCCCGGAAAACATAGACTTTGGCAATTGGGCGGGTAGTTTGATTAAAGCTGTGATTGGGTGCAAGTTTTGATGCTTAGCGCGCATAACCAGCTTCACGCTGGCTGCGTACCGCTAAAACAAATACCACATCAATAACTGCTGAGTAGTGATAGAGCGCCACATAACCCTTGGAGTCATTCCCAATCACCAACTCACGCTTTACAGAGTCAATAGGACGACCAACAAGTGCGTTAGTCTCCAGAACATCGATAGCCTGGATAATGGTTTGAATTCGCTGCAAAGGATTTTCAACCTGAAACTCGGCAAGATGAGCAAGGATACGCTCAAAGTCCTCCCAAACTCCTTCTGCAAGCTTAATCTTCGCCATTTTATTCCTTGGTAATGGAGTCTTGCAGTTGTCGAGCACGCCCTAACAATTGCTCACGCACCTGATTCCATTCCAATGTCTGCCCCGTGGTCAGCAGATTATCCAGGCGCTGCTCTGCCAATCGATTAAATGCTGTTACGCGCTCTTGCTCCTCGGCTTTTTCAATAATCGCCTGCACCATAAAATTATGCACACTGGTTCCTGACTGCTTGGCCGCCAATGCAACCCGTTCTTTTATGTCATCAGGAATACGAATACTGGTAGTCGACATGATAATCTCCTCTCGGAGCAGGGTAGCACTTTTGTGCTACACAAAAATACTACTTTTTAGGCTGATACATTTTCAGGGTACGAGTTTCCTCCCCCTGGCGAATATCTACCTGGTTGGCTGAAATCGCCGTAATCTCCCAATCACCAACTAATTTATCGCCCACTGCTAATTGGCTTACCGCAGGTTTGCCCGCACCAGCTGAGAGAATTACTGGAACGAACAACGCGTAGCGAGTATTTCCTTTAGTTACCAGACCGGTAAGACGCATGCTCTCCGGTTTCCCTTCCAATGCTTTGGCAGGATCTTCGATTGGTTTGGTTTGCTGAATACCGGCCTCGGAAAACCAGCGCGGCTTTTCTGCCACAGCAACATATAATCCAATCGCATCTTCCCCTTGAGGTAAAACCGATGCTTGCCAGGGATTATCGGCTGTTGGTGATTGATCGCTCAAACCCAACAACACCCAAATAACCCCAAGCGCAAATGCCACCGCAGTCAATTTGATGGTGAGTTTGTAGACGATTTGTTCATGCGCTGGCAGTTGCGCAAAACGCTGCAATACACTCATTGTTCCGCCCCCGTTTCAGCGCTACTGAAATAAGCCGTAACCAACATATTGAACTGTCCGGCGCGCTGGGAGCTATAACCAAAACGCTCCACTAACAATGACTGTGGATTCTCTGCCATTGCGCGCATCAGATTATCAATTTGGGTCACATTGATTACTGCAGATACATCTGCACTGACTTTAAACAGGCTCTCACCACCAAGCACCACTGTCTCTGTTGGCGCGAGCCGCAAACGCAAGCCATCGCCATTGTGTTTATTGATCAGGTTGCGCAGGTAATTTTGTAAATCTGCTTCCGCCAAACCAATCGTTGTTGCCTTCCACAACCGCTGTTGAAGCTGGGTGCCAGTTGCCTTTTCTGTTTCCCAGCGCTGCGGCCATTCTGTTTGAGACTCGAGTTGATCCAACTTAATAGCGGTGCGCTGCAATTGATTGATCGATTGCTGTTGCTCCGCTCGCCAATCACCCAGGCTAAGCGCAAAGTAAATGAGGAAGATGTAAAGAATGCCCCACAACATCCAGCGCAACCGCGGGTTAGCGCCTGCTTGCTGTTGTAACTGCAACCAATGCGGTGTGAGGAGCTTTTGCAGATTAGTCAGCATTGTTCTGCTCCTCCTGTTGCATGCCCGGCAAACTAAACAGCACGCGTGTCTGGTCCGGCGTTAAACCCGGCTCAACCCTGACATCGGTAAAGGCTGGATTAGCGGCGCAGGACTCAATCAGCGCGCGCGTATCCAAACCTTCTTTTTGCAGCAATAACACCAGCTGACCACGCTGATATTGCCAATCCAGAATAGCGAAATCGAAATTCGTCGTGCACTGCTGAACCTGCGCAGCCAAATACAAAGGGGAAGGATTAGCGACCAGTTGCCCTATTGCCTGATTAAATTCCTGCTGGCGCAAAGCACCATCACGCTGATTAACCAAATCCATCATGGCCTCATTTTTTTCCGCGACTTGTGCAGTAAGCCAGGATGATTTGATTTCTGTACCTAATCCCAAACCCACTTCCAAAAACACCCAAGCGACTAAAATGCCGGCGATTAATTTGGTCGCGATTTTTTCCTGGGTGAGGGTTTCGCGCGACCAGAAAGGTTTTTCATTCCAGGGACTATTCAACAACCGAGGTTCCAGCTCGAGCCAATTCGCATCCTGAATACTTTTACTGCAGTGGCGAACAAAATCCGTTTGCATACGTGCATCAGGTTTATTCAACAGCCAGCGTGTGTGAAGTAACTCACCCGCCGACCAGAATTGCATATCCCAACCACTCAAGCAGGCTTGTAAATAAAAACCATCAATGAGCGGTTGGCGCAACAACGCTTCCGGTAATACCGATTGCGGCAAGGAGGGATTATCCGCGCGACGCTTCGCAATCAGGTCCGCATCCCAAAACCAAATCTGGGCAGCCTGCTCATCCTGAATAACCCAGCTTGCAGGATTCGCGAAAGGGCTAGCCTGCTGCACACGCTGTTGGATCAGGTTTGCGCGCAGGGCTTTAGGGATATTGCTGAGCGACACATATAAATAGAAGAGATATTGGCGCGGAACAATCAGGCGTGGCGAATTTAGCTGGACACTGTGAGCCCCCGGCAATTCATCAAGAGGTAAGGTGCCCTCAGCGGTTATCACCCAGGGTGTGACCAAAGAGGCTGGTTTGCTCGAGGGCCATGGCCGGGGAAGAAGATTCGTTATTTTCATTAACACGCTGGACACTATACTGGTAGTTAATTTGCCATGGGCCATAAATGCCATTGGGCGTCAATTGTAGGCTAATCACTTCGGCTTGTCCCCCCCCGCCCCACAAGCTCAGGCGGAATTCATTGGAGGCAAAAAAACGATATTTATCATCATCCATGTTCATCGGTAAACCGGTGCGGGCAACAAAGTCGGCTGCAGTACGAAAAGGATTAGTCACCCGCTCCTTTACTAAGATATCGGCAGTTTCTTCATCCAGCCCCAGGTAACCCATCAATAAACCCTTTGGCATGGTATTCAGGTTCATCACCGAGTCACGCCGCACACTCAACCAATCTTGCCATTGGAATTGAGGATGGGCATCAAGCCATTCGCGCCAACCTAACACACGATAAAGTTCAGTTTCCGAGCGCAGAAAATCGTTAGTGAGCGGCACCAACCCCAGGCGCTGGTAATCTTCTTTCTCAGCACCGGAAAGATTGACCCGCTCGTTAGCATCCACGTAATCCTGCAAACGACTGATCAATTGGGTTCGATTGACCGGATTGGAGTCAAACTTTTCAATCATATTGGCCAGGTCATAGGGCTCGGACACATTAATAGCTAATAATCCTGACAAATCCTGCACCGCAAAATAGCTGCTGCCCAGTCCTTGATAGGCGGTGCCATCCAACAGCATTTCATCGCCAACCGGATCGGTATTCAGGAGACCTTCCTCCGTCAGGTAAGCCGCTTCATCTTGCTGGGAAAAGGTAAGGCCAGAGCGCGTCATGCGTGAACTCGCCAGAAGATAAAGTACTGTTTGGGAGGTTGAGTGAGCATCCAGCCGCAATTGCACATTGGCTTTTGCCTGACTAGCCAGTTGCAGCTTGTGCTGTACATAGGTGTGAAAAATCCCCACCGCTACAAACATAATCGCTAACACCCAGAGGGTGGCGGCAAGAATAAACCCTTGCTGTTGTTGCGGTGATCTAGTCACGGCCATACATCACCTCTTCCGCAGTGACTTCTGCGCGCAAACGCGTGTTATTGATCGCAACATAATTGAAAGTTTCACGGCCGCTATTAACCACTAGTCGAATTGCCTTGGGTAAAGGTTGCAGCTCGCTTTTTTCTAGCGGCCAGCGGGCAACCCATTGACCTTTTTCATCCAGGTATTCGAAGTGGCCAGCAGCACCCACCCAGCGCTGCACGATAAATTGGTTGTTCGCTTCGCGATAACTCAATTGCAACTCACCGTTTTGATCAACCAGCTCCCAGCCAATGCGGGTTTTTAACCCCTGTTGCGCCAACAGAGGTTGATAACTAAAGGTGTTTAACTGATGGGCATCACCTTCCAGTCCGCGATCTTTAGGGCGCATGGCAACCTGCGCTTGCAGGCTGGAAGTAAACCAGTCATAGGCAAATACTTGCTGGTAGGCGTTGTTTTGGTTTTTTACTACCCGTTGGTAAACACCGAGCGTATAACCAAAACCCTGCACAATCAGGGTGACCACCATGGCGACAATAATCATCACCACCAGCATTTCAATTAGGGTAAAGGCGCGCTGCAACTTGTGGCGATTAGAAGTCATCATCGCCCTCCAGTTTAAATTCGCGCGCCTGATGGTAAACCGCCTGACGATATTGGTAGCTAGTCGCCAGTCGATCCCCCTTAAACAGATCCAACGTCAGGTTATACAAGCCTAAGTCGTAAAGCCCTATAGCACCCTGGGGCGTGCGCCCCTGCTTCCAGGGCTCCACCAATTCCGCTCGCCATTGCACCTGATAACCCGCCACATCAAACGAACCCTGGGTTTCAGTGCGCAGATCCACCAGCTTTAAACGTTCTAGCGCGGAGTTGACGACGAATTCGGACTCGGCCACTACGGCAACGCGATTGAGGGAAATCAGGTTGGTGTTGATCCAGCTGTAAATACCCATGGCCGCCATGGAGAAAATTACCAGCGCGACTATGGCTTCTATCAGCGTGAAACCGCGTTCACTAGTCATGTTCGCGCGGCTCACAATAAGGGGGAGCGAGCTGTAACCGGCGGTTAATACCGTTGAGCTCAACGTCTATTTGCCCCCCCAGGCAAACACCATTGGGTTGATAGACGATAGGTTGGCTAAGGCGGAGTTTTAATTCCCCATCCATTTCCAGGCCTTCGTTTAGTAGCGTTTGCAGCGCATCTTCCGGTTTAAGATTAATTGGTTGCTGGCGGGTATAGGCTTTAAGGGGAAGCGAGGAGAGCAGTTGCATCAACCGCTCCTGATCGGATTTGTCCTGGAACTGCTCGTAAATAGCGGGTAACCGCGGCAGCACCAGCGCACTGGTTAGCCCCAGAATCATCAGCACAACTAATAATTCAATCAGGGTAAAACCGGTGCGCGGGCTCATAGTGATCCTGTTTATCCGGAAAAGGAACTACTTGGCCAAGCCAATATCGGCGTCCAGTTCTTCACCGCCCTGCTTGCCATCCGCACCCTGTGAATAGAGGGTGAAATCCTGCATACCATTTTTTTCGCGGCGATATTGGTAGGCGTTGCCCCATGGATCAGCCGGGATTTCTTCGTCAAGGTAAGGACCTTTCCAGTTTTGCTGGGCGCGCGAGTTATCGGGTGAGCGGGTCAGTGCCGCCAGACCTTCCTGGGTACTGGGGAATTCGCCCATATCCAGGCGATAGGTTTGCAGCGAAGACTTGAGCAGTTTGAGCTGGGTTTCAGCAGTTTTCACTTTGGCGCTGTCGACCTTGCCAAACATGCGTGGGCCAACCAGGCCGGCTAACAGGCCGAGGATAACCAACACCACCAGGAGTTCGATCATGGTGAAGCCACGTTGGTGAGTTTTAGTATTGCGCATAGAAAGTCTCTGAAAAATTATTCATGTTTAATCCCCTGGGGGATTTCTTAAATCGCTACATCATTAACGCTGGTGATGGCCTGGATTAACCCCAGGATAATCACCCCCACCGCGATACCAATAAAGACAATCGCCAGGGGTTCAATTAATAACAACAGCCGTTTCATCCGGTTTTTGCCGGAGTTTTCATAAATCTTGGCCACCGCTTGCAGCATCTCCGCCAGGCGACCGGTTTTTTCGCCGGCGCGAATCAGGTTGTAGGCGGTGGCATTAAGAATCTGGTTGTCTTGCAGCGCCTTGGACAGACTACCGCCGGATTGCACCGCGTTGAGGGCCGATAACAAGCCTTTACTGCGACGCGAGTTTTTCACGCTGGCGCGCGCCAAATCCAGTGCGCGCGTGAGTTCGATATGGCTGGCCAGCATGGCACTCATCACCGAGGACCAGCGGGCAATATCCGATTCCGCCAGCCAGCGACCAAACACCGGCAGGCCCGACATTTTATCCAGCAGCGCCTGGCGCACTTCCGGTTTGGCAAATTGCATCCCAAGCATTGCGCCCAGTACCACCACCAGCGCAGCCACCCAGTAAAAATTTTCATTCAACCATAAGCCAGTGGACAGTACCGCTGTGGCAAGCAGGGGCAAATCCTGTTTACCGTCCATTAAATTGGCGAACTTTGGGACTACAAAAATAAAGATAAGTGCCACAGCGCTGATGCCAGTCAACACCAGCACCGCTGGGTAAATCAGCGCGTTACGCAGCTCGTTGACCACTGACAGGTCATATTCCATCTGCTCCACACCGCGGCGCATAGTCTGACCCAACTGGCCCGATGCCTCGCCCGCCTCCACCAATTGGATGAAATAAGCCGGTAATTGCAACTCCGCCGCGCGCAAGGCCTGACCAAAACTGGCACCACGTTGGAGTTGTTCCGATGCCGAGCGATAGAACTTGCGCAGTTGCGGATGGGAGTCAGCCTCTTGCAATGACTGCAGGGCTTCGGCGATGGAAACACCGGATTCGAGCATGGTGGTCAGCTCGAACAGCGAAACCGTAATTTCCTCACGCCCGAGTTTTTTGCGGATATTGCCGGAGGCTTCTTCGTGTGGAGCAACGCTCAGCGGCTGCAGGTTTTTCTCGCGGATCAGACGCGCGGCCTCACGCTCATCGGTGGCTTCAATAACACCACTGATTACTGCCTGATTCTGGTCGAGCGCCTTGTAGCTGAATTGCATTCGTCAGCTCCGCTATTCCGCATCAATATTGGTAGCGCGCATGACTTCTTCCACCGTGGTCTGGCCACGCGCGGCCTTGATCAGGCCATCCTGATACATGGATCTATGGCCCTGGCGACGCGCCAGCTTGCGCATTTCGGTTACCGGGGTGTTGGCGATAATCATGTCGTGCAATTCCGGCGAGATAGGCACTATCTCGTACACGCCCATACGCCCGGAATAACCGGTGTTATTGCAAGCTGCACAGCCCACCGCTTCCATCCAGTTGGGCGCAAAGTCGCGCTTCAAGCCAGCAAATTCTGCGCTAATCGACTCAGGCACCTGCGCGGGTTTAGCACAATGTTTACAGATTTTGCGCACCAGTCGCTGGGCCTGCACCGCTTTGATCGGCGCCGCCACCAAAAACGGCTCCACGCCCATATCAATTAATCGGGTAAAAGCCGAGAGCGAATCGTTGGTGTGCAAGGTTGATAACACCAAATGGCCAGTAAGCGCCGATTGAATGGCAATTTGCGCCGTTTCCAAATCGCGGATCTCACCCACCATGATCACATCCGGGTCCTGACGCAAAAAGGCGCGCAGGGCTTTGGCAAAGGTATAGCCAATTTCGGCATGGGCTTGTACCTGGGTGATGCCAGGTAATTGGTATTCGACAGGATCTTCTACCGTAAGGATTTTGCGTGTGCCGTCAGTTGCTTCCTGCAGGGCAGCATACAAGGTGGTGGACTTACCCGAACCGGTCGGGCCAGTAACCAATACAATGCCGTTGGCCTCTTGCATCAGTGAGCCAACCAAATCCATATGGTCCTGTTCCAACCCCAAAGTCGCGAGTGACAACTCTTTGCGATCCTTGGGTAACAGACGCATAACAATGGATTCACCGTGCACACCAGGCAAAGTCGAAACACGCACATCCATCTCACGCCCATTCACGCGGGTGGTAATACGGCCGTCTTGCGGCAAACGACGCTCGGCAATATCGATTTCGGAGATCAGCTTTACGCGCGAGGCCACCGCCGGGTAGCGATCAATCGGCTGCTCCAGATGGGTTTGCAAAATGCCATCAACACGCAAACGCACGCGGAAGACTTCTTCCTGCGGGTCCAGGTGGATATCCGAGGCATTAAAGGTCACAGCCTTGGAGAAAATATTGTTCACCAGCTCAACCACCGGTGCCTCTTCCGCCAGTTCACGCAGGCCTTTGGTCTCACTGCCTTCGGAAAAGAAACGCTCGGCATTCAATTCCTTGCGCAAATAATCGATCAGGATATCCAGGCTATGACTGAGGATCAGCGTCGGTTTGAGGGTCAATTCGGGGTAGTGGTACTGAAGTACATCGCTGGCAAACGCGGATAAAGGATCGCGCCCTGTGTAGCTCAAGGTCTGTTCATCGGTTTGCCAATAAATGATGCGATTGTCGATGCACCAGTTGATATCGATGCGGCCCTGCTTGATCTGGCTGAACAGGCCGCTGGCATCGGGCAGGTCGCGCCCCACCAAAACTACCGGCAACTCCAGCTGTGTGGATAAAGCATCCAGCAATTGCTCCTCGGCAACAGCGCCCATACGCACCAGGCCGGCGCCTATGCGACCACCAGTCGATTGCTGCAATTGCAGGGCTTTTTTTACATCGTCGGGCTGTACCAGGCCGCGCTCGACGAGCATTTCACCGATAAGTTTGCTCACGCCGGGAATTATCTCCGCTGGAAAATCGCTCTGGCGCACAAGGGCGCGCAAATGGCTTGGCATACTACTGCAAAATCGCGAACTTGCCCATGGAATGCGCCTGAATGATGCAGCCAGCGCGCGCATCCGCTATGCTCGCGGCCAGATTTTCAAGCGGATGTTCACGTGACCACTTCCCTTCCCATCACCACCATTATCGTCAACTACAACGCTGGCCCGGTGCTGGTGGAATCTGTTAGCGCGGTTATCGAGCAAACTGGCGAAGTGATTCTGGTGGACAATGACTCGCGCGATCAAAGCCTGGCATTAGTTGAGGCAAAGTTTGGTCAGGATGCGCGGGTAAAGATTATCCGCAACGGAGCCAACCTGGGCTTCGCCAAAGCCTGCAATATAGGCGCGCAGGCTGCCAGCCAACCGTTTTTGTTTTTCCTCAACCCGGATTGTATTTGCGCACCGCACAGTGTGACCCGGCTTTACCAAAGCCTGCTGCAAAATCCACAAGCGGGCATGGTGGGCGGGTTGCTTCTCAATCCCGATGGCACCGAACAGGCAGGCGGCCGCCGCCTCACTCCAACCCCCGGTCGCACGCTGGTGCGCAGTTTTGGTTTGCAGCGCTGGGCCAAACGCTGGCCGCAGTTGCTGGTGGATTTCAACCTGCACCAGCAACCTTTGCCTAACGCGCCCCTATCCGTCGAAGCTATTTCCGGCGCTTGTATGCTGGTAAAACCGGAAGCACTAACCCAGGTCGGCTTGTGGGATGAAGACTATTTCCTGCACTGTGAAGATCTGGACTGGTGCATGCGTTTCAGGCGCGCCGGCTGGGATATTTTGTTTGTCCCCGATGCCCCCTTCTCACACGCGCAAGGTACCTGCAGTAAAAGTCGCCCACTGTTTGTGGAATGGCACAAGCACAAGGGTATGAGCCGCTTTTACCGCAAGTTTTTCCGTCAGGATTATCCCCTACCACTGCTGTGGCTGGTATTAGCAGCCATCTGGGTCAGGTTCGGGCGCAGAAGTTTTTTCCCGATAAACGCCTGATCGTCTGGCCCAACTCCAATTACACCCATTATTTTTATTCCACGGCCACCGTGAATGGTCACAGCGCCGCCTATTGGCTGGATCAAAATAGCGGCATCTGGCGCTGCGATTATCCGCGCGATGACAAGAGCGAATATTTTGCTTGCAGCTTTAATGTGCTGTTTGGGCAAGAATTTGATCAAGGTGTGGATCTCTCGGGTTACAACCAGTTAAAAATCAAACTGAAGTTTAACGGCACCTCCAGTCGCTTGCGTTTTTTTGTGCGCAATTACGATCCGGCTTATTCCAGTATGCAGGACAACAACAGCACCAAATTCCAATCGATAATCCTGCACACTAAAGACCTGAGCCAGGAAGTCAGTATTAATCTGGACGAATTTGTGGTCGCCGACTGGTGGCTCGGTCAATATGATATTCCGCGCAAGTTATCGCGCCCGGAAATGGACAATATCGTCAGCCTGGGGATGGATTACGTTGAAGGCATGCAGCCCGGCGCCCAGGACATCAAGATTGAAAAAATTGAATTTGTCGGCGGCTGGATCTCCGCCGCCAACTGGTATTTGTTAATTCTGGGTTGCTGGATGCTG
This sequence comes from Gammaproteobacteria bacterium, assembly GCA_021151625.1. GTDB lineage: Bacteria > Pseudomonadota > Gammaproteobacteria > Pseudomonadales > Cellvibrionaceae > Cellvibrio. The sequence continues at coordinate 46,521 of JAGKWY010000033.1, read as the reverse complement.
GGAATATTTATCTTTGCCGTTACCCGCCTGATTCAATTGAATAACCAAACCAAACACGATGTACAAATTATTAACGCCCTCAGCCAAACCAACGCCGAGCTGCAACAGGAAAAAGACAAGTTCCGCCGCCTATCGACAGTCGACCCGCTCACGCAGGCCTACAATCGTTTTGGTATTGACCAGATAGTTTCAACGCTACTCATTTGCAGCATAGAGCGAGAGCAACACAGAGACGCGCCCGAATTCGCGTTAATTGTGATTGATATAGATCACTTCAAGCGCATTAATGATCGTCGCGGCCACGATACCGAGGAAGATTTTGGCAGCACCTTTAAACGCGCTGATTGCGCACTTTATACTGCTAAAGCACAAGGGCGAAATTGTTGCGTACTGGCAGAGAATGAATTGGCAATTTAAGAGTTTGCGGAAACTTATCCGCGCGTGCTGTGCGGCCTTGATAATAATTTGCACGCACACTCAACAACAATTCACTTGTTTTCAAGAGCCAATAAAAAACCCGCCGCAGCGGGTTTTTTATTTTTTATGCTATCAACCGTTTATGACAACTGATCAACGCCACTGACCTATACAACAATCACAGTTTCTCAAACGCATCGGTTAACAAGCAGTCGAAGCGGCGCGCATCGTATTCCACTACGCGCGCTACATCGTGCGGCTGGATGATGTTTTTTGCCGCCGCATCTTTGGCCAGTTCTTCGGTAGTAGCACCGGAAATCTTGCCAGTATTTTTGGCTTTCAGGAATGCATGCCACACCGGGCCCAGCGACAGCAACAATTGATAAGTGCTCTCTACGCGGCCTGCCGCATCTTCCGGATCATGACTGACGTACAAATACTGCGCCAGCATTTGCCGCACCGGATTTTCTTCCATAATCAATTCGCCCAGCTCGCGAATTAAATTGTCGTTGGGTTTATTGACAATTTTTCCGCAGGGCATGGTCACAAAGCGAATGGTTTTGGCGATCCATTTTTGCGGGAAGTTATTCGCAAAATCGCGCAGCGCTTCCTGCGCAATAAAGAGCGCACGCGTTAACGCATACTCGGCATGGGCATCTTCAGCACGGGTACGCGGATGCGCCGAATGGAATTTCAAAATCGAACAGGCAATAAATAATTGGCTGTGCACATCGCCCAAACGCGCCGACAACAATTCACGGCGTTTTAAATTGCCGCCCAAAATTCCCAGCGCGATGTCTGACATAGACGCCAGCGACGCACTCAACAAATTAATGCGTTGGTACCAGCGTTTGCTGAAATCATCCGCGTTGGCCGGCACACTGCTGAAACGGCCGCCGAGGAAACCGAGAATTTTTGCGCGCAGCATATTGTTGGCAATATGCCCCAGGTGACTGGTAAACAACTTGTCGAATTTTTTCAAGGCTTCATCGGTATCAGCCAATTCCATCGCTTGCATTTCTTCAAACAGGAAAGGATGGCAGCGCATAGCGCCCTGACCAAAAATCATCAGCGAGCGAGTCAAAATATTTGCGCCCTCTACGGTGATAGCAACCGGCACTGAATGATAAGAAGCCACCAGGAAGTTGCGCGGGCCTTTTTGAATCGCACGGCCGCCAACCACATCCATAGAATGCTCTACCGATTTACGCATCATTTCGGTCGCATGGTATTTCGCCATAGCGGTCATTACCGAGGGCGCACCGGTTTCCAAACCTTTGGTGACAAATTGACGCATGGCTTCCAGCGCATAACCGCTCGCGGCTATGTCGGCTGTTGCCTCTTGCACACCCTCAAACTTACCCACTTCCATATTGAACTGGCGACGAATACGCGCATAAGCGCCCACCATGCGATAGTTCATTTCACCACTGGCGGTGGAGAGCGATGGCAGGGAAACACCACGACCGGCACCAAGGCACTCAATCAGCATGCGCCAGCCCTTACCAGCCATGGCCGCACCACCGATAATCCAATCCAGCGGGATAAATACATCGGTACCGAAAATCGGGCCGTTCATAAATGGCGAGCCAGGGTTGTGGCGCAGGCCAATTTCCACTCCGGGATGCTTGGCCGGAATCAACGCACAGGTAATGCCGTATTCTTTTTTGGATGGATCGCCAAGGAGGCCTTCAGGGTCATGAAGCTTGAATGCCAAACCCACAACGGTTGCGACAGGTGCGAGGGTAATCCAGCGTTTACTAAAGGTGAGTTTCAGGCCGATGACTTCCTGGCCTTCATGCATCCCTTTGCAAACAATACCGGTATCGGGAATTGAGCCGGCATCGGAACCAGCTTCAGGGCCAGTCAAACCAAAACAGGGAATCTCGGTACCGTTAGCCAAACCGGGCAGCCAGCGCTGGCGTTGCTCTTCGGTGCCGTATTTCACCAACAGCTCGCCTGGGCCAAGGGAGTTGGGCACCATCGCAGTCACTGCTGCGGTACCGGAACGGCTGGCAATCTTGCTCATAATGCGGCTTTGCGCATGGGGGCCAAAATCCAGGCCGCCGTATTCTTTAGGGATAATCAAACCAAAGAACTTTTTATCTTTCAGGTACTGCCAGGCTTCTGGTGGCAGGTCTTTCAAATCATTCTGGATTTTCCATTCGTCGAGCAGTGAACACAGCTCGCTCACTTCGTTATCCAGGAAGGATTGCTCCTCAGCGGTGAGTTGCGGCAGGCTGATTTGCGCAAACTCATTCCAGTCGGGCTTGCCGCTGAACAATTGCTTTTCCCACCAGGTAGTACCTGCTTCCAGCGCGTCGCGCTCGGTGGCACTAATCGGCGGCATGGATTTTTTCAGTGTGTTAAACACCGGTTTGGTGAGCGCCGCGCGGCGGATTGCAGGAACATTCAGCACCACCAACACCAGCGCCAGGGGCGCCAATAACCAGGGTGTATACAGGATAGGCGTCACCGCACCCAGCACCAACCAGGCAATTAACACTATGGCAGACGCAGCGGCCAGGGCCACCTGCCGATACACCAGCACGGCCACCAGGGCCCAAAGTGCCAGTAGAGAAAGGAGTAACATCATATTATTTGACCCCTGAAAAGGTGTTTGTTGTAGTGAGTTTTCCGGTGCGAACTCTACCCATAACCTTAGACCAATACCGTTAAGTTGGTGAGATTTCCTGTATCAGACTGGCGCTTTTGCGGATGAGTTGCACCTGCATTGTGCAAACTTTGTTTTATTTGGATGTTTTCTTTCCCGATCGGTTTTCGCAGCGACTTTTATATCCGGCAGCCAAGTAGTACTGACTCGTAGCTGTCGCCATCAATCGGCTGGTCATCTATTAATTCAATACGACTGTCAGCCAGATCCAGTTCAATTTCCTGCGGTAATTGGTTAACACTTAACACGCCCTGCTCCGCATTAAACATAAACAGGCCCTGATCCGTATTCAGTACCGCCTTGGCGCGCACCAGCGACAAACCGCTCAACCAACCAAACACCTGGTTAAAGTCAAAACGGATCTGCGGCTGGAACATCCAGCCACAGGAATAAAAGCCCTGGCCCGCATTTTCACGACGCAAAAATTCCTGCCCTTCCGGCAAGCTAATCGCTGCATTGTATAACTCGCGCTGCGGGCTCAAAGGATTATTGCGCCCGGCGACCTGAGCTTGAGCCGCATGATGTTGTGGATGTTTGAGTTGATGGGCCGCGCGCGGATAATCCAGCCACTCCAATTGCACTTGCCCCTGGCTTATAGCAAACGCCGCCGCTTTGGGCGGTTGGAATTGCGCGACCAGCGCATCGAATTTGGCGCGATCATCAGCTGAGGCAAGATCAGTTTTATTCGCCACCAGCACATCGGCTACCGCGATTTGATCATTGAAGTTGGCATTGCTGTTGTAGCGCTCATCGCTGAGTTTGCGCGCATCCACCAAAGTGATTGTTGCGCGTAAATCCAGCACCGTATCGTAATACTCGCCGGTTAGCGTATTGATAATTTCTTCCGGATGACCGAGGCCGGTAGGTTCAATCAGAATGCGATCCGGCTTGGTTTTGGCGATGAGCATATTCAAAGCCATTTTCATCGGCAGCCCCGCGACACAACAAATGCAACCGCCGGGTACTTCGCGCACATGGGCATTCACATCTTTGAGCAGGGCGCCATCAATCCCAATTTCACCGAATTCGTTGACCAGCACTGACCAGACTTCATCGGCAGGCTTTATCGAAAGCAGATGGCGCACGGCGGTGGTTTTGCCCACGCCCAAAAAACCGGTAACGATGTTGGTGGGAATTAATGAACGCCCGGCAGAATTGCCGGGCGCGGGGTTAGTAGCAATAAGCGGGTCACTCATAAGGCTGGCCTTGTTAAGCAGAAGCCATGCATTCTACACAGCCGCTTGCGCCAGCCAAACCCGGTATTAGCGGGTGATGCTGATATCCTGCACATTCACCTTGCCACCGGAAACAGCACTGGACACTGGCGCGGCCACATCACTCACACTGGCCTGAGGTTGAATACTCACGCTGGAGCCAGAATCTACCACCACCAGGGTAAATAATTGCGGTGAGCTTTTATCTAAACGCTTGGTAAGCGTCATAGGTTTATGCATACGTTTACCGGTCGCCAAACCGCTCGCGGCATCGCGCGGGCTCACTACTGAATGCGACAAACTCACACTCGAACTTACCGCACCACCTTTTTCATCGCACACTTGTACCTGATAGCTACCGGCAGCAACATCACTCAGGGTACACATGCCGCTCGGGCAACTAATTACGCGTGATTCGCCTTTCACATCGCTGATTTTGATAAACATATCCGTTGCCGCTAACACATTGGCAGAGAACAAAACACTCAACATCAAACTGCTTGCACTGATTAACTTTTTCATGATCAATTCCTCGTGGCTAGTCATTCTGGTTAGGCATTTCGCCGTTAGACATCTTGTTACACAGCGGAAGTTTTTCCCTTTGTGTTGACACCAGAATGAACCTGTCGCCATGAACGATTTCTGAATGAATTCGGCGACTTTTTGTGATTTTTTCACTTAGCCCAAGAACGGATTATTCTTCAAACCAAACGGGAAAAGGATCGGGTAAGCTCAACCAATAGTGTTCGCCGCGCGCAAATTCTTCGTCGGTTAACAAACAATTATCCAACTCAGCCAGCATCAATTGTTGATCCAGATGCTGGCCAATAAATACCAATTCCTGGCGTCTATCACCAAAAGGCTCCTGCCAATTTTTCAAAATAGCTTCATATTGCTCCGCATCTTCTGGCCATTCATCGACGGGAATTGCACTCCAAAACATTCCCGCTGCACCATGCTGTGCAACACCACCGGCTTGCTGCCAAAAACCGGCGACCTGTGGGCGCGAGGCCAGCCAGAAAAATCCTTTGGAGCGCAGCAAGCGACTTTGTTTCATCAAAGAATTTTCCACGTTCGCCTGCGCCACACTCGCGCTAAAAAAATCATAAATTTTTTGCGGATGGAAAGGCCGGCGCGCACGATACACAAAATTTTCTATCCCATACTCCAGGGATTCAGGTTGATGCGTACCGCGCAATTCCTGCAACCAACCCGCTGCCTGCTGCGCTTTTTCAAAACTGAATTTACGGGTATTGAGAATTTTTTCCAGCGGCACCTGACCATGGATGATGGGAATAATTTCTGCAGCAGGATTCAAACGCTGCAACACACGCATCAGCTCCTGCAATTTTTCCGCGCTGATTAAATCGGTTTTGCTGATTAACAACAGATCACAAAATTCAATTTGCTCAATCAACAATTCCGCCAGATAACGCTCGTCACCCTCGCCCAGGCTTAGGTCAATTTCTTGCAGCGATTCAGCAGCATAGAAGTCGTCCAGAAAATTCACCCCGTCAACCAGAGTCACCAGCGTATCCAGGCGCGCGATTTGCGACAGACTCTGACCATCTTCATCCGCAAAGGTAAAGGTTTCAGCCACTGGCAGCGGCTCGGAAATGCCGCTCGACTCAATCACCAGATAATCAAAACGCCCCGCCTGCGCCAGGCGGCGCACCTCCACCAGCAAATCCTCGCGCAGGGTGCAGCAGATGCAACCGTTGCTCAGCTCCACCAGTTTTTCTTCCGTGCGCTTGAGTTCAACCTGATTACTCACCAGGGCCGCATCAATATTGACCTCACTCATGTCATTCACAATCACCGCCACGCGCAGGTCGGCGCGGTTATTCAACAGATGATTAAGCAGTGTGGTTTTACCGGCCCCCAGAAAGCCGGATAGCAGGGTTACAGGCAATTGCAGCATAAAGCACCTCAACAGAAACGTTATAATATAACATATTCATTAAAGTGCTTAAGATCAAGATGGTTTGCGTGTAGCGCAACCAAGTGAACTGTTTATACCGATTGAGTTGGCCGGCCTGGCTATAACAGCCATGCCTTAAAAACTGTCGAAAAACTTGTCAGTAAAAGTTGCAATTTGTAAACGTTTGCAAATTTACGCCGTTTTTTAATGGCATATAAATTATCAATTCATTCACCCATACAAATTCACGATAAATAATTAAATCCTTTTATTTCAATTAGATAAAAACAAAACGATTGCCAAAATCAAAAAATATGACCATGAGTATTCATCCGTAAAATAGTGATTTCTACCATATCTTTATGACAAATCGTTTGAAAATGTAAACGTTTACATCTAGGATTGGGCCGTTTAAATGGATGTCAGGGTGCACAGACACTCAGACAATCCCTATAAACAGCCCGCCCTTTCGGTCATCGAAATGCGGGTTTGTTTTTTATAACAAGCACAAACTAGAGGACGCACGCATGAAAACTTCTGCAAGTTTTAACCGAAAGTTACTGTCCACCTTAATCGCCGCCAGTGTTGCCACCACCACCTTCGCCCAGGGGGATCAGGTTGAAGAAGTTGTGGTTACCGGTATTAAGGCATCCTTAGCCAACTCTGTGAGCGTTAAGCGCGACTCAGGTTCGGTAGTCGATGCCATCAGCGCCGAAGACATCGGCAAACTGCCTGACACCACCATCGCCGACTCGCTGCAACGCGTACCCGGAATCCAGATCCGCCGTAACGCGGGTGAGGGTTCAACCGTTAACGTGCGCGGTATGCCACAGGTGAGTACCCTGCTGAATGGCGAGCAATTCCTGAGCGCCGGTTCCATCACCACCGCACAACCAGACTTCACCGATATCCCGGCAGAATTGCTGTCGCGCGTGGATGTCGTGAAATCTGCCCAGGCTTCAACCCTGGCTGCCGGTGTTGCCGGTACTATCGACCTGAAAACCCGTCGCCCCTTTGATTTGGATGATGGCTGGACATTTGCCGGCGCCGCTGAAGGTTCGCAAGGCAAATACACCGATGATGATATCGGTCACAAGATTTCCGGTTTCGCCGGCTTTAACAACGGCGACAACTTCGGCGCCCTGCTCAGTGTTTCCAACTCCAAAGCTACCCTGGCGAACTTCCGCTACGGCATGTACAGCGACTGGTGGTTCCGCGGTTATAACGAAAATGGTGACTGGCCGGGACAAGGCACTGCTGCTGACCTGACTGGCGATGGTGATACCAATGACCAGGTGTTTGGCACTATCGACTACGGTGTGACCAACCGCACCGCTGAACGCGAGCGCACCGGTATTTCCGGTACTGCACAATTCCAGGTAAACGACAGCATTGAGCTGGTTGCCGATGTGTTCTACACCAAGATGGACCAGGGTGATTACGTCAACGGCCTGATTGCCGATAACTCCTGGGCGCAATATGACTGGGTAAATCCGGACCTGGATACCCTGGTTAATCGCGGCAAGGCCGTGGGCGGTAATGGCAAAGACTTCTACACCTCATCCGTTACCAATCTGGAAGCCCTGCGTGTCATCGCCAAAGGCGAAACCCAGATGGATGACCGCGAATCCCTGAACTTCAACCTGCAAGCCAATATCGATTTCAACGATAACTTCAGCGGTACTGTGCGTTACGCCCATGGCAATGCGACTAATGATCACACCAGCAGCTTTGCCGATGCCCTGATCACCAGCGGTATGCAGTCCGGCCTGCAAACCAGCTACGGCGGCGTGAAAGCACCGGTTAACCCGGGTGGTTACGGCCCTACCGGTGAGCGTGTACCGGTAGTGGCAGACTTCTCTGGCGATCACCCAAGCATCCAGTACCCCGAAGGTTTTGGCCAGGACATCGACAGCTACGGTTTGGTCTCCGCTTTCTCTCATCAAAACCGCGATGAAGAATCCACCCTGGACGTGTTCCGCTTCGATGGCACTTACCAGTTTGATGACGGCGTAAAAGTGGATTTCGGCTACCGCTTTGGCGATCGCGAAATCGAGCGCAACCAATATGACCTGATTGCCCCCTTCACCGTGAAAAACGCGAGCGGCAACAATGTCACTGTGTATTCCAAGTGGAAAGACTCAGGTATTCCAGGTGTTTCCGGTGGCGACACTATTGCCAAAACCTTCAAGTTTTCCGAACTGCAGGACCTGGGCTACATCCACCAGGTGAGCGACTTTGGACCGGCAAGCGATGGCAATAGCTATTACTTCATCAACCCCAAAGCCATGAAAAATGCGTTTGCCTTCCACGAAGCCCTGTATCCGGGCAATGTGAAGCAAAAAGATGGCGCGCAGAGCTATACCGTTGAAGACCAAACCCAGACGTTCTACTTCCAGGGTTCATTTGAAGGGGAAGCCGGTCTGCCTTACCAGGCTAACTTCGGTATGCAGTACATTGAAACCAGCCTGGACATTACCCAGTTCATTCCGTCGGTTGATACCACCAAAGTGACCGTCAACGGCACTGTGTATCCGGCACTGGATGGTGTTGCACCAACCATCGCCAGCAGCGATGTGGTTGAGCGCACGTTCAACGACTTCCTGCCGCGTTTCAATATCGCCTTCGATACCACCGATGACACCAAGCTGCGTCTGGCCTACTCAAAAACCATGACGCAACTGGATGCCAACGATCTGGGCCTGGGCCGCACCTACACCACCAACAACAACCCTGAGCTGGGCGTGTTCCAGGTAGTGAGCGCCTCGCAAAACGGCAACCCTTACATGGAGCCATGGCGCGCAGACAACTACGACCTGAGCTACGAGTGGTACTTCAGCGATAGCGGTATGGTTAGCCTGGGTGCATTCCGTGTGGATGTAGAAACCTCTATTGCCACCACCACTGTGCAAATCCCGACTGTGGCGGATTCTGACGGCGTTAACCGCAGACCTGGTGAGACTATCGACCTGACCACGCGCGACAACACCGAAGGCGGCGTAGTGAAAGGTTTGGAACTGGGTTATCAACAAGCCTTCGACTTCCTGCCAGGTGCATGGAGCGGTTTGGGTACTACCATCAACTACACATTTACTGATGGTACCGGTGGCGAGAAAGACTTCTACGGCAAAACCATGCCAATGGCCGACAACTCTGAAAACCAGATTAACGCCGTAGTGTGGTACGAGTACGAGCAATGGCAAGCGCGTGTTGCCTACAACTATCGCAGTGAGCGTTTCATTGGTCGCGCCTGGAACGATGGCAGCCCGGCCGCCTGGTGGCAAGCACCAACCACTTATGTGGATGCGTCCGTCAGCTACGACATCAATGACAACCTGACTGTGTACTTGCAAGGCACCAACATCACCGAAGAGTACGAAGAAACTTACATGCAATGGGAAGACGTAGTCGTCAACCAAAACGTGTATGAAGCTCGTTACACCCTGGGTGTGCGCGCCAAGTTCTAAGTATGACCGGGGGAAGCAATTCCCCTGTTTGATCTCTCCTCCCCTTTTTTGCCCCGCTGATGCGGGGCTTTTTTATGCGGCAATTTTTTATTGCAACACGTTGCGAGAAAAAATTTATGCCGCTGAAATTGGATTCGCTTGCTGCGCTAAAAACTGGCGGTGATCAGAAAAATTCAGCGCGCAGCGGCGTAAAAAATTATCCATTGCGGGAAGATCAAAGCGCGCTTCTTCGGCGCTTGGTTTACGCACTTGTTCGGCCTTGGGCAAAATTCCCATGCCTGCCAAAATGCAATACCAGGAGGGCGCAGGGTAATAGCTGGAAATATTTAACCGCTGCACTTCTGCTGCCAAATCTTTACCTGCAAACCAGCTGCCATAAAGCTCCAGCATGGTTTTCGATACATCCTGCTGATCAGCCGTGTTAGCGCGCCAGTAATCAGTATCAGTGCGTGAACTGGTTTTATAATGGGTGACTATATAATCGCGCACGCCATCAAAATGGCCATTAATGCGCTGATTAAATTCGGCGCGATAGCGATCGGTAAATTCGCCGCGGGTAAAATCCTCCGCAAAAATCGCCACCGTTTGCTGCACCAAAAATAATGCGGTTGCCTCCAGCGGTTCAATAAATCCTTGCGATAAACCCACGGCCAAACAATTTTTCACCCAATGCGCCTGCGCACGACCAATTTTCATTTTTAAATGGCGCACGGGAATATCCGCATCCAGCAGCCCCAAACGCTCGCGCAATTCCTGTTCAGCTTCATCCGCCGAACAAAATGCCGAGCTATACACATAGCCATTGCCGTAGCGATTGGTTAAGGGAATTTTCCAGGCCCAACCATTTTTTAATGCGGTGGAAATGGTTTCTGACGGAATTTTTTCACCAATATCCGAAGGCATGGCTACGGCGGCATCATTCAGCAAATTGTTGCTGTAACTCACAAAGGGCGTCTGCAAGGTTTTTTGCAACAGCAAACCTGCAAAGCCGGTGCAATCCACAAAAAAATCAGCAGTGTGAGCTTCGCCGGTATCAGTTACGACAGCGGCGATATTACCTGCGTCATCCTGCTGTACCTGCGCAATATGGCAAACGCGATGTACAACGCCGCGCGCGCTGGCTTTTTTACGCAGGAATTGCCCGAGCAAAACCGCATCAAAGTGATAGCCATAGTGAACATCAAAGGGAAAATTTTCCGGTGCGACCGGTGACAAACATTCACGCGCGATGCGTGACGCCACAAAGAATCTATCTGGATGGGCGTAAAGATCAGCACCGCGCAAGCGCGCCTGCACATTATGCATAAACATCGGCAAGGTCTGGCGATCCAGCGCCGATGAAAATGGATGGAAGTAGCGTTCATAACCCGCACGGGTTGACCAGTTTTCAAAACTGATGCCGCACTTGTAAGTGGCGTTACACTCAGGCATCCATTCGGCTTCAGCAATATCCAGCAAGTCAAAAAATACTTTTAGCGCAGGTGTAGAGCCCTCGCCCACACCGATAATACCCACTTCGGGCGATTCCAGTAACTCAATCTGGAAGCCATTGGCAGCCCACTGGCGCGCCATAATCAGTGCACTCATCCAGCCGGCAGTACCACCGCCGACAATTACTATTTTTTTCATAAGAGTTCTGTAGCATTTTAAATGTGGCCGACAACCACTGGTTTATGAAATGCCCGCTGTTTTTTTAACTATCTTTTTTTCATTTTCCCACAGTCACAGGCCAAACAACAATCACAGTTACGCAGTATTAAATTTCGCTATCACACAGCTGGGCCGGGTTTATACAATCCATTATTTTTTGCCCACCAGGTTGGACATTCGGCTATGATGCCAATCAATCAGGCCTCCCAGAAGGCCAGCTACTCTAGAGCGACACCCAATAAAAACGTAATAACTTTTTGCAGGAACCCAAGCAATGTCGCACTCATCAGATCAACATGCGCCTATTCGTAAAATCGTCATTGTCGGCGGCGGCACTGCCGGATGGATGGCTGCAGCCAGCCTCTCGCGTTTTGCACAAGGCAGATCGCTGGATATTACCCTGATCGAATCCACCAGCATCGGTACTGTGGGCGTCGGCGAAGCCACCATTCCCAGCATTGTGCATTTTAATCATTCGGTCGGCCTTGATGAACTGGAGTTTATTCGTGCCACCCGCGCCAGCTTCAAGCTAGGCATTCAATTTGAAAATTGGCGCACGCCTGGCGATAAGTTCTTTCATCCCTTTGCGGATTACGGTATTGATTTCAGTGGTGTTGAGTTCCAGCATTATTTTTATCGCTTGAGAAAAAATAATCCCGCTGCAGATTTGCATGATTACTCAATTGGAACCCAACTCGCAAAACATAATAACTTTGCCCAGCCGCAAGAAAATCCCAATAATCCATTGGCGGACTTTTCTTATGCTTATCATTTTGATGCAGCACTTTATGCCAAAGTATTGCGTGAGCTTTCTATTGCGCGCGGCGTTGCCCATATCGACCAAAAAATTGAAAAAGTAAACCTGCGCGAAAGCGATGGTTTTATTGAATCTGTATTACTGGATAACGGGCAAGTGGTTGCGGGCGATTTGTTTATTGATTGCACCGGGTTCAAAGGGTTACTCATTGAAGAAACCCTGAATACCGGTTACGAAGACTGGCAGAAATGGTTGCTGTGTGATGGCGCCGTTGCAGTACAGTCGTTAAACACCGGCGAACCAACTCCTTACACACGCGTAACCGCATTGGATGCGGGTTGGATGTGGCAAATTCCACTGCAACATCGCACTGGCAATGGTTATGTATTTTGCAGTCGTTTCCTGGATAGAAAAAAAGCTGAAGAGACTTTGTTACAGCGTATCAGTGGGCAACCTATTACCACACCGAAACCTTTTGCCTTTAAAGCCGGGCGTCGCACAAAAGTCTGGAATAAAAATTGTTATGCGCTGGGCCTTGCATCGGGTTTTATCGAGCCACTGGAAAGCACCAGTATCTCATTAATTCAAACCGGCATTACCCACCTGCTGACGTTCTTCCCCGATACGTCATTTGACCCGACCATGATTGCCGAAGTAAATCGCCGCCACCAACATGAGATGGAACGCATTCGCGATTTTATCGTGCTGCATTACAAACTGACGCAACGCACCGACACAGAGTTCTGGCGCTATTGCCAGGCGATGGAAATTCCCGCAAGCCTTGCACACAAAATTGATTTATTTAAAAGCAGCGGCCACATTTTACAGCACGAACCCGAAGCTTTTGAAAAATCCAGCTGGCTGAGTATTTATAACGGTTTTGGTATTGTCCCCGCACGTACGGATAATCGCATCGATCATTTTAGCGATGAGAATATCGCCACCCAGTTAGCAAAAATAAAACAGACATTGGATCAAGCAGGAAGAGGTGCAGTCAGCCATGCAGAATTTATTCGCCGGCATTGTGTTGCACCGGATTTTGACTAGCGGTTAATCGCGATGTTTGCAGCAGATTTCGATACAGTTCCTAAGGTCGAGCAACAGGGATGCTGATGACGAGCCCACATGGATGGGTTCACGGCGTGTCTCAGGAACTGTATCGAAATCTGCATTGGCAGAAATTTATTTTGCCGGACAATGCTGGCGGAGAAACTCACCGTGCGATGGCAATTTCATCACCGTATCGCGAATCGCCTTTGCTCCCTGACTCAAGGATTGCGCCAATTTCTGGCTATCCAGTGCATCCACCAGTGGGTGATACTTTTCAGGACGAATATTCATTCCCTCTAAAATGGAATACCAACTGTCTGCACCAAAAAGATTTTCCGGGTGATGTTGTAACTGCCCCCGATGACCAAATTGATCTAACTTTTCACGCAAGCTGTCGGGAATATCCATCGTCTGGCACCAGCGCCAGAACGCCGTGTCATCGCGTTTAGTGGTGCAATAATGCAAGATGACAAAATCGCGAATTTCCACGTAATCGCGTGCAATCTCGCGATTACATTGTTGCTCCAGATTCGAATCAAAATACCGATCCGGATAATTGCGAATAAAATGCACCAATATCCGGTAAACCAGATGAATGGCCGTAGATTCCAGTGGCTCAATAAAACCGGATGCCAAACCCAACGCCAAACAGTTTTTATGCCAGATTTTTTTGCGCATACCACTCACAAAGGGAATGATGCGCGGCTCATTAATCAATTTGCCTTCAACAACACTCATTAGCGTATTAATGGCCTCATCATCAGAACAATAAGCGCTGGCAAACACATACCCATTGCCGGTGCGATGTTGTAATGGAATTTTCCAGGTCCACCCTGCTGCACGTGCAGAAGCGACTGTATAGGCAAGTGGATCACCCGCATTTTCCGATTGCGCAGCAACGGCGCGATTACAAGGCAAATAATTCGTCCAATCCTCATAGCCTACGTTCAAGGTTTCTGAAATTAGCAGCCCTTTAAAACCGGTACAGTCGATAAAAAAATCACTTTCAACCGTTTGACCACTAGTGAGTTGCACTGATTGGATAAATTGGCGCGCATCGGTTTGCACACTCGCCACAGTGCCTTCAATACGCTGCACACCACGCTCCAAGGTAATTTCACGCATATGTCGCGCTGCATAAGCTGCATCCAGATGCACAGCGTAACCATAAGTGGCAAGCGGAGTATTCATCAACTGCGTTTCAGTGATGAAGCGGTTTTCTTCCGACATGATTCCGGATGGCGAATGATCTACCCAGCGCGTTGGGTTGCCATCTGCGAGTGTTTTTAACCAGATTTGATAAAAATCATGGCCATCGATATTACGGCCAATTTTGCCAAAGGGATGAAGAAAATGGTGATTTTGTTGATACCAGTTTTCAAAACGGATACCCAGTTTGATTGAACCCGCGGTTGCCTGCATAAACGCTTTGGTATCCAGGCGAGCATCTTTCAAAAATGCCATAAACGACGGCACAGTGGCTTCACCGACACCGATAGTTGCTATATCCGCTGATTCAATCAACGTTATTTTGGTATTGCTACCACGTAAAATATTGCTGAGCAAACTGGCAGCCATCCAGCCCGCCGTGCCGCCGCCCACAATACAAATAGAACCCAGCGGATTTTCCGTTCGCTTCATAAATTGTTTGCCTTATGCCATGGACATTTTGCAATGTTGATTAATGAATTCCTGGTGGCTCGGCAAATCGACAACAGCATCTGCGATTGAAGTGCGCATAGCGGCCAGACTTTGCTTGAGGTAATCGGTATTCAATCGATCAACATTTTGATTGTACACTTTCGGGTATAAATTAAATCCGTTGTAAATAGCCAGCCAGGAATCCGGGTGAAAAATTTCCCAGGGGTAGTGCAACAAATCCCCTTGTTCGTTATACGCGGTAATTTTTTGTTGCAATGAATCTGGCAGGACCATAGCGCGACAATAACGCCAGAATTCAGAATCATCGCGCTGGTTGAGTTTGTAATGCAGGATAATAAAATCGCGAATGCGTTCCCACTCGGTAGCGGTCACTTGATTAAAGTGATCAATTTTTTCCTGATTGAAAAATGCATAGGGAAAGGATCCGCAAATTTTTTCAATCCCGGTTTCAATCAAGGCAATACTGGTGCTTTCCAACGGTTCCAGGAAACCCGCAGCGAGACCTATTGCAATACAGTTTTTATTCCAGGCCTGAGCGCGACGCCCCGCAGTAAACTGGAATTTGCGCGGCGCATGCAATACCTTGCCATCAATATGTTGCAACAGTGTCGCTTCGGCTTGTTCATCGCTAATAAAATTACTGGCATACACATGGCCATTGCCCTGACGATGCTGCAACGGAATTTTCCATTGCCAGCCACTGCTATGGGCTTTCGAAATGGTGCGTATCGCTGGCTCACCTACTAATTCCGATTGCACCGCCATAGCGCGGTCACACAGCAGCCATTTACTCCAGTCTATATAAGGCGTCTTTAATGCATCGCTAATTAGCAACCCGTTAAAACCGGTGCAGTCGATAAATAAATCGGCAGCGACAACCTGCTCATCATCCAGTATTAAACTTTCAATAAAGCCGGTATCAATATGCAGATTCACCGAGGTAATTTTTGCATCTATATGGGTAACACCTTTTGCTAGAGCATGTTCGCGCATTAATTTGGCAAACAGCGCTGCATCAAAATGCAGTGCCCAATCAAATACAGATAAAGGCGACGAAGGTCGCTCTGCGGGAAATGTAAATTTATTCGCACGTGCCATCGCAATGCCCAGCGAATATTTCTCTAACTCAGTCACATCACCTGCTTGTTGTAACTTGAGCCAATAGTGATGAAAGCGAATGCCATTTGCTTCGTGACCAAACAGTCCAAACGGGTGGATAAACGACGTGTGTGGCTTGTACCAGTCCTTGAATTCAATCCCCAGTTTTACCGTGGCATTGGTTTTGCGCATCACTTCCATGTCATCCATTCCCAGAGACTGATAAAAACGGCGCAATGTGGGAATAGTTGCCTCACCAACACCGACCGTACCTATCACACTGGATTCAACCACCGTTATACGGATATCAGTTTTGGAAAAATGCTGGCTAAGCTTGGCCGCTGCCATCCAGCCTGCGGTACCGCCACCAGCAATCACTATGGATTTAACTTGGTAATTACTATTCACAATGACTCCACATTTGAAGATGCGAACAAAAAACAATAACGCCACGGCGATTGCTCGCCGTGGCGTTATCTTGCCTTAACTCAGGCTTGAGTTTCCAACCACTTGTGAAGCAAGTGATTAGAAGTTCACACGAGTACCCAAAGACCAACGCGCTTCGTAAATGTTTTGGAAGGCTTTTTGCTCTTTGTATTCCAGATAGGTTTGCTGGAATTCCTCAGTGATGTTGGAACCATTGAGGTATACAGAAACGTTATCGGTGATGTCATAGGTAACGTTCAGATCGAGTTGACCGTAATCATCCTGATACAAGGCTTGCTGGCCAATCGCAGGGTTACCTTGAGTGATCAAGCGTGGTGAACGGAAGTTGTAAGCGAGACGTGCAGACAAGAACTCGTTTTCGAACCAACCAACCAGGTTATAGGTATCTTCAGAGTTGTTGACGAACGGCAATTCTTTTCCATTCACACCCTTGGCATCTTGCGAGCTTTCAGAAAGGGTGTAGTTAATATCGAAACCGAAGTTGGAGATGAAGCCTTCAGTGAAGTCTGCAAAGGCTACACGACCTGCCAATTCCAGACCATTAACTTCGCCGCCCTTGCCTTGTACAGGAGCGCTGAAGCGCCAGCCATCTGGATTTGTACCATGGTACAAACCATCGGAATCCAATTCGCGGATATACACGTTACCGCCAGTGATAAAACTGTCGATCTCTACACGATAAACTGTTGCAGTTACTGCAGATGCACCGCCGAAATACCACTCAACAGCAAGATCCATGTTCTTCGCGCGAGTTGGATCAAGATCCGGGTTACCCGCCAGAGAACCACCGTCAGTTACACGCATACAATCACAGTCATCATTGAATACGCGCGCTACTGACTTAGCACCGCCCCACTGCAACAAGTCCAGCGCTTGCATGGTTTCGCCGTAAGCAAAACGTACTTTCAGGTCATCAGTAATATCGTAGGCGACGTTCAATGCCGGCAATACGTCGGTATAACCACGCTGGGTAACCGCATCACCCGCATCATAGTTAACGCCTGAGTGAGGTACGCCACCACCAGTTACGTTTTGGAGAATGATGAGATCAGTATCAATCACTTTCACACCCAGGGTACCGGAGAAGTCACCCGCACGGAACTCGGTATTCAGGAAGTAGCTAAACTCGTCCAAACCAACACCGTAACTTTGACCAGGTTGGTAGAACTTGGTTTGTGCACCAAACACTTTTTCCTGGTACGCAAGCGTGTTGTCGAATGCTTTCGGATCTGCAACCCATACACCAGGAATGCCTTTAACCGGACCAAAATCATCCATCCAGATCACATCGTTGTGTTGATCCAAACGGGTTGGTGGCAACAGGGTGTAATTTACGAATGCGCCATTAACCATCTCGCCTTGTGCTTTGGTAGGGTCACACTCTGACGTACCAGCGAACTGGTCAACTGCTTTCCACTGGGCTGAACAGCCAGTGTCTGCAAAATTGGCAAAGTACGAGAAGGCAACATGGTCAACTTCACGCTCGCTTTGACGCAGACCGAAATCAACTTTAGTGATGAATGGAGCATCATCAAACGCATAGCTCCACTGGGTGCTGAAGGTATTCATGGTGCCGTCATCGTCGGTATTGTTCTCTGACGAAATCGCACCTACATGATAGGAGTCAATATCTGCCATGTAGTCAGCAACACTCTTCATACCTTGACCACCATTTACAACCTGGTCAAAGCCGCTAAATACCGGATGCTCACCGGATGCGTCATAGCCAATACGCCAATCAGTGCCCCACATGCCGCCGGGAGAGTACTGAATAAAGCATCCGCCCTTATCGCCAGTTGCTGTACCCGGGATTGCATTGGAACCATTACAGTATTTGGCAGGAACCAAACCACCTGGGCCGGTAACCAGAGTATTCTGGTCAATGCTCATCATATCGCCTTCGATATAACCATGGCGCATGCTGGCAGTTGCATCGGCACGAGTTACACGTACGCTACCAGTCAATGGACCACCATTGTCAAAGTTCAGAGCAAGACTCAGGTTTTCAGACTCTTCAGTGTTGCGGTTCACCTGGGTGAAAGATTGAATACGGTAAGGGCGAGCACTGAATTTATTAACGGTTTTCCAGTCTTGGCCGTTGTAGGTAAAGCTGTTTTCACCAAAACCATCGGCATAGGCGTAGTCGGTAAATGTTTGCCAACGGTTGTTGTGAGAGAAGCCCATACGGCGATTGAAGCGATCTTGCTTGCTGTAGAAGTAGTCAGCAACAACTTCTACGCCATCAGTAATATTTGCCTGGAAAGAAGCGTTCACACCATCGCGGTTACGCTCTTCTTCTTTATGGAACGCAGCAAAGCCTTGCGGCATTACGTGCCACACATTGGCGTCTTGCTTTGGCGTGCTCCATGAATGGTTGCTGTTGGTCGCACCAATACCACCATTTTCTGAAGTATCAAAATAACCGTTGTAGTCAGTCGCCAGGTTCTTCTCGGTGGTTACCGCACTCACCAGGAAGCCGATATCTTCGTTATTCCAACCAATCAAACCGTTAACAGTTGGATCGGTTTCCTTGCTGATTGAACCACGGTCAAGCTCTGCACCACCGGCAAAAGTCCAACCTTCATCCAAATCAAATGGACGACGAGTTTTCAGATCAATCACACCGGTAATACCACCAGCGGCCAAGTCAGCACGCGCTGATTTATAAACATCAGCACCTGACATCAACTGGGAAGGTAAATCACCAAAGTCCGCGCTGGAACTATCAATGGTGGTTGCGCTAAGGAAGGTTTCACCATTGAGCATTGTTGCCACATTGCTCAAACCACGAATTTGCACCGGACCACCCTCACCAGCGGTACGCTCTACCTGGATACCAGGGATACGTTGCAAGGAGTCAGAAACAGTAACGTCTGGCAGTTTACCGATATCTTCCGCCGCGATGCCGTCAACAACAGAGGTAGCCGTGCGCTTGGTATTAATCGCACTCTCCTGCGCTGCGCGTACGCCTTGAACCAGTACTTCTTCCACAGGCTCCTGTGCTTGCACACCGGACGCAAATACGGCCAAGGTTGCTGCTGAACCACATAGCATCAGCTTGCGGTTCACCGAGCGGATTGAATCTCTTAGTTTGTTCGTCATGACTATCCCTCTAGCTATTTTAATGTTGATAAGCCTCTGCAACGCTGGAACCAATAAGCGACAACGTTGTCGATGGGCAACTTAAGCCCATATGGACAACGTTGTCAACATTGTGTAGAAACGAAACACAATTTAAATATGTAGGGTTTTCAACGACATAAGCTTATAAAACGAAAAGAACGAGGCGCCGATTTACAAAAAAAAACATTGTCATGCAACCGGGCAGTGTAACTATGGACAATCTTTTTAAAATCGCAACCTGCAAAAAAACATCTGGCGCCAAAAAGAGAGGAAATCCCCCTTTTTGTCGCCAGATAATTCGATTTGTCTGAAATTTGATTTTTAAGATTTAACAGATTTGCTGTTAATGACGAAAATATCTGGTTGCCTAACGCCACATTTAGTTGTTTATACTATTAGGAAATACAAGAAAATCCTGATGATACGTGCATTTTTTGCTACTAATAATGAAAAACGAATACATTTAAACAACGAATGGCCCGAGGCAATCACAAGATTACTTTCGACTGCTATTGTTGAATATCACGTCGGTTTCA
This sequence comes from Gammaproteobacteria bacterium, assembly GCA_021151625.1. Classification (GTDB taxonomy): domain Bacteria; phylum Pseudomonadota; class Gammaproteobacteria; order Pseudomonadales; family Cellvibrionaceae; genus Cellvibrio. The sequence continues at coordinate 26,505 of JAGKWY010000033.1, read as the reverse complement.
CATTAGCACTCCAGACTGAATTTGGACTCACAAGTTTTTAGTAAGCTCTAAAGTTAAAGAAACAAAAATTAACGTAGCTAATCATGTCTAATGTAGCGAAATTTTACTCCAATTGAGACTAAAAACTCTGTTACTTTATTTATAAATACCGCTCCATCAACAGACACTTCGTATTTGGTCACTAGCTCAATAACTATTTGTTTATCTTTTGATTTTGGGTATGCATTAAAAATTTCCCCACTTTCAATAAATGCTAAATAACAATTAATTTTTTCTTGAAGAATAAACAGATGCTCCTCATCCCACTCCAAATGATCCGATATAGTTAACACAATCTCGTCTTCAGTGTTGATACTTGCAAAGTCAATAATTTTTAAATCTGATACTGACATTAATTTTCCTTCCGAATAATTTCAACTTTAGTTGGAGAAATTACGGTACCACCCGGGAATCCCGGCTTTCCTTGGCCAACTATAACACCACCAGTTTTTTCGATTTCAGGGAATGGCGCTTTCTGATTTTTAGTCAACGGCGCAGTTGGTGAAGCCTTACACTCGATGCAACCAACACTTCCATTTTCATCTTTAGTTAAAAAATCAATTTTCGTTTTAACTCCTGATTCCGTCTTAACAGTAATCTGTGATGCCACCTCTGTTCTTGTTTGCTTTAATTTATCTCCAACCTCTTGTTCAAATGCATCACCGGCTGCTTTATTTGCGTCACTTTTGATCCACGGGTCTTCCCTCCCATAGAGGCTTCACTAATATCTGCAGTTCTATTCGCAATAGTATTAAGCGTACTACCCGGTTCAGTAGAACCAGCAATAATTTTAGCTACAATAAAACCTAAAGCAGCCCCGCTCTACCCCAGAAAAAATACTTGCAGTAAAAATTATTTATAACCTATTACCACAATGGATAAAAACTTATTTACTGTTGTTCAACTTATCAACCGCCAGCGCCAAAAACATGTAGTTGGCTTCACCACCACCCATTACGTATTCGGTTTGTTGCCAGAAGAAAGGCCAGATTTTTAATTCGGGTAAATCCGGGCGAATTAATGCGGTGCCGGAAATTACGCCACCGGGAATATAAGACCAGTCGGCGCGATTGACACCGTATGCGACTGTGGCGGAATTGGCACCTACACCGGAGGCAAAACTTCGGGTGTTATCGCCCGGGTGTACGCCCAACACAAAATTCAACGCATTTACATAGGAATCAGTGCCGGTAAATTGCGGCCAGGATTTGTGGAAGAAATATTGTTTAACGCCAAAATCCTGGATGCTCCAACCCGCGCCCCAAATATTCGGTTTGTAAGGTACGCCGTAGGGCGATTCAGTTTTAGCGCGCTCGCGCACGGTTTTTTGATAGTTGTCTACCGCACTATTTACCGCCGCGGTAAATTTTTCATCGTTAATGGATGGCATTACCCGACCAATTGCCCAACCAGTTTTTTCAATCTCTGCCACTATATTTTGCTGCAAGCTAATTAATTCTTTATGGTAAGCATCACTGCCAGTGGCGAGAATTAATTCGGCCAGTGCAAACACGCGCACATCCTGCTTTTTGGTTTTGGGGGCTGCGATGCGATACAAATTTTGCGCCGCATCCAATGCCTCTTTGGCCATTTGTGGATTGTAAGTTTTTAATACGCGCGCGGCAGCTGCTAAACCCGCAGCAACATCCAGTTCGCGCTCGGGATTGTCTTCGGTAAAAACCCAGCGGTCATCGGGCGTGCCAGATTTTCCATTTTTCACTTCGTCTTCTTTAAGTGATGGGTCATAGGGAAAATTATCGGTTTGTACCATCGCATCGCCAAGCAGAACATATTGGCGAATCGTCGGTTCAATAATGCCGCGATACAAACGGCCCATGGCTTTATAGCCGCCGAGTACACTCAATAAGCCATGTTCGATTTGCTGCAGCGCATCGTTTTTACCATCGGCAACATGTATCTCGACCAGCTTTTTATCCTGATCAATTAAAGTCGCATCGTGATTTAATCCAAATTCTTCCACCATAGTAGCGAGCAACCATACAGTGCCCATTTGCGACTCCACACGCAGGTCGTAATCACCGGCATCGTGCCAGCCACCGGCATTTAAACCGGGTACCGTTTCACCCGGCTTGAATTTAGTGCGCGTGCTGCCATCGGAAATATAACCGTCGATATGATTAAAATTGAGCGGCATCATGCGCGCATCATCCTGGTGATCCAGGCCGTGCCACACACGGTATTTTTCATTCACGCGCATATGGCACATCTGCACCGGTAAAAAATATTCCAGGGTCGGCTGCCAGGCGTGACGCGATAACACATCGTCACCAATTTTAAATGCGTGCGAGGTTTTATCGCGATAGTTGATTTGGTACATGCCCGGTGTTTTGATGTCCGAGAAATCGTAAGTCATGTATTGGTAACGCAGGAAATTGCCCCAAGGTTTTACTTTGGCTTTTTTCACCAGCGTTTTTCCGTTTTCGGACAATTGATAAATTTTTATCTCTGAGGCTTTGGTATCGCGTTTGTCTTGCTCGATCACCACTTGCTTGGTTTGTGCTGTGCCATAACCCACTTGCGATACCTGAATCACCGGCTCATAAACCCAGTTCTTAACAACATGCGGAGTTACAATCCATTCCAACGCGCCAGTGGTTTTTTCGGCGGGAATAACGCCACGCACTATGTACCAGCCATTGTTGTGGTTGGCACGGCCATCCCACAATTCCAGTTCACCGGTTTTACTTTCAATGGTCATGCGCTGCTTATCAGTATCGGGCGCGACAATTAATTTTTTACCGGTGGCCAGGGCTGCTGTTAGAAATTCACCGTGAGGATTCACCAGCGGCCCATTAGGTTGTTGCGGGAAAATTCCGCTCTGCTCATCCAGCAACCAGGACTTACCAAAAAACTCACCGGGAAAAATCTCAAAATTGAAACCGATTTTCCCCACCCACTCTTGTGGCAGCGGCTGTTCCAAATCCACACTGATTTTAAATTGATTGTCTTTCAGCGCCGTTACATTGACTTGATAGGTAAATTTTAAATCCGGATAAATAATGGGATTAAAACCTTTGCGGTCTTTACTCGGGTCTGGATAGGAAAGCGTTTGGCTGATGGTTTGTGTTTTTTTATCGACAGTTTGTTTGCCACCCACTGGCATAGGCGACCACTGGCCGGGAGAAATTTCCAGGCGCAAATCACCATTGGCGGCCACGCGGCTGCCATGCTGGATTACCGTGACCCCGGTTTGATGGCCATCGGGATAAATATCACTAAATACAGTGACATTCAGCCCCTGCATTTCAAAGTAATCCTGACTATTCAGAGTTAATGCATCGGCCCAAATAGCCGGTGCGGAAATGATGCTCGCCATCAACAGGGCAAGCGCCGATTTTTTCAAAGCTGGTGTTTTCATTCAGATTGTCTCGAGCTGTTTTTGTTATGTGTAGTTGCCAATTACAACAACTGGCATACAAGTCAGGTATTGCAGAGAATAAACCTGACACTGTGCGCGAGCACACTCAAATTTGTGGATATATGTTAAATAGTGTTAAAACAAAAGTTGCGGATGTGGTTTACCAATAATTATTGGTAAACCACATCTTTATAGGCAGGCGCTAATAGTGCCAACAACCGATTTTGGGTCGCGACGGGAACGCCGCGTTTTTCCATCGCCAGAATCAGGTCGTCCACTATCGCGTTAAATTCGGTGTTGGTGTAATTATGGCCAGCGTGAACCTGCTGCATATTTTCATTGTTGTAATCGCAAGGGCCGCCGGAAAGTTCGCAAATATAATCGCTCAGGCCTTTTTTAAAGTGCTGCATATTCACACCCTTGTAGCGCGGCTTCACACGCTCATCGGTGGCGATCACAAAAATAAGTTCGCGCACAATATTGTCGATACCTTCGTATTGACCGAGCTCGTCATAGAGGGATTTTTTGGGGCCGCTGGCGCAGGCGGATAACAGTAGCGCTAACAGCACACTCAGAATGGTTACGCATTGAATACGCATTATTAAAAACTCCCCTGTAAAGATAAATACCAGCCATTCTGGTCTTTAAAAGTGGCAACTTCCCCCAGATCTACCCAGGCAGCAACCACAGCGATATTGCGTGAAGGAAACCAGCCAACAAATGCGGTTTGCCAATCGTCTTCTTTAATAAAGGAAAGGTTGTTGGGTTTTTGGCGATATTCAGTGCCCAGCAGCCAGTGTTTGTTTAACAGTACACCGACGGAAATTTCTGGCAGGATTTCTTTATCGTCATTTTTATCGCCACCAAATCCTACCAGGCCGGTCTGATTGGCATTGGTGTAACGCAAATTGGCATTAAGTAATAAATTGCGATTAAACAATCCACCCAGAAAAACTTTAGTCGCGGTTAGATTAATATCGGTACCTGAGTCTTCTTTAGCACCCACTGCCCCCGGCACTAAAAAATCCAGATTTTCCTTGTGTTGCACACCCAGGCTAATTTGCGGTATGGGCGTATAAATTAAATCACCCGCAACGCGCAGCTTGGCCGAATAAATTCGCTGGCTAATGGAATCCGTTGGTAAACTCAATGCAGCAGTGAGTGAATCATGGGTGAGTTTTTGTTGCGCGACCGATAATTCCAAACGATTGCGCCAGCTCCAGCTAGCGCCGAACACTTCAAGTTGGTAATCACCAGTATCCACGTAACTCGCAAAGGCAGTACCGCCCTGCTCTTCCTGGGCCCCATAACCGGAAATAACAGCCATGGGCACTATGCCACCGCCCGCGGTACCTTCAATGGTTGAAGCGCCGCCAGTCACCAGCAAACGGCTGCGCGTGATTTTTTCATCGCTGTCCAGCGTGGTTGCCCAGACACCATTGGTGCAACACAGTAAAAAAATTATCCCGCCGATTTTCATCTTGTTCACTCCTTTAGCGCAGATCATTAATCCACCACTACTATTTATTCCACCAGCTCCGCCAGGTACTGGTGCACCCACTGGATAAAATCCCGCGCCGGTAAAGGTTTGCTATAGAGATAACCCTGGGCCGTGTCACAGCCATAACTTTTTAACAGGGATTTAATTGCCTCTGACTCAACACCTTCGGCGGTAACACTCAACCCGAGCGTATGCCCCAAATCTATGGTAGAGCGGACAATTAATTGATCGTCCGCACTGGTGGTGAGATTTAAAATAAACGATTTATCAATTTTTAATTCCGACACCGGCAATTTTTTCAATTGCGAAAGCGAAGAATAGCCGGTACCAAAATCGTCAATCGACAAGGTAATTCCCAAGTCACGCAGACGCTGCAAATTGTGCAGGCATTTATCGGCTTCGCCCATAATCGCGCTCTCGGTAATTTCCAGATATAAATTTTTTGCTGGCACGCGATTCACTTGCAGCAATTCAGCAACGTAGGCTGGCAAGTCATCCACTAATAAATCCAGTGCGGATAAATTAACGGAACAGGTCAACTTGATACCTTCATCGAGCAATTGGCGCAGTTGTGCAATGGCGGTTTTTAATACCCAGCGGGTAAGCAAAGTGATTTGCCCGGAACTTTCGATCACGCCGATAAATTCATCCGGCGGCACAAAACCCAGCTCCGGGTGGCGCCAGCGCACCAGCGCTTCTGCACCCAATAAATCCGGCTGCTCCAGATTTACTTTAGGTTGGTAATACAGCGAGAGATATCCCGCCGCCAGTGAAGGTTCAAACTCGCGGAACAAATGCAAACGACGCAAATATTTTTCATCCCAGCCCTGTTGATACCAGCAGCTGCGCTGTTCATTTGCGCGCCCCTCATTGAGCGCCAGCGTGGCGCGACGCAACAATGACTCGGCATTATCGGCATCAGCCGGATATTGCGCAGCACCTATATTCACTTCAATACTCAGCTGTATACCGCTCACCACCAATGGTGTTTTAAAAGCACTGTGAATTAACTCAATAAATTCGCTGACTACGACTTGCTCTGGCGACATAAGGATTGCAACAAATTCATCGCTGCCAAAACGCAATACATCGCCATGGGTCAATATGCGCTGGATTTTTTGCCCCACTTCGCGCAATACCGTATCGCCAATCTCCTGGCTCATTTCATCATTGATCTGGCCGAAATTTTTAATGTCGATTACTAACAGGAAAATGGCTTCTTTCAACACGCCGGCGCGCGCAATGGCATCTTCCAGCTCCGGTAAAATGCGCAGGCGATTAGGCAGGCCAGTTAACGGATCATGCTCCGATTGATAGAGCACCTGTTGCTCGCGTTCGCCAATGGCTTTTTGCATGCTGATAAATGCATGGGCCAAATCGCCCAGCTCGTCGTTGGATTTCACCGCAATCGGCGTGGCGTAAAAACCGGCGGCAATACGCCGTGCTATATCCGCTAAAATACTTACCGGTTTGGTTACACTGCGCGCTAGAAATAGCGCGGCTATTGCTGCCAGCGCCGCAAATGCCAGGGCCAGAATAAATAGCTGCACATTCAAACGTGTATAAGGCGCGAGTACTTTACTTAAGGGAACCTGCAATAACGCAAACAAATGGGTATTCTGACGGGCAGCGGGGACCGCCAGGGTCATAAGCTCATCGTAAATAAATACTTCATCGGTTTTTTGTTCGCGATTTAAATTTTTCAGTAACTGGCTTTGTTGTTCCTCAGTTAGCGTACCGCTCAAATAGCGAAACTGTTTGTCTTTGCCGTCAACAAAGGAAACTTCCAACCCCGTGAGCCTTTGCAGATCATCGCTAAATTCTTTTTTAATTTCAAAACCCATACCAGCAAAACCAATTACCACCGGCGCTTTTACCGAAAACATTACAAACTGATAGGCGCGTCCATTGGCAATAATAATATCGTAGGCCTGGCCACGCTGTTTGACTTGTTCTTTGAGTAGGGAAAACTCATCCACAATTTGCACACCAAAAGCCTGATCGCTGGCGATTAATTTTCCGTCGCCGGTAATCAGCACACCCATATCAGCTTTCACACGCGCAGAATGGTTTACCAGTGCCGACACTATGGTATTTTCATCGTTGGTAGCTACCGCATCTTTAAAGCCAAAATCTTCAGTGAGTACCTTTACCGAAAGCGCGAGTTGCTCGACATTTTTTTGCATCAAGCGACTGAATAATTCGCCGCCCGCGAGTAATTCAGCGCGCGCGTTTTGAGTGACTGCTTTATTAATTGCCACGCGAGTGGCGATATAGGAAATAGCTTCCAGAATGACCACCAGGCCAATCAGAAATACCAACAATTTGAGCAGGTAACTGAATCTTGGCATTGCACCTTCCATTTAAGACAAGCCATTTAAGCCAGGCTATTTAACGCGGGCCATTTTACATGGCCCATGTAAAGCAACCTGGTTTAAGCGGCTCAGTTAATTCAATTAAAAGAGATTGGAAAATTCATCTTCCAATTTGCTGGTGGCCGCGTCCGACAAGTTGTCGAGTACGCGTGTATCCTGTTTATTATCATTCGCACCCAGCTGCACACTGCTCGCGGGATAATTGCTATTCATGCGCGGATGATAAATTTCCAGCTGATAATTTCCCGCAGGCAATTGGCTAATGCGCGCCTGGCCCTGGGCATCGGTCACGGCAAAGTAAGGCGTGTCCACCACAAAAATATAACCCACCATGGAATCGTGGATATTGCAGCCCAACACCACGGTACCGGGTTTATCAAACAATACCGGCTCTGCGGACAAGCCGTGGTATAAGCGCAGCTCAAATTTTTTGGCGGGTGAAAAAGAGTAGACGTGATGGCGAATATCATCACTGTTGGGAAAACGTACCTGGGTATTTACCCGCACCGCCATCACCCCCGGTACAAAGTGTTTATTGATTTGATCAATCGCCACTGTGGGTGTATCTGCGTAATTAGTTTTTTGCGCCGGCACCAGCGCCACTACGGTATCGGGTTGTAAATTGCCTTTGGTATCTTTTACCGTCAGCGCAAATTCAGCCGCACTCGCGGAAATAGAAAACACCATCAGCATGCCTGGTAACACACAGCGCCAGTAATGGTTCAATGGATTCATCACATACTCCCTGCCACAAAAGTTCTCTGTCACATCAGTTGACAACGATTCCTGCCAGAAGATTTTGCGCTATAGAGCGCCTGATCTGCCCGTTCAAATGCCGTCTCCAGATCATCACCTGCTTTAAATTCGGTAAGACCGACGGATACAGTAATGGTGATAGGTTGCTCTTTGTAGTTGAACGCTGCATTAGCGATAGACTCACGCACCTTTTCCAATACCGCCAACGCCGTTTTGCTATCAGTTTCCGGCATAAGTGCCACAAATTCTTCGCCGCCATAGCGACAAAAGAAATCCACTTCGCGCAAACGTTTAGCGATGGAGCGACCAATCACTTTGATTACCCGATCGCCCGCCTGATGACCAAAGGTATCGTTAATACGTTTGAAATGGTCTATATCAAAAATGGCCACACTCAAAGGGCGCCCATAGCGCTGCCAACGTTGTACTTCGGCCGTGGCACGCTCGTTGTAAGCTTCGCGATTGGGTAATTCGGTGAGTGGGTCTTGCAAGGCTTTTTGTCGATGCTTTTCCAGTGTAGTGCGATTTTTTTCGGCTTCCACTTCCATGGTTTTGATTTTGGCACCCAGGGTTTCCAACTGCATGGCCAGCTGCTGGGTTTGATCGCCATGCTGGTAAGTATCCAGCGCCTGACGGATATTGCCCAACTGCGATTTCACCCGATCTTTTAATTGGTTGAGGTCAGTTGCACTGGCCGCTGAAGATTCCAGCTCGCCCATTTCGCGCATCATGTCATCCTGCAATTTACGCGAGACTTCGCGCTCATTTTGCGAATGCTTAACTGCACCGCCCAGTACCGCATAAATTTCCGCAAGCTCCTGATTGACGTTTTTGAGGTAGCTGGCAAAGGCCTGGTTGTCGGCCAGATAGGCCTCCATCACCAGGTCGCGGATAGTTTCCAGCGTGGGAACCAGCAGCTCGGGGGCCATGCCTTCGGCAAGCTTGGCGCTAATCCGACTGACACGGGTTTTAATGGCCGCTTCATTTTCCAGGCTGCAGAGAAAGTCCTTAAGAACGCCGGCAATTTGCGCGGCCAGGGCGGCATTCTTGTCTTCCCGCTGTGGTGCAACACTGGCAACAGGGGCTTCAACTGGTGGCACCGACGCTACCGCGACAGCTGCCGCAACCTCATCCGGCAAGGGCAGGCTGTCGATGTAATCATCTTCAACTGGCGACTCAACCGCTTTGCCAGTATCGCCCGTTTTAGATCCCAACAGCTTTCCCAGGAAGCCGGTTTTTGGCTGCTCAATGTCTGCCAGCGCCTGCTGTTGAATACGCGCCAGCTCTTGCAGTAAAGCGGGATACAAACGGATTTTTTTACTACGTTCTGGCAGTTGGCTTAAATAATTATCCAGTTCTTTGGCGGTGCCCTTGGGTAGCTTGAGCGACTGCAGGGCTTTGGCTAACTCAGCCAGTGCCGAGCGCACTTCCTGCCCGGCCTGATCGCGCTGGGATTCAAATGCCAGGGCAGCTTTTTCCACTTGCTCCAGGGTTTTTCCTATAGCGGCAGAGCTAAACTCGCCGCGCAAATTTTCGCGCAGGCGCAGCAAAATGTTATCCAGTGCTTCGTCCTGACCATCGGCCGCCAGACTCACACGCACTAATGCACTGCGCAATAACTCCTGCTGCCGGGCAGACTTTTTCTCCAACTGCTCCTGCTCATCCAGAGCACCCAGATATTTCTCCCGCCAGTTATTTTTATCGCCTGAATTGACCGTCATAAACTGTTTGCACACCCGCTGGCTCGCTGTAAAGGTAAGACTGAGTATAGACAGGGAACCGGGCGTCTATGGCTGGCGGCTATAAAAACACTGGAAAAAACAAAGCCCGCACCTTATGCAGATGCGGGCTTTGGAAAAAGCAGCTCGGATGCGGAAATTATTTTTTCGCAGCGCGCTCTTTGGCGACCAGGAAATCTGCCACTTTCAGCATTTCTTCATGACCACCGGTCGCGCGGGAACTGATGCGATATTTGCCATTCACTACCAATTCAGGAGTACCAGTCACCTTGTAGCCGCGCGCGCGCGCTTCAGCTTGTTTAATCTGGCTGGTTACACCAAAGGAGTTGTAGGTGCTAATAGCCTTAGCCTTGTCTACACCATAGGTAGCAAAGAAATCAGCCCATTCCTCAGCAGTAGAAAAGTTTTTGTGCTCCATATGCAGGGCGTTAAACACTGCCATATGGGTTTGCTCTTTCACTTTCAGGGTTAAGGAGGTGTAGTAACCGCGAATCAATGGCTCCATGCTCGGATTCCACATAGCGTGGGTTTGCACCAGATATACATCGGCTGGCATTTTCTTTTCCCAAGCTTGCAACAACGGTTCGAAATGGAAGCAATGTGGGCAGGAGTAGGCGAATACTTCGGCCACTTCAATCTTGCTGGGGTCGGCGGTGCGCACCGGGGTTTCCAACACCACATAGTGCTGGCCTTCCAAATATTCACCCGCCTTTTCCTGGGCGCAGGCACTCAGGGAGAAAACCAGACCCAGCAGGGCAACCAAAATACGCATAAACGCTCCTCAATCTTTTATTGTGTAATGTTAATGGTGTAAGTGTCAGGGGAATTCTGCCTGATTAGTCACATTCGCGCCCGGCAAGTTCCCCGCGTGGCCCGGATTTTCCAGCGCCTGCCTCCATCTGTAAAGAGCAGACACAAAAAAGGCGACCGAAGTCGCCCTTTTTATCGCCCTGCAAGCGGTTGTTGCTTAGTTCAAGCCAGCTATGTAGTTGGCCAGTGCAATAATTTCAGCGTCGCTCATCTTGTCGGCAACAGAGCGCATGATGAATTGATCGCCGTCATTCTTGCGGTCACCGGCGCGGAATGCACGCAGTTGTTTCTCAATGTACTCAGGATGTTGACCGCTCAAGCGCGGGAAGCCGGCCGGGATATTGCCCTTGCCATCTGGCGCGTGACAGCCGGTACAAGCAGGAACACCGGTAGTGGGGTTGCCAGCGCGGTAGGTGCGCTCACCCAATTCAAGGCCATCTACTTTGATACCCGAGTTAACCTGCACTTCGATTTTCTTGGAGCCAGACAATTGGGTAGTCTGTGCAGCAAAGTGTGCAGCCAGATCTTCCAAATCCTGTTTGGTCATTTTGGCGAGCAAGCCAGTCATTTCGGCGACTTTACGACCAGTCACTTCTTTCTTGGCCGCATCAGTTTCCAGATCCCATGCCTGGATATCTGACATTTGCTTCAACAGGTATCTTTCGCCCAAGCCAGCCAATTTAGGAAAGGTTCCAACCATGCTGTTGCCGTCAGCGCCATGGCAAGCACCACAGACTGCTGCTTCCGGTAAAAGCGGCGGCATTATATTACCAACGCGGTAATAACACACTATTTTGAAGGGTTATTATCTTGACCGAGATCGTATTTACCAAGGCTTATTTTACCAAGAGCGCCCCCAGTATCCGCGAGTGCCCACCCGAAGTAGGCCATGAAGTGGCCTTTGCCGGCCGCTCCAACGCGGGTAAATCCAGCGCTATCAATGCCTTGACCAACCAGAAACTGGCGCGCACCAGTAAGACCCCGGGACGCACCCAACTGATTAACTTCTTCAACCTGAGCGACACCCAGCGCCTGGTTGACCTGCCCGGCTACGGTTACGCCAAGGTATCGCGCGAGCAAAAAGAGAAATGGCAGCGCGATCTATCCGAATACTTGCAAAAACGCCAAAGTCTTAAGGGCCTGGTGCTGTTGATGGATATACGCCATCCGCTGCAGGAGTTTGATACCACCATGCTCGAAAAAAAATCCGATGATTTGGGTAAATCATCGGATAAAAACTGGCACCCTTGGGGTGATGCCAGATGGGCTTAGGTCAGACGACCAAGGACAAGACAAAAAAACAAGCAGGACAACCAGGCTGAGCGCTATTTTCCAACAGGTCAGCGTTAATCAACTGTAACCTCAGACCAAGGCAATCCCGGAAAAGTTCTGGCCAAAACGTAAAGCTTTGTAACTGCAACAGTTTTTGCACAATTCAGCGTGCAGGCAGAAATTTCGGGCAAAAAAAACCCCGGAAGATCCGGGGTTTGCTTAGCATCTAAAAACTTCGCTCAGCTGGCTTAAGCGCCATTAGGGGAGGAGTTAGCTCATGATCGTAAAACACACATTACTGAGACCCGCCCCCTTTCTATTAAGTTCAATCTTTTTACAAAAAAAGTTGCACAATTTTTTGTTAATTATTAATTTTCTTATAAATCAAACACTTAATAAAATATATTTGTATTAAATTGCGCATTATTTTGTTTTGGATGAGGGTGCTGCTTGTGTTTGTGGCACTTTTTGGTCCAGTAAATCCATAAAATCCATTACCGGAAAAACCTCCAAATCCTGCACCAGGGGGTTTTTCATACGGATAACAGTACGCCCTTTCAACTTCACATAATCCAGACTAGCTTGGTAATAACTCTTCCACAGGGATTGCAGCGATCCATCGCTATAGGCACGCTTTAACCCTTCCTCGATCCGTTCCTGCGCCACTTTGCTCCTGGCATTAAAGTAAAAGAATCTGGGTAGCGGATAGACCAACATAAATTGATCATCGATCATTAGATTATCAAGCTGGCTGAATTGCTCCATTTCACCCAGCACCTCATTACCGCCCCGGCAAAAAAAATCGACTCGTCCGCCAATCACCATTAAAAAAATCGCGTCATAATTATCTATCTCACGCACCTTGAGGCCATTGTGGCGAAAGATGGTGGTATCGGCCCAACCCACACCATGGGCAAAGGTATAGGGCAATAGATCCCTTAAGGTTTTAACATTCAGCCCGGCCGCTTTGAGTTTGGGACTCATAAAGCAAACACGGTAGCCAAGCACACCCAAATCCACGGGAAAATTAATAAAGGTCAACTTGCCGTTGCGCGCTAGCGACTGCTCATAACTGGTTTCAATGACCAAATTGGGATAGGAATCATCCACCAGCGCCTTGAGCGCGCGAGCGTAATTGCGTGGTGGAATGGGGTTAAGGCGAAAATCGCCATAGTCAGCACGCGTTTTTTCCAGCGCAAGTTGCAAGAGCGCGGTGCTGTATTCATGATGGGTATCACCGGGCGCATAAGGGGAGCGATGGCTGACTACGAGTTCAGCGTGCACGCCAGCTGCGACAAGCAGCAATAGCTGCATTAAACACAAGCTTATTATTTTTCGCATTAACAACAACTCCCTCTCCTACTCAGATTTTTTACCGGGGCATTACCTCCTTGTAAGCATAGCAACAGGTTTAGTGCGCCTCGTCCCAATTATTTCCTACACCGGCTTCCACCAGTAACGGGACCTTTAGGTTGGCCGCAGCGGACATGCGCTCGATTAACCCTGCACGCACCAGATCCAATTGCGCTTCGGCTACTTCCAAAACAAGTTCGTCGTGCACCTGCATAATAATTTTTGCATCAAGCTTGGTTTCATCCAGCCACGCCTGCACTTTAATCATGGCAGTTTTGATGATATCAGCAGCTGTGCCTTGCATAGGGGCATTAATTGCCGTGCGCTCGGCAGCCATCTGGAAATTTTTATTTTTGGCATTGATATCTGGCAAATATAAACGGCGACCAAAAATCGTTTCCACATAGCCCTGCTCATGAGCGAGTGAGCGGATATTATTCATATAGCGCTGCACACCCGGGTAGCGCTCAAAATAACGATCAATATACTGCTGCGCTTCGTTGCGCCCCACATGTAATTGTTTGGCGAGGCCAAAGGCAGACATGCCGTAGATCAAACCAAAGTTAATCGCCTTTGCACTGCGACGCATTTCATGGGTCACCGCATCCAGCCCCACACCAAAAACTTCTGCTGCGGTTGCGCGATGTACATCCAGGCCTTTTTCAAATGCGCTTAACAAACCGGCGTCATCAGACAAGTGCGCCATAATGCGCAATTCAATTTGCGAGTAGTCAGCAGCAACCAATTTATAACCCGCAGGAGCAATAAATGCCTGACGAATACGGCGCCCTTCTTCAGTTTTGATCGGAATATTTTGCAAGTTGGGATCTTGTGATGACAAACGCCCCGTTGCCGCTACCGCCTGATGATAGCTGGTATGGATACGACCAGTGCGCTTGTTAATCTCCAACGGCAATTTATCGGTGTAAGTCGATTTTAATTTCGCCAGGCCTCGATATTCCATCAACACTTTTGGCAGCGGATAATCGAGCGCAAGCTCTTGCAATACTTCTTCCGCTGTCGATGGCGTTCCTGTTGGTGTTTTTTTTATAATGGGTAACTTTTGCTGCTCAAATAAAATTACACCCAACTGTTTGGGCGAACTTAAATTAAATTCCTGCCCGGCAATTTCATAGGCTTTACGCTCCAGTTGGGTTAAGCGCTCCCCCAATTCCACGCTATGTTGCCCCAATAGTTTTGCATCCACCAAAGCGCCGTTGCGCTCAATATGCGACAACACTGGCAACAGCGGCATTTCAATAGTCTGAAATACTGATTTCAGACTGGCCACTTTTTCCAGCTGCGGCCAGAAATATTGGTGCAGTCGCAGAGTGATATCGGCATCTTCCGCCGCATAATGGCCAGCATCTTCAATTTTCAATTGGTTAAAGCTGAGTTGCTTGGCACCCTTGCCGGCAATTTCTTCAAAGGTAACGGTTTTGTAGTCGAGATAATTTTGCGCAAGGTCATCCATGTTGTGGCGACTACCGATGGAATTCCACACATAGGATTCAAGCATGGTATCGAATTCAATGCCGCGCAATTCAATACCGTAATTGAGCAGCACACTGCGATCGTATTTTAAATTCTGGCCAATTTTTATCTTTTTCTCATCTTCCAAAATTGGTTTTAATTGTTCGAGCACCCACTCCAGCGGCAATTGTTCCGGTGCCCCCATGTAGTCGTGCCCGCAGGGAATATATGCGGCAATACCCGCTTCAATGGCAAAACTTAAACCAACAATTTTTGCGTCCATAATTTCCAGCGCAGTGGTTTCCGTATCAAACGAAAACGCGCTGGCCTGTTGTAAACGCGCCAACCAATTGGCAAATATATTTTTGTCGGTAATTATGTCGTAATGTTTTTCAACGGCGATAACTGGCGGTGCTATATTTTCTTCGACTGTTATTGCCTCTGTTGCTGTAATCGCGCTTGCAACAGCCGGAGTAATACCCGCTGCTGCCTTACTTAATTCAGTTACCCAACTTTTAAATTCCAGATCTTCAAATAATTCTTGCAAGCGCGAGTTATCAGCAGGCTGACAAATAATTTCAGCGGGACCAAAGGGCAATTCCACATCGGTTTTAATGGTTGCCAACCGATAAGATAAATACGCCATCTCGCGATGCTCGATTAACTTTTCCGGCATAGTTTTCGCGCCGCGAAATGAGAGCGTGCGAATTTTTTCCAAATCCGCATAGATTGCATCCAAACCGCCTGCGCCCTGAATTAATCCCTGCGCGGTTTTTTCGCCTACACCTGGTACGCCGGGAATGTTATCAACCTTGTCGCCCATGAGTGCGAGGTAATCGATCATTAATTCCGGACCAAAACCGTATTTGGAATTCACGCCGGGAATATCCAGCACTGTGTCTGTCATGGTGTTAACCAAGGTCACATGTTCGTTCACCAGCTGCGCCATGTCCTTGTCGCCAGTGGAAATAACCACTGGCATTTGCTGCTCGGTTGCCTGACGTGCGAGCGTACCAATGACATCGTCCGCCTCCACACCTTCAATCACAAATAGCGGCAACCCCATGGCTTGTACTATGTCGTGAATGGGCTGCACTTGCGGGCGCAAGTCATCGGGCATGGGCGGGCGATTGGCTTTGTAGTCGGCATACATCTCATCGCGGAAGGTTTTGCCTTTCGCATCAAACACTACTGCTATCTGACTCGCGGGATAGTCCTTGCGCAGGCGGCGCATCATATTGACCACACCTTTTACCGCACCGGTAGGCTGGCCTTTGGAATTAGTGAGCGGCGGCAATGCGTGGTAAGCGCGATAGAGATAGGAAGAGCCATCGACTAGCACCAGTGGTGCTGAATTCTGTGGTTGATTCATAGGAATAGGGGTCTTAGCAAGGTTTTGAATGGGCAGAAGGATACCACCAATGGCCCAACCACGAGATTTACCATCCCCCTTTACACAAGGCAGGTAACACTCATTCTGACTGTTGGCGGAATGTGGCGTTACTGGTGAACCTAAACCCTTTAGCAACAAACAGAAAGGTTGCTCACAAGGCAACTGGATTTGTAAACCATCGAATGGAGGAACCCCACGATGAAAAAGACTGCTCTCTTATTAGTTACTTTACTGGCTGCAACTGGCGCTTACGCCGATGAAGCTAAAGATCAAGCTCTGGCCCTGGCTGCTGCCGACATTGGCGTTAAGACTGCCTGGGTAGAAACTCAGGAGGACGCGGAAGCGCGTATTGCTGAAGAACTGGATCAAAAGATTGATGCTCTGACAGAGAAGGCCGGTGCCAAACTCGACGAGCAACTGGAAGCCAAACTGGCCCAGACTTTTGAGCGTTAAGTGATAACTGCGCCAGCTGGTCTCTGGCGCAGCAAGCTTCTTTAAGCTTTTGTTTTTATTGGACTATCTCCCTTATTTTCTCCTCGTGTATTAGCCCTGCTGACGACCATATAGCTTTCTGTTATATCGCGGCGGGGCTCTTTTTTTGTGCGTATCACAAATTTGTAATTTGCTGTTCATCTGGCGCGTAAGCCCCTCGCGCTGATTATTTTCTAACCTAGACTCGAATTGTAGACGGGATTTTTCGCAGCCTCTTTTGGTGTGTGGCCTTGTCTGGAGAGTGAGCGCCTTGTTGCTTTTTAGTCCGGGTTGTTGGTGTTGACCCTGTTTTTAACAAACTGGAGGCTGTCATGGACACCTTGATCTTTTCCCAAACGGCAATATTCCGTATGCAACAATTAGCGAGCTGTGTCTATCACAAAACCGGGGTGCGCCATCGCATGGCTACCCAGGAAGGTATGTTGTCGCTCCTGAAAGAATCGGGAGCATCCAGTGATAGGGACATACGCCAGTACTATGATGCCTTTGTGATAGAACTGAATAAACGGCAATTGGATATGTTGGAGGCACGCAACGTGAAGATGCGCCAACCGTTTACCAGCTTAATGGGCAACATCCGCAAGGCAGGTTAGAAAACTGCTGCCCAGATTTTCGAGTAGTTCCCTGTAGCTGGATACCTGTTGCCCACCAATAGGATCCAGCATTCCCAGTTTTAATCCCAACGATTGCACCATCGCATTCATGGAATCAGTTTGATAATAGGGTTCCACAAATAGACATTTGCCTTCCTTTTTCAGTACATCTTGCAACTCTTTCAAATGTTTTGCGCCCGCACGACGCTCGGGCGTGTAGGTGACATAACCCACCTGATGCAGACCATAGCGGCCGACAAAATGACTATAACCCTCGTGATAAACCGCAAAACCACGCGTTTTTACCGGCGCCAACTGCCGATTTAGCTGCTGGTCCAGCTGTTCTACCGACGACACAAAATGCGCTGCATTGGTTTGATAGGTTTGCGCCCCTGCCGGATCCAACTGTGCCAGCTTTTGCGCCAACGCCAGCGCAATCACCCCGGCATTGCGCGGATCCAGCCACAAGTGAGGGTCGCCGTTGAGGTGTTGGTGATTGGCATGATGATGGCCGTCACCAGCCTGATCTTCCGGCCAATAGAGATCAGTCAGTACATAAGCAGCCAGCTGTTTTTCCGCGGGGATATTCGCCAGTGAGCGCGCCAGAAAGCTTTCCAGCTCAGGCCCCACCCAAATTACCAGATCGGCTGCACGCAAACGGCGATGATCCGACATTTTCAGCGGGTAATCGTGAGGCGATGCGGTAACTGGTAGCAGTGCATCTACTTGTGCCCTGTCGCCCGCCACCTCCTGGGCGATTAGCGCCAGAGGTTTGATACTGGCCAGCAGTTGCGGCTTTGCTTGCGCCGTTAGAGCGAGCGCCTGCCCCAGCACAAGGATCAAACCAATCACACTTGCACGAATCATAAATACATCCACCAGCAAAAATAGAAGCAGCGCGGAAAAGCATGCCTGAAAATAGGTTATAGCGTAACATATCTGATGTTTACTCACCTTTGCGATTGACTGGATGCCCTATGGAACACACCCCCATCGCTTGTAGCCATCACGATCACAACCACTGCATTCACGATGCACTGGAGGCGGCGCGCAACCTGTGTCTCAGCCGTGGCGTACGCTTGACTGATTTGCGCTTGCAGGTGTTGGAGCTGATCTGGCAAAACCACAAACCACTGGGTGCCTATACGTTGATGGAAATGCTCGCCAAAGCCAGTACCCGCCGGGTGGCGCCACCCACTGTGTATCGCGCGCTGGACTTTTTGCTGGAACAGGGTCTGATCCATCGTATCAATGTGCTTAACGCCTTTATTGGCTGCCCTTCGCCCGGCACCCGGCACCAAAGTTATTTCCTGATTTGTCGCGCCTGCAACATCGCCATAGAACTGGATGAACCCAAACTGAGCCAACAAATATTGCAGGTGGCGGGCGAAGCTGGCTTCACCGTGGAAACTCAGGCGCTGGAAGTGTCTGGCCTCTGCGCCAATTGCGCGGGAGCCGCTGCATGAGTGAAGTGCTGATTCGCGCGCGCGCCCTGGGTGTGGCGCGCAATGGCCGCCAGATATTGCAACAGGCGGACCTGACCCTGGAAGCCGGCAAGATTGTGACCCTGATTGGCCCCAATGGCGCCGGCAAAACTACTCTGGTGCGTGCTGTCCTGGGATTGATCAAGGTAGATGAAGGTAGCATTGAGAAGGCACCGGATTTGCGCATCGGCTATATGCCGCAAAAACTCCATATCGATGCCAGCCTGCCGCTGACCGTGGCCCGTTTTCTGGCTCTGGGCGGCAAGCCGCGCGTGGCACTGGATGAAATACTGCAGCTCACCGGCATAACCGCGCTCATCAACCAGCCTATGCAATCCCTCTCTGGCGGTGAAACCCAGCGGGTTTTACTCGCCCGCGCCCTGCTGCGCGACCCGCAGTTGCTGGTGCTGGATGAGCCGGTACAGGGTGTGGATGTTACCGGCCAGTCAGCGCTTTATGCGCTGATCAATGAGATTCGCAACCGTCGCCACTGTGGGGTGTTGCTGGTATCCCACGACCTGCATCTGGTGATGGCAACTACCGACACAGTGATCTGCCTCAACCAGCACGTCTGCTGCCACGGCCACCCGGAACAAGTCACCAACGACCCCGCCTACCTCGCCCTGTTCGGCGAGATCACTGGCAGCATCGGCGCCCCGCAAGTGGCGATTTACACCCATCATCACGATCACCAGCACGATGCCCACGGCAATGTGATTGAGAGCGGCAAGGGAAAATTTGTCCATCGCCATGGTCCGGGCTGTGGCGGAGACCGCAACAATAATTGCGAGCATCACCACCATGATTGATTTCCTGCTCCTCGCCCTGCTCGCCGGCCTCGCGGTCGCCCTGGTCGCCGGCCCTCTTGGCGCCTTTGCTGTCTGGCGTCGCATGGCCTATTTCGGCGATACCCTCGCCCACTCTGCCCTGCTAGGGGTGACCTTCGGCCTGTTGTTGGATATAAACCTCAATCTGGCTATCGCTTTGGGGTGCCTGTTATTGGCGTTGATTCTGGTGGGCCTACAACACAACCGTTTCCTCGCCACAGATACATTGTTGGGGATTTTGTCCCACTCCACCCTCGCACTGGGGCTGGTATGCGTGAGTGTATTTAGCGAAAATCGTATCGATCTGCTGGCCTATTTGTTTGGCGATATCCTGGCGGTCAGCAGCAGCGATGTAATCGGAATCTGGGTTATCAGCCTTGGGGTGCTGGGCGCACTCGTCTGGCTCTGGCGACCACTGCTCGCCATCACTGTCCATGAAGAGCTGGCGCAGGTTGAAGGCGTACCGGTAGGACGGGTGCGCACCGCACTGATGTTGCTGATGGCGTTAGTAATAGCGATAGCCATGAAAGTAGTAGGTGTACTTTTGATTACGGCTCTGCTGATTATCCCGGCCGCTGCCAGCCGCCGACTCACCCACACGCCCGAGCAGATGGCGATAATTGCCAGTGTATTGGGTGCTCTGGCGGTAATCGCCGGGCTTGGTGCATCTTACTGGTGGGACAGTCCTGCCGGACCAGCCATAGTCTTGTCATTGGCGGCGAAATCAGCAAGGATAGGTCACCCCATGACAATACTTAATATAGGTACCGAGGCATTTAACAGCACTGAAGTGGCTGAAAAAGTTCAGGCGGACATTAGTTTTCTGCTGTCGCGCATAGCGCTACTTAATCAGCAGCCCAACCCTAATCCGGTGGTATTGCAAACCTATCAGGAAATGCTGGAAAGTCGCCAGGCTGTGCTGGACTGGCTAACGCAAGGAGCCAAAGACCAGCAGGAGCTTAACCAGCAGGCCCTTGGCAACAGCCACTAGGGCTGTCATTCAAGATTCATCAAAATGTTGCGTTTTCGTCACAGATTCAGCCCAAACTTGGGTGAAACAGCCACGGAAACGCACTATGAATTCCTCCGTTCACCCACTGGCCGCTTCCCTACTTGAGGCTGCGCAGACGCTAGAGTCGCAACCTCGCCCTACCAGCTACCTGATCAATGCGCGCACTGTGTGGATTTCTGATATCCACTTGGGATTCCGCGATTGCAAAGCCGATTATCTGCTCGACTTTCTCAATAAAATCCACTGCGACACCCTCTATCTGGTGGGCGATATAGTGGATTTATGGTCGCTGCAGCGCCGCTTCTGCTGGCCCAAAAAGCATTACCAAGTGATGCTGAAGTTCTACGAACTGGCCGCTCAAGGGGTACGTGTCGTTTACGTACCCGGCAACCACGATGACCCCATCCGCCATTTTAGCGGCCAGCTATTTGGCCCGATTGAAATCGCCCATGAACATGAGTACATCACCGCTGATGGTAAACGTCTACTGATCATGCACGGCGATGCTATGGACGCCTACATCAATCACAGCTGGTTGACGCGAGTGATTGGCGACCACGGCTACGAGCTGCTGCTGTTTATCAACCGCTGGTCAGATAGGCTGCGCAAGCTGGTCGGCCGCCCTTATTTTTCGCTGGCGGGGCTGATTAAAAGCAATATCAAGGGCGCCAAAGCGGCGATTGAGACCTACGAACGGGAAGCACTGGGTGAAGCCAAGCGGCGCGGTTATGACGGTGTAGTCTGCGGCCATATCCACTACCCGGCACTGCGTGAAGAAGGTGCGTTGCGCTACGCCAACTGCGGTGACTGGATCGAAAACTGCACCGCCCTGGTGGAAGATCACCAGGGTGTGATGCGCCTGCTCCACCACAGCGATACTGTCGCCTGGCAAGAATTACAGACAGCGAGCGCCTAGTCGCTCGCAACTCTTTTATCCTAAAAAAAACAACCACTTCCTGCCCTTTAAAGAATGGCAACACCTTGCGCCTGGTTGCGCAGTCGGGACCAGGGACCAGTGATGGCAAGGGTCATTCCCGGTCGCTGGATATTCACAAACAAGGTAGTACCGTTGGGCGAGAAGCAGGCGCCGCAGAACTCGCCTTTATCAGGATGGGCATTCATCGCCAAAGTATAAATCTTGCCGTCCGGGGTCAGACCGCGCAGGTAGTTCACGGTATCGGGCAAATCCGAATAGCTGTCTTCACAGATAATCAAATCTCCCCAGGGCGCAATCGCCAGGTTGTCGCAAGATTCCAGAATCGCCCGGTTATGAGTTTCGTAGAGCAGCTCCAATACCCCCGGCTGTTCCACTTCACGCGCAGTGCCCTCATAAGGGCTGGGTTGATAGCGCCATACCTGGCCAATTTGCAGCGGGCCGCCACCGGTGGCTGCCAGAAGGATTTCGCGGGTTTTATCTGGACGTATTGCAAACGCCAGGCCTTCACCGCGCGCAAAAATCGCCGCGCCCTGAGCGTGGCCACGAAGGTTTAAATCCCCTTGGGGTGCAGTCACCTCATCCAAATCGATCCATTCACAACTAAAACGCTGGCGCAAAGCCACTTGCTGCGCCCCCTTTTTACCCTCATCTTCCCGCCAATTGCGAGTATTGGCACCGGGCCAGCCACGAATCGCCAAAGCCTGCAGACGCCCGCCTTGCACCAGCTCGCCGGGCGCGCTGGGAATAAAGCGATAAAACAGCCCTTTAGCGTCATCTTCCGAGAGATAGACAATACCGGTGGTGCTGTCCACTGCCGCCGCCTCGTGCATAAAGCGGCCCATATCCTTGAGTGGGATTGCTTCAACCAGACCTCTGGCGCTGGAAGGAACTTCAAAAATGTAGCCGTGTTCACGACCATAGCCATGCTGTTTACCGACCAGGGTTTCCTCGCAGGTGAGCCAACTGCCCCAAGGGGTAGCGCCACCACTGCAATTACGCGCCGTGCCCGCCAGGCTCAGGTGACTGCGCTCTATTTGCTGGCTGCGATGGCTGTAAACCAGACTGGTAGTACCACCGTTAACCGGCAGCCCCTTGTAAAAATCATAGGCAGTACCTTTGGTCTGCTTGGCCAGTTTTGACTGACCGAGAAAGGCACTGGTCTCTTCACCCACTGAGGCCAGCTCGTGATTGCGTACCAAAATACATTTGCTGGCATCGCCCGGTAGCGGAAAGGCCGCCATGCCATCAGGAGCGCTGGGCATGCGCAGGCCATCACTCATCAAGTCGCCGGTGCGAGCAATAACCCTGTAGCTGAAGTCGCGCGGCAAGTTGAGGATTCCTGCCGGATCCGCCAGTAGCTGCCCCACTTTGTCGATACCATAGAGCGGATCCTGGGCATAGACCTGCGCCTGTAATTGCAAGCTGCGCAAGCCTCCCAGAGCAATGGCGGCAGCGCTGGCATTTTTAAGAAAGTGACGACGGGTTAAACGCATGGAGTTTCCTTGGTTGCTATCAACGGTATGATCAAAGCAGAGATGAAGATTTACAGGCCACCTTTTTCAACCAGCGAGATTACCGTTTGATGACAGCGCGGGACAAGCACTGAGCTACTTCGACTCCCAACAATTTGGCTTAAGCCTCCAGCATTTGCAGCGCCAGTGCAGCGACAAACCCCAGAGCCGCCATCAGGCCAGAAAGTTCGTGGGTTTCGGCAAAGGCCTCGGGGATCATGGTCTCCACCACCATGGCGAAAATACCGCCCGCCGCTATGCAGGTAATCAGCGCCTTCACATGCGGTGGCGCCGCACCAAAAAACACCGCGCCCACTACCGCAAACACCCCGGATAAAAGCGCTATGCCACCCCATAGCCGCACCATAAACCAGCCATTGCGACCGGCGCGACGCATACCAGCGGTACTGGACAGGGCTTCAGGAATGTTGGAGATAAAAATTGCCGCCACAGTCGCAATACTCAACTTGCCGCCGCTTGCAACCAATAGACCTATGGCCATGGATTCGGGAATACCGTCGAGCAGGGTGCCAGCCGCAATTGCCAAACCAGTATTTTCAGCAGCCGGTTGTTGGCCTTGGGAACGTTTGCGATGCTTGACACCCGGACTGGTCAGGCGATGGTTGATCAATGAGAAGACCAGAGCCCCCAGCATAAAGCCGCCGGCCACCCACAACAGGCTCGCCTCTGCCTGGGCCTCCTCTACCAGTTCAAAACTCAGGGCCGCCACCAGAATACCACTGCCAAAGGCCATCACATGGGCGATGACTTTGGGCGAAAATCGGATAAACCAGCCAAGTAGCGCGCCTATTAACAGCGCGCTGGCGGCGATAAATCCCCAGCCGCCCGCAACCAGCCAGGCCGGGATCAGGCCGCTGGAAACCACGCGCGCACCAGATCCGGCAGGGGTACAGACTTGCCATCTGCCGAGCTGACCCAAACCACCTTGGAGTAGCCTTCCGCTGCCGGCGTATCCGGTTGCGACAGGGTGTACACCTTGTACTTGACCATAAAGCTGGAGCGCCCCGGTTCACTCAGGAACACATTGATACGTAGGGTTTCGGGGTGAAAAATCGGGCGCAAAAAGGTGCAGCCAATAGTAACTACTACCGGATGGGTATCGCTTTTGAGCGGCAGGCCTTTTTCCAGCATCCACTGAAAGCGGGCCTCTTCAAAATAGCGAAAGTAAAGAGTGTTATTCACGTGGCCATAGGCGTCCATATCGCCCCAGCGCACCGGGATTTCACAGGAATAAAACGGGGTTTCCTGGCTCATACAAGACTCCTGATCAAACCGCCGTTCGGGCGGTAAAACTCACCTGCATGCTACCCAGACCAGCGTAATCGAGCTGGATATCGGTATTCATCGGCACCTCAATCACCCCAGCGTAAGAACCAGTGATCACCGCCTGCCCGGCCACAATGCCCTGACCGCGACTGCGCAGGAACTCCGCCAACCAATAAAGCGGCGCACGCGGATGAATATTGGGATGCTGGCCCTGGCGCTCAATCACCTCACCATTGGCACATTTGAACGTGATGGTAAAACTGCTCGCGGCGGCGGCACTGGCAGAATCCACTTGCGGGCCAATAAACAACCCCTGATTCACCAGGCCATCGGCCAGCATTTCGGGAAACTCGCATTGGGTCGGGTCGGTGTAGCGGCCATTGATCAGCTCCAGCGCCATATGGGTGCGGGCAATAGCCGCATCCACCTCCGCTGCGGTATAGGGTTCGGCGCGCGCAGGCAAATCCTGACCAAAGAAAAACGCCAGCTCCGGTTCAATGCGAGCGATATTCGCCTGGCCGGGTTTGGGCCAGAGGCTGACCGGGGGAACTGAATCTATGGTGCGGGTGTAGATGGGACCAACCACCAATTTGTTCTCCGGTGGCAGCAGGCATTTCCAGCCGCCGATACTATCGTCCATCTGCTCACACCAGTGCTCGGTCACCGCTGCCTGAATGGCCAGAGCCTGCTCCAGATCCTGCGGGCGGCAGGTCTCGGGTAAGCGTTCACCTTGGGTACCATCAATACGACGTGCTACTAAAATCGCTGCCGCCTCAGCGGCCTTTAACAACTCACTCATAATCTCTCTGGCCCTAAAAAGTCTCTCACTAGTTCTAAAAAGGTTTCTTGCTAACCCTGAAAACGATCACTCTATAATGACAAAAACCCCTTGAAAAAGGGGTTTTTGCGACAAGCATGGCAATTAATGATGAGGTGAAAGTTCGTGGGCAATGTGTTTCAGGTCATCGCTCGACTCAATAATATTCGCCACAGTGGTATAGGCTTTTTCCGGGTCCAGATGCAAATCTTCAAATACCTGGGGTGGAATCGCCAGTTTGGGGCCACGGCCAATATTGTGTTGTTGCAACAGGCGTTGGGCCACAAAAATCAGCTTGGCGTAGGTCGCATACTCCCCCTGGTACTCGGGGTTATTCTGATGACGCAGGCCAGATACCACCTCTTCCGGCATGGACCAGAGGGACATCAAGGTCGCGGCCAACTGTTCGCGGGTTACGCCCAACAGATGGCGCTCAATCGCCTGATGGTTCACATGGGGGTTGGCATCAGCCAGTTCGCAGTAGTTTTGGAAATAGGGCGGGAACACTTCCCCTAAAATCAGGTAGCCAAAGTTGTGCAGCAGACCGCACAGGTAGGCCATGCCAAAACTGGGGCGATGGTCGCGCGGAATCGCCGTAACCAAGCCTTCAATAGTAGCTGCCATGTAGACCGCTTGCTGCCAGTAAGGTTGGGCACCGTGCGGGCCGTCTTTGGGGATGGTCATGGCCTTGCCCAGCGATAAACCCAGCGCCAGGTTGAGCACCATGTCAAAACCCAACACCCGCACTATAGCGTCGTGGATGGATTTAATCTTGCCCGGCGCCGAATAGTAGGGCGATGCCGCCCAGCTCACCACTTGCGCCGCAAGACTTGGATCTGTCTCCACAATTTGGGCGAGGTCACTAATGTCCGCATTAGGGTTTACGCGCAGCTTGATAATACGTTGGGCAGTATCAGATAAGGGCGGCAATTCCAGTGTTTCTTCCAGGCGCTGCTTGACGCGTAATTGGGTAAAGTTGCGCACTGCACCAAGGATCTGGTCAGTATCGCTGGTGCTGTTGTCATCCAACTCCAGCGGCTCCAACGGCACTGCAATATCGCAGATGGTGGCGTCATCCATCATCTGTTTGAATTCGTCGCGGCTGAACTTCAACAGCTGCTTTTCATCGCCGGAATCCGCCAACAGTTCGTTGCGCTCCACCAGGCTGCGGTCAATCAGAGTCAGCAGACCCGCCAGTTTGGGCAGCGCCGGGATGGATTGCAGGTTGTGGGATGTACAGAATTTCTGGATATCGGCCGGACTGGCGGCATGTAACTCGCGGCCTAACTGACGATTAATGGCTTTCAGATCCAGCAAACGGTCGGCGGCATAAATCACCTGCACACGCCCTTTACTGTCCTGCAATATTACTGATTTGGCCGCACTCATGGTCCGCAGGTGCTGGTCATGCCAAAGCGCTCGCTCATGCTCGGATACAGGCACTTCAGCCACCTG
>JAGKWY010000232.1 GCA_021151625.1 Gammaproteobacteria bacterium | reverse complement strand
GTTTATCCGCGTTACCGACCAAAAGCTGCCCTACAAAGTCTTTTATAAGTTTGCCCCCGAACTGGAAAGCGGCTGCAACACCCCCAATGGCACGCCGGTGCGAGTGCAATTACTCGGCAGTAAACCTGAACCCATGGCGATCAACGCACTCGAGCTAGTGAATTACGGAGCCAAAGCGATAGACCTGAATTTTGGTTGCCCGGCCAAAACAGTAAACTCCCACGAAGGTGGTGCATGTTTGTTGCGCACCCCGGATCGCGTCTACTCCATTATTAAAGCTGTACGCGATGCCGTACCGCAGGAAATCCCGGTAACCGCAAAAATCCGCCTGGGTTATGAGGATCGCAGCAGCTATATGGATAACGCCCGCGCGGTAGCAGCAGCCGGTGCCAATGAGCTTACCGTACATGCCCGCTCAAAAGCAGACGGTTACAAACCACCCGCCTACTGGCATTACATCGCTGATATTCGCGCTGAGTTAAAAATTCCCGTAGTAGCGAATGGTGAAATCTGGTCGGTGGACGATTACTTGCGCTGTCGCGAACAGGCCGGCGGTGCAGATGTAATGCTGGGTCGCGGCTTGCTTTCCTGTCCAGACCTGGCTCGACAAATCAAAGCGCATTTACATAATGAAGACTACGCACCACTAACATGGCCAGAAATCTGTACCATGCTCTACGACTATTATCGACTCACCACTCCGCTTTATTGCGAACGCAACTGCGGCAACCGGGTGAAACAGTGGCTAATGTACTTAAGCCGCCAGTACCCGCAGGCCGGGGTATTTTTTGAAGCGATAAAACGCAAGACTACACCGCCAGAATTGGATGCCTGTTTTCAGGAAGCACTAGCTGCCTGTGGTGCAACTGCACAGCAAGAAACTGCGCAATAAAAAAGGCCCGCATATAATTGCGGGCCTTCGACTCTCACCGTCGTTGTAGTTAACTGTTACCAACCATTAATGGATCAGCTCGTCAAAACCACCCATCAAATCATTAGTTTCATCAATTTTTTCTGCCAACTTCACCATATTAATGCCCAGCTTGGTCGCCAGATCATTGGGGAAATGCGCCAGCAAATCTGCATCATTTCCTTTCTCGTGGGTATGCACTATGTAATCTGCAATATTGATTAAAGCGGCAAAGCGCGAGAATTCCGGCGCTGCTAGAGGATCAAGCTGATAACGAATACCTGCCACTATCGCATCCGGAAATTTCCAGCGATTCGCCAACTCGGCACCTGCCTCCGGAAAATTAAAGCCGAGCACATTTTTTTCGATATCCGAATTGCGTGCACCGCGATCCACCACCTTTTGAATCTCTTTACATTCCTCCGGCAACAAAATATGAATCAACAACTCGCCTATGTTATGGATCATGCCGCAAGTAAATGCCGTTTCTGCATCATCTTTGGAGAACTTCGCCAGCCATTTGCAAGTCGCTGCCACCGCAAAACTGTTGTGCCAAAAGGCAGGTAAATCAAACCCCTCAGGCGCTTTGAATGCACCAGTCATTCCCGATGCCAATACCAACGTGCGCACCGCATTAAACCCGAGAATAAATACCGCATCACTGACCGAACCCACTTTGCGATTACCGCCGTAATGCGCGGAGTTTGCAGCGCGCAATACCTTCGCCGTTAATACCTGGTCAGCACCAATTTTTTTCGCAATGGTTTCGTTGTTGATATTTTCATCGCCGAAGCTTTCGATTAATTCCTGCACCACTTTAGGAATATTCGGCAACTTCTGAGCGTTATCGATTAAATTTTTAAGCTCCACAATACCCTCGCTTGCTTCTGTATGGTCAAACGGCAAGGCCGACATCCAACCCAAAATCCCTCGCCTGAGATTTGGTATAGCAAAGCTTTGGCTTATCGCAATTGCAGACGTCAAAAAATGGAAGGCTGATAACGAAAATTTAACCGCAGAAATGAAAAAAGCCTGTCATTACTGACAGGCTTTTTAATATGGCGCACTCGGGAGGATTCGAACCTCCGACCGCTCGGTTCGTAGCCGAGTACTCTATCCAGCTGAGCTACGAGTGCGTTGTTGAGGCGCGCATTC
>JAGKWY010000032.1 GCA_021151625.1 Gammaproteobacteria bacterium | reverse complement strand
GTAGGTCAGCCCCTGATCATCACTGAATGAATTCGATGGAATTGAATAGCTAAAACCCTGACCGATATTGGCGGTAACGTTTGAAATCGTACCAGCACCAGCACTCGGGGCTCTATTTACAACCAAAGACAAGTTACTGGTCGCATTGGTACCCGACGGATCGGTAGCAGTAATCACGATTGTGTAATTACCTGATAGGACGCTTCCATTGCTGCTTATTGCTCCAGTCGAGACATTTATAGTCAACCCGGAGGGCAAAGGATTAGTAACTGTCGTATAGATTGGTGCACCTTCAGAATTGGTACCTTGGGGAATAGTCTGGGACCAGACTGCCGTATAGGCTAAGGCATCGCCATCAGCATCACTGAATGCACCAACCGGCAAGGAAAATGTAGCTGCACTGCCATAGGTAAATACGACATTCGGCAACGCAGCTCCCGCGACTGGCGCCGACTGGTTATTTACAGTCAGCGTAAACTGCCCATTCGCCGATACACCTGCTGGGTCCGTCGCTCGCACCTGAATATTGAAGGTGCCGGCAATCGGTGGAGTACCACTGAAGGAACGGGTTCCGGCATTGAAGCTTAACCAGGAAGGTAAGGCCACAGCTTGGGTAACATAAGCTCCTCCCCCCTCGCTACCGCTCGATTGCCAAACCTCTTGTAACCAGTAGGCAGAGTAAGTCAGGGTTTCATTATTGGCATCGGTAAACGTGTTAGCCGGTACGGTGTAGTTAAATCCGTGGGCTGTCTTGGCCGTTTGGTTGACCAAACTCGCATTTTGATAAATAGGAGCTTCATTCGAAATAGCAATATTGAAACTCAAGTTACTTGCCAGGCCATTAACGTCAGTCGCCTTCAGGGTAACAGGAAGGTTCCCCGAGCCAGGACTTACAGTACCAGTAAGCACCCGTGTAGTAGCGTTAAATGTAAAGCCCGCAGGTAAACTTACCGCGCTGTAAGTAATTGACTGACCTTCCGCATCCGTTGCAACAGGCACAGTATAGGAGTAAGTAGCTCCCACTTTCGCCGGTGGCACCGAGAATACCGGCCAAACTGGCGCACTATTAGTGACGTTAAAAGTAAAGGTCCGGTTAGTGAACGCTGCGTTTGGATCAGTTGCTTTTGCAGTTACCAAATAAGCACCCGGTGCAGTCAAAATGCCTGTAATTTTTCGAGTAGCTGGATCAAAGTTTAAGCCCGGAGGCAGGGACGTCAGACTGTAAACCAACGCCTGCCCTTCCGGATCTGTAGCCACCGGCAAGGTAATATCTACAACTGAATTAACTGCTTGGGTCCAATCAGCAAGGGCCCCCCAAGTGGGTGCTGAGTTGGTAACAGTAAACTTAAATGATTTGGAGGTGCTAACACCAAAGCTATCCGTAGCAATGGCTGTTACATTAAATACCCCCGCTGAACCTAGAGTACCGATAATTCTTCGATTAGCTGCATCAAACAGCAGCCCTGTGGGCAAACCTGAAATGCCATAAGTTACTGCATGCCCATCAGGATCAGTAGCAGCTGGCAAAACGAAGTCTACAACCGAGTTAACCGCTTGAGCCTGATCAGCCAATCCCTGCCAAACCGGGGCATTGCTTACACCCGATAGCACAATACTTGAGTCGACGGTCATCCCTTCACTGTTAGTGGCACGCAATGTAATAGTTACGGAAGCTAGTGACGCCGGTGTACCGCTGAGGGTTAATGTCTCCGAATCAAAACTTAGCCAGGACGGCAATGGCCCATATACACTGTACGTAAGCGCTAATCCATTAGGATCCACCGCAGCAGGCACTACGTAACTAAAAGGAATTCCAACAACCAGTACCTGATTGCTAACACCGCTCCAGGTCGGAGGACTCAATGGAACAGCACTGGTACGCGAATAATAGCGAATGGTTCGCACTAAACGGCCAGCCGGGTCAAACTTGTTTTCGGTTAAATACCCCAGTGCATCCAATACGCCGACCTGACGACCATCATGATCGTAATAGTAACGGGTTATTCTGCTGCCGCTTTGGACCTGAGTAACTTCAGAAGCACCGCTGTATGCTGTGTATGTGGCGTTTCCCGCCGCATCAATCCGGGCTGTAAGGCGCCCTGCATTATCGTACTCAAACTGAATAGTGCGATCATTAGTGGTATCCGTACGCACATCGCCGGTACCCAACGCATTAATAATTAACGTAGTTTTAGTAACAGCCGTACCATTAAACCAAGTGGTTGTATTAGCTAACCGACTGTACTCGATCTGATGGGTAACCTGATTATTTTTGTTGTATTTATACTCGGTCACTTTACCCGTAGCACTAACACTGAATTGAACGCGCCCCGCTGCATCATAAAACGTGTAGCTACGATTACCGCCCGCTTCGACCATCGCCAGGTTACCGGCAGCATCGTAATAATATTTTGATTGTCGATCAGTTTCACCCGTTGCCGTTTGACTGACGCTGATCAACCTGCCTTTGCTATCAAACGCCTGAGACGTAGTTAAACCTGTGGCGCTATTTGTGATATTGATTTTGCGGTTTATACCATCGTAAATAGTAGTACTTGATCCACTGGCATCCGTAACACTTACCTGACGACCAAGGCCATCGTAAACCACCACACTTAACTTGGTTGCTTCTGTTCTAGTGGCCCCCCGGACAGCGATTGTTTCCAACAATTGGCCATGAGCATCATAAATAAAACGCGTTACTGTAGCCGCGCTATCCAGTACGCCATTGCCGCTTGAATCGGTAACGGCATAGCCCGTTTTCTCGGAAAGATTTCCGCGATAGTCATACACATACTTGGTGAGTTGTAATTTGGTTTTGTCCTGAGTACCTACCCAGGTAGTCAGTTGGCTCTCACTAATAGTCTCGGCAATTCCCATAGGAATACCAGACGGACTGGTGTTGTAAACGGCATTGGCATACTGAACAGTATCCGTCAGACTTCCCTTCGCGTTGTAGCGATATTCAGTAACACGCCCCTCAGGGGTGACGATAAAACGGAGTCGGTTGGCACCGTCATACGTATACCGGGTCGTCATAGGATCGCTTGGTAAAGCCGCCCCATCACCATCGCTATCCGGCACGCGATATCGAGTCTCTGTCAGTACCTGATTTTTAGCATCGTAAGTCCGGGTTACCGTATTACCTAAGGCATCGCGCTCCAACAAACGATTACCGCGACTGTCATATTGATAGACAACACTATTACCGCGACCATCAATGATTTGGCTAACGTTTCCGTTGGTATCGTATGAGTACTGCGTAGTAATGATCTGACCATCAACTGCCGGAGTCTGAATCTGCTTCAATTGACCTGCAGCATCATAGGAGTAAACCCATACCTGATTCAGCTCATTGGTAACCGTTGTGTTGGCTAATGTATTCCCACTCGCCGGGTTGTAATTGAATGTTTGTGTGCCTGTCGCATCAGTCACAGTTTTAATGCGGAATGAAGCATCATAGGTATAACTGGTAGAAGTCCCATCACTCTGCCCAATATTCGCAATACGGAAACTTGTGCCATCGTAGGTATAGGTCGTTGTGTAAACGTCAGTAATAACCCCGTTGGTAGGGTCCAGGTCCGCTTTAACCGTACTTAAACGGCCATAGGCGTCATAGGCATAATGAACTTGCTGGAGTAGAGAACCACCGCTGGTTGAGCGAGTGTCAATTCGTGAAACACGACCATTGCCGTCGTAGTTAAAGATCAGCTCCTGCCCTGAGTCATTATCTTTAATACTGGTTAATTTATTACCACTGTAGGTGAAACTGATGATGTTACCGCTGGCATCTATACGACTCTTGATTTTGCCAGTGCTGTCATATTTTTCGGTAACTTGGGTGCTGCCATCAGTCCAGGTCCACTCCGTCGATGCGAATGTCAGCGTATCGACTGCACCAGCACCTTCGAAGGACTCATACCGACTATTAGCAGCACTCCAGCTATAACTCGCAACGTGACCATCACCGGTGGTGCGGCTCACAATACTACCGGGTTGGTTTAAGGTACCCGCCGTCAGCAATACTGAGGCTTCGCCATCCCAGCGCCAACCATCACCATCGCCATCCGTAAATCCGCCCAGTGCGTTGTAAGTCCGTAACGCGGCCAAATCCAGGCCTGTGCCCGAAAGGCGTTCATCGCCAAATTGGAGAATCAGGTTACCAGTAGCTGCGTTGACAATGGCTGCTCCACCAGCTTGGCCCAAAAGGCCTTGCCCAACCTGGCCTGCCGCGCCCAAGGTGGTATTGGATGTATTGATCAACCCCAAACCATTACCGCTAACTACTGCAACCATGTTTGAACCCCCCAGTTAAATTTTTCCCAATAAGTTAAAGCTGCTTTAGTCTTTAATACCGATTTGAGAAAAAAACTTAAGGTTCACACTAAAAAAATCTATCAGGTAATGTCACAAAAAATTTACATCTAATGAGCAAGGAAAGCTCCTATTGAATCAGTTTTTTTGCCGGAGCCAGAAAATAGAAAACTTATGCGCCAAAAATCAAAAGTGTGATGGACAGCACATTAATGTTGCATAGTGCCTTAACACCCCCAGCATCAAACGGAAAGAAAAAGTAGAAAAGAAAAAAACTATCGAATAAAGGCTATTCAGAATGGTGTAACGCAGAATGAAAATTTTAAATACCGTCTTTACTGCGAAAGATATTTTGAGAAAAATTTCGTTATCAACTGAAATTTGAAAATTATTAGGTTGCGATTTAATCAAGCACTAAAAAATATAATCCACATAAAAACAATATTATCAAAGCAACAGGATATACCTATTAGAAAAAACGGCTGTAACTTCACAGTTACAGCCGCCAGCATTTCTGCATTAAAACTATTGCTTTTCCACCAAGCGCACATTATCAAACACCACATCGATTGCCCCGGATGGTTCAACCACAAACAGATTGGTGATGGCATTGAGTTTGGCGATGCCGGGACAGCAAGACACTGAATTGCCGTTATCAATTAAATCGGCAACACCGATGCGATATTCGGTCCAGACACCATCGGCAGGCAGTGACACAGTGACATCACTGACGTTGGGCCAACCGCTGTCCATTTTAATTAATAACTTGGTATCCGCCGCTTTGCTATTCACTTTGAAATCGAATACCAATTCGCCTTTGGCAGACCAGTGATTTAAATTGGCCGGGCCGTTGATCACGTTAAAAAATACGTTGCCATCCGCACCGGTTTTTACCACTTTAAATACTTTGCCATGAGCACCGTCATCCACTTCAGAAGACGTGATATGACCGGAAGGGTTGTAACTTTGTACTTGTAAACCTGAGGCAATACTGCTGTCGTAGAGTGTGAACAATGGCAGCTTGGCAAATTCATCCACGCCGCTGCTGGCTTTACCTTCAATGCGTACATTGTCGAAAGACACATTCATTGCTGCAGAAGGATCAACCACAAAGGTGTTTACTATGGATGCCAGAGTTGCTTTGCCCGATGCCAATGAATTGCCGTTATCCAATAAATCAGCGAGAGTAATGCGATATTCTTTCCACACACCAAGATCTGCAACCGGCACACTCACATCACTCACCGCAGGCCAGCCGCTATCGAGCTTTACCAATAATTTTGCACCATCGGCTTTGCTATTCACTTTGTAATCAAAAATTAATTCACTATCGCCCGACCAACCACGCATATCGGTTGGGTCGCCAGCAACTTTAAAATAGGCATTGCCATTAGCGCCGGTTTTAATAATATTCCACACATCGCCGCGCCCGCTTTCTGCAATTTCTGAATGACTGATTACGCCATCAGGATTGTAGGAATCAAAACTCAGCCCCCCAGCCAGATCATTATCGAACATAGTGAATAAGGGTGGGCCAGGCAATTTCACCGCGCCAATGACCGGGCGCTGATGACCGGCAACTATTTCGGCATTTGCACCAATAGTTGCACAACCTTTACCTGTTGATGGCGATGCACTGCATTGATAAACGCGCACAAAATCCACCAGCATTTTTTGCGGGAATACCGATTCATCCACGCCTTTATTATTTACATTGCCCGCCCAGTTGCCGCCCACCGCTAAATTCAACAACAAATGGAATTTGGAGAAGCGATCAAAAGGCGCGCCGACGGGAGCATCTTTTAACACACCATCCTGCACATACTGGCCGTACCAACCGGCTTCGCGTTGTGTTGCAAAATGCACATCATCTACATACCAGCGAATTTCACCTTCTTCCCATTCCACTGCATAAGTGTGGAAATCATCGGCGGGGTTGGCATTATTCGGAAGCAGATAATCTGCGCCGGAATTTACATTGCCCGGCCAGTTGCGACCAAAATGCAAGGTGCCGTGTACGTGGGCTTCAGGTGCGCTGCCATTGGTAACGACTTTTAAATTCACCGCTTCCATAATGTCGATTTCGCCGCTGGATGCCCAGGTGCCGTAAGGTGAATTGGTAGGCAACATCCAGATCGCCGGCCAGGTACCTTGCCCTGCAGGTAATTTCGCGCGAATTTCAAAACGACCAAAGGTCCACTCTTTAATATTTTTTGTGCGTAAACGCGCTGAGGTGTAGGGCAGGGTTTTAGTCGTTGGGCTTTCACCTTCTGGCGAATCCGAACCGGTAAAATCTTCACGCTGCGCAAGAATAGTTAATGCACCGTCTGCCACAAAGGAGTTGACCGGACGATCGGTGTAGCACTGCTGTTCATTGTTACCGCCACCCCAACAATTCTTTTCATAACCCCATTTGCTGGTGTCGATTGTTGTTCCATTAAATTCATCGCTCCACACCAATTCCCAGGTGGGTGCAGCCGAGCTGGCAACACTGCTGGAGCTCATTGGAGCGCTTGAACTCACCACCATACTAGAGGCTTGTGCGCTGGAATTATTGTTACTGCCGCCACCGGAACCACCGCAGCCAATCAGGCCAAGCAATACAGCGCCGAGCAGCGAATAAGATAGTGCGGGTTTGAAGCCATACGCGTGATTTTTCATAATTACCTCTATTGTTATTGTAAAACCCTGGGATTTATTGAATTTAAAAAAAGAGCTGTAGTTATTATTTGAATCCTTGCCTGAATCTTTCTTTGAAAATAAATTGCGGCGGAACTTTAACTCCGCCGCAATTTATTAACTTTATTCACTGCACCCCGGTGCAGTGACATTTTTTTCGATACGAACATTGTAAAGGGATACGTCCAGGCTACCGGCAGTGCTAAGCATAAAGGGCACGAGCACCATATCCAGTTTCACGCGTTTTTTCGCAAAACATTCCAGCGCGATACTAATGCTGGTCCACTCGCCCACCGGCGCAGCATTTAATTGTTCCGTCACTGGAGTTTCACCTGCGCAATCGCTGCCGCAATACATGCCCACATTGACCACAGCACTGGGTTTTGCGTTGACTTTCACATCAAACACCAACGCGCCTTTGCTTTCAGCATAGACACTCAAATCCGAACGCGTGGTTGAACCAAAAGTGACTGTCGCTTTGGCGCTGCCGTTAAATTGCAAACGACGTGTATCTTCCTGCACTTGTTTATCTTGCGAAGTGACTTTGACTGCACCCAATTCACCACTACTGGTAGTCACCGGTGCCATATTGTTGACATGATCGAGCAATACCAACGTCCAGGGGTTCATCACGCGTTGACTAAACACCGGCACTACATCGGGCGCTTGTGCCGCAACCAGTTGCGCAGCAGATTCATCCAGCGCTGGCGTTTCGGTTTTATCGGCGTAAGTCAAACCAAAATCAAATGCAAATTGTGGTTTGTAATCTGCATCGCCCTGGTTAAGTGGTGATTGCACTGGCGATGCCGGCCAGGAGAAAGGTAATTTGCCTTTTACATCGTAATTAACTGAACCATCGGCTTTAGTGAGCAACACATCTGCAACACCCACACCTTCAGAGCCCGGCAACCAGACAACTGCAAATGCATCAGATGCATTGATAAAATTATTGGCCCAGAGTGGACGACCGGTAATAAATAATGAAACTACTTTAATGCCATCGGCTGTTAATTTTTTCAGCAGCGCGAGATTGGTTTCATTTTTGTAAATCAAACTGCCCACATCACCTTGCATTTCAGCGTAAGGATCTTCACCAAAAACTACGAAAGCAACATCCGGTTTGGTTTTATAATTTCCATCTACACTTAACTCAGCCGAACCACCCGCCGCTTTCGCTGCATCGGCAATGCCTTGATAAATGGATGAGCCACCGGGGAAATCCGCATTGGTATTGCCAGTACCCTGCCAGGTAATACTCCAGCCACCGGATTGTTTCCCGATATTGTCTGCACCATCGCCTGTCACCAGGATTTTGCTGCTGGCTTTTACCGGTAAGGTTTGCGAATTATTTTTCAGTAACACGATGGATTCGCGCACTGCTTGACGCGCAACCGCGCGATGTTCAGCAGAACCAATCACTTCACGCTTGCCCGCGAGTTCACGTGTAGATGGAGCACCTTTTTCAAACAAACCTGCGCGAATTTTCACCCGCAGAATCCGTGCAACGGCATCATCCAGACGCGCTTGCGAAATTTCACCGCTGTTCACTTGCGCCACTGTGTTGTGATACAACTCTTTCCAGTTGCCTTCCGGTGCCATAAAAATATCCAGGCCAGCATTAATCGCCTGCGGGCAACTTACCGGGGTACAACCGGACACAAACGCGTGGCCGTTCCAGTCGCCCACCACCAAACCATCAAAACCCATTTGGTTTTTTAATTGTTCAGTGAGCAGATATTGGCTGCCGTGCATCTTCACGCCCTGCCAGCTGCTGAAAGAGGCCATCACCGTTTGCGCTCCAGCGGCAAGCGCGGTTTCATAACCAGCGTTATGGATTTTTACCAATTCGGCTTCACTGATTTGCGCATCGCCGCGATCCTGCCCGCCCTGGGTGCCGCCATCGGCGAGGAAGTGTTTTGCGGTCGCAATCACATGCTGCTCGCTGAGGAAATCTTTACCCGCAATACCCTGTAAACCTTCCACCATTTTGCCGCCGTAGGATTTCACTACCGCCGGATCTTCCGAATAGGATTCGTAAGTGCGCCCCCAGCGATCATCACGCACTACCGCAAGGGTGGGCGCAAAGCTCCAATCGATACCCGTCACGGCAATTTCTGCCCCGGTCGCGGCACCGATTTGTTGGATTAATTCAGGATTGCGTGTTGCACCCAGGCCGATGTTATGAGGGAACAGAGTCGCGCCGATAATATTGTTATGGCCGTGAACCGCATCGGTTCCCCAGATAATGGGCACAGCGACACGGCCATTTTCACTGTTCATAGAGGCGTTATAAAAACCATCGGCCAGGGCCAACCAGTCTTCTACTTTTGCGTGCTTGTTTTCACCGGGGAAGGAACCGCCGCCGTTCAGAATAGAGCCCAGGTTGTAC
This sequence comes from Gammaproteobacteria bacterium, assembly GCA_021151625.1. Taxonomy (GTDB): domain Bacteria; phylum Pseudomonadota; class Gammaproteobacteria; order Pseudomonadales; family Cellvibrionaceae; genus Cellvibrio. The sequence goes on along the minus strand of JAGKWY010000032.1, from coordinate 22,330 downwards.
TCAATCACATCCGCCGGGGTGACATGGCGCAGCTCCGGCTGGATCAGTTGCCCCACTTTTTGCTCGGTAGTCATTTTGCCGAGCAGCTCGGTAATTTTTGCTTCGACAGCCGGATCTTTTTTCACCGCAAACTCCAGCTTGGGCCAGAGCGAGGCAGGTGCCGTTGTTGCGGGGGCAACTGCATCAGTTGCAGGGGATTCTGTCGATTTTTTACCGCAGCCGGTCAAAGCCGCCACCACCGCGAGACTGCAAAATGTCAGTGCTGCGGATTTGTAAAGAGTGGGCATAAATTACCTCGCCATAGAAATATTATTTTTGGAAAGTCAGGTTTCTTGTTAATGAGTTGGTGCTGTTAACCAGTTTTTAATTGTTAATGAGTGGTCGATTGATCAGGGGGGCGATCCATGCAAATTGCAAAAATGCCCCCCGCGTTCCCTTCGAGGAAAGAACGCGGGGGGCCAAGCAAGGAGAGCTAACAAGTGTAGATAGGGGTTGGCATATGTGTACCTAGCCACTCTTGCTAACACCCATGGGGACCTGACATCACCCAAGGGTTCAGTCCCAGTGAGAAAACGGATCACTGGCACACTTGATAGCGGCTCAACCACGGGCACACCATCAAGCTGACCAGTGCAATAGTGGCATCGGAATAAAAAGGGTGTCGTCCCACTTTAATCAGTGGTGGAACATGGGGCTGTTCACTTTTGTGAGAGGAATTTATTCGTACAGGGTTCTGATAAATTTGCGCAGCTACGCGAGTCGAACCTGCGGTTTTTACGGATTGCAATAAAAAAGCCGGTCATTGAGTAATAACCGGCTTTGCGTATGAACAACAATGAATTGAAGAGCGGACAAGCTAGATTTTCTGAAACCCGAACTCGCGCACCTTGTTCAGCAGCACGCGATTAGTGGGCAGGTTATTCACAAAAGACTGGGTCTTTTTCATATTCGCACTAAACAGTTCGCCCGCTTTTTCCGCATCCATCGCGGCAGTACGTTTAGCGACGGCAGCAATCTGCGTTTCAAAACCCATGCCGTAGAGCACATATTGATAGCTCGCCCAGGGGAACATTTCATCGCCGCGGATATCGTGCTTCCAGGGCACTTGATAGCGCCAGAGTTCTAGCAGTTCGCGCAGGCCATCCGGTTGGGTAGCCTCGGCCAGGTGATCGCGCCAGTAGTCAGTATCGCGCCGCTCACTCAGCACATAGTGCAATTTCAGGAATTCAATAATGCGCTGCCAGTGATTGAAGAATTGCTGGTTAAAGCGTTTGGCCACGGTATCCATCACTGCGCGTGTTGCAGGCAATTGTTCGGCAATCATTTGCGCCGACAATTCGATCAGCACCAATGCAGTTGCTTCGAGCGGCTCGATAAAACCTGCCGCAATCCCCACACCCACACAGTTTTTATGCCACAACTGTTGGCGATAACCGGGGTTAAAGGTCAGTTTGCGCGGCATAACTTTATCAGCCGCTGCCTTGCCAATCGCTGGTTCCAGATAAGCCTGCAGATTTTTCAGTACCTGCTCATCGCTGGTGTGGGCACTGGAAAAAACATGGCCGACACCGCGGCGCGTAGGCAGGCCAATATCCCAAATCCAGCCGCAATTCTGCGCCGTGGAAACCGTGCAGGATTGAATGGGCGCGTCCGCATCTGCGTAGGGAATTTGCACCGCCAGCGCACTGTCATTAAACAAGACACGGCGCTCTTCTTTGAGCGGGATTTGATAGTGTTCGCCTAACAAGAGCGATGCAAACCCGGTGCAGTCAATAAATAAATCCGCACCCAGATCGCCATTCATTTTGGTGGAGATGGAGGCTATATCACCGTTCTCTGCCGAATTGATTTTTACCACGTGATCCTGAATATAAGTCACACCCAGCTTTTCAATGCAGTGCTTTTTCAGGAAATTGGAAAATTTGCCCGCATCCAGGTGATAGCCATAATTGCTCACACCGCCGTATTCCGGCGAGGTAATTAATTTGGGGGCGAGGTTACGATCTGAAATAAAACTGATGGGACAAACAGCATCAGAAAAATTGACTTTATCGCGATGCGGCAACCATTGCTCGGCCAGGTTAAAGTCATTACCACCATCGGGCAAACTGAAAGGATGATAGTAGGCGCCGCCCGCCGGCTTCACCCAATCCACAAATTTGGAACCCTGTTTAAAACTTGCATCGCACTCGCGAAAAAACTCCGTTTCCGACACACCAATTTTGCGCAAGGTGGAGCGCATGGAAGGCCAAGTGCCCTCACCTACACCAATGGTAGGCACGTCGGGCGATTCAATCAGCACCAGTTCCAGGCCTTTTTCCTTATCGACCAGGTGCTCTGCCGCGATTACCCCTGCCGTTAACCAACCGGCGGAACCACCGCCGACAATCATTATTTTTTTAAGCGGATTATTCATTTTTTGTTTGACCTGTAACCACTGTGGCTGTGTAGTGGCCGGCATTATGCCCCAGGCCCCTGCGGGGTGCACCTCTCCCGTTATAGTTATCGACTATGTGACATTCGTAGATTCACGCGCCCCTTTCATCAATCATCCCAGCCCAGTTTTGACCAGTGCATAAGGTGGGACGATATTTTTTATATTTACCGCTACAACTCATTCCCACTTCAAGGCTGAGCCTTGTTGCTTGTTCCACCACTACCACAAGCAATCAAGTTTGAACCCGCAAGAATTTTCTGGCGGCTTCAATCATCAGCCAGGAGGCTGATAACACTGGCGATGTTTTTGTGCATCGCCGCGAATATTCAACGGGATAACGAATATTACGCGCGCAAAATCACCCTAAACTATGAATGGGAATTTATATGAAATTATCAAAATTAATCCTGGGTATCGGCATTTCTTTAGCGGGCAGTCTGGCAGCGAGCAGCTTCGCGCAATCCACTCAGCCATCCGGCTGCAGCTGGGTTGACACAGGCGTACAAAACATTTCCCTGGGCGCGATTGTTACCTCGTCTTGCCAGCTAAACGGTACATCACTGGCTACACGCGAACAAAAGCATCACCAATACAGCGCCTCCACCTGTAGCATTACCTGGGTTGCTCCAGGTCATACCTCCAGCGGTAGTTGTTTCAGCGCGACTATTTTGAAATATGTCACCACCACTCCCCCCAGCAATTGCAATACCGGCGCCACACTTATAGTACAAACTGGTCCCAATGGTTCATTAAATCCAAATATGACGCCCACGCAATTTTGCGGCCAGAATTGTCCTTACACTGTACAACCATTGGACCCTTACTCTTATCCACGTCTGAAATACACCTGTAACTAATAGTGTAGCCCCTGAACCGCAATAAATAACGCAGCAATAAAAAAAGCCGGATGATTTTTATCCGGCTTTTTTATTTCACATTTTTTTCTATTTGCAAAAACAGATAATTTAATCAGGTACAACCGCTTTGCAGTAGTGATCAATGAATTGCTGGTGACTGGGAAAACGCGCTAAATATTGGTTGTGTTCGCTTTCTATGGAGTTCATTAACTTCGCCAACTCATCATCGCTGAGTTTATCCACCACCGGGTGATAATCTGTGGGCGTTATGCCCTGGCCTAACATCACCTGCTGCCAGGAGCCCTCGTGAAATAATTCGTCCTGCTCTTTAAACACACTGGTGGTGTTTTTATAGACTTCAATTTTGCGTGCGAGGGTTTCCGGAATGGACATAGTGCGGCAATAATTCCAGAAGGCGCTGTCACTGCGTTGGGTGACGTGGTAATGCAAGATAATAAAATCGCGGATGCGTTCATATTCGTAGCGCGACTGGCGATTGTATTCATCAATTTCGCTTTGGTTGATTTCATCGCCGGGAAACATGCGAATCAAGCGCACAATACCGGTTTGGATTAAATGCAAGCTGGTGGATTCCAGCGGTTCCAAAAATCCACTCGATAAACCAATCGCAATACAGTTTTTATTCCACTGTTTAATTGCGCGTCCGGTGCGGAATTTAATCAGGCGCGGCTCGGTTCGCACCACTCCATCCAGGTTTTCCAGCAAGAGTTTTTTGGCATTGTCATCGCTAATATAGCGACTGCAATACACCAAACCATTGCCCACACGATGCTGCAAGGGAATGCGCCACTGCCAGCCAATTGCGTGGGCAATAGAGCGCGTATAAGGAAAAGGCTCGCCTACCGATTCCGTTTGCACGGCGATGGCGCGATCACAAGGCAGCCAGTGCGACCAATCTTCAAAACCGGTATGTAATGTGTGCTCAATCAAGAGCGCACGAAAGCCTGAGCAATCGACAAAAATATCGCCCGCAATAACATCGCCCGCTTGCAGCTTTACTGATTCAATAAAACCATTGTCAATGCGGGTTTGCACCGAATCGATTAAACCTTCAATACGTTTTACACCGCGTGCCTCGCTGTACTTGCGCAAATAAGCCGCGTACAAACCCGCATCGAAATGGTAGGCGTAATCCAGCCCGGAGTTTGGATCGATCATGCATTTGTTGGCTTTGGCCGTGCGAATATTGAGTGAGTATTCGAAATAACTTTTTGCAATTCCCATGCGTTTTGCTTTCAACCAGAAGTGCTGGAAGTTGGCCATCCAGGAATCTTTTCCCACCAGGCCAAAGGGGTGCATATAGATATCGCCCTGCGCGCCCCAGTTTTCAAACTGGATGCCGAGCTTGAACGTCCCCTGGGTGGTTTTTAAAAATTCGGCTTCATCAATACCCAATAATTTATTAAAGGACTTCACGGCGGGAATAGTTGCCTCACCCACCCCCACAGTGCCAATCGCATCGGATTCAATCAGGGTGATTTGCTTGGTAGCACCAAACGCGTTGGATAATGCAGCGGCGGCCATCCAGCCTGCCGATCCACCACCAACAATAACTATGTGATTATTTTTTTTCATGGATAGTTTTCTATATAACAACAGTTGAGATAACTTTTTTGTAAAACTAAAGAATTAGCGATTTAACCGATTCAGTAATTGCGAGCGCAACCGGCGTGCCGCCATTTCATCCAGCTCACCCAGGACGCCGAGTTTATCGGTAGGAATATGCGCAGTGTTTTCCGGATCGGCATCAAAAATGTAATGGTCGAATATATTTTTCCAATGCTGACGCTCATCGGCCGGCAGCGAGCGGATATTCATCAGCGCATGGGTAAAGGCGTCTTGCGGGGAACCTAGGTAATTGGGAAACGCAGTCCACCAGTAATTCACCATCAGATTAAAAGGCATTAGGCCCTCAACGTGATGCCACCACATACTGGGAATATAAATCGCATCGCCTAGTTCCAATTCAGCAATTTGCGCATGAGCCAATGCTTCGCGATAGCGCGGGAATTTTTCAAAGTCGGGATTGTGCAAATCCACCAGGCTAATAGCCGGGCCGGCGGGATTAAAATCCAGCGGGCCGATATATAAATTCTTTAATTGATTAGGTGGGAATAATACAAAGCGACGTTTGCCAATGAGCACACAAGCAATATTGTCGGGAATATCGTGATGGGCGGAGACAATGGTTTTATTGCCCATCCACAAACTGACACGCGGATTAAACTGCCCCAGATTTAAATCATTGTGCTCGCGAAAACCGGGCACACAGGAATTAACCGGGGCGGAATCTACATAATAAGCGCGTGCGGAACCGCTTGCCTGCAAATTGTGAATATTTTCATACACACTGGTGAGCGACGAACGTGCGCGCTCATAGGCAAAGCCGGAAAAATCCTGGTTATAAAAAATCGCACCGGTATTGTGTGCGTCACCAATGGCCGTATTTACCAATTCACCATTATAAAACTGACAGAGATAGTCAAAACCCGCTTGAGCCGAGGTCTGCGCAGACTGCACAATCGGCCAGCTTTTTACCAAGCCCTTTAACACCAGCGGCACTGGCGATGACAACACCTCAGTAGGAATAGCATCGGCATTTATGCCATCAACGACTTTTATGGCTTGCAGGCGATCCAACATAACACTGCCTCATTGATGCTGCTTTTTATACTTGCAGCGATTTATTTTTCTTGTCGATTAATTTCTTAATATTGGCCAGCGATGCGACGGACATGTAAATAAGCTCCAAAAAATTCTGGCTATGCAAGCGCGCCAATTGCTCGGCACCCAGATCGCGCAACACCATTTCATTAATGGTGTAGAAACCACGCAGCTCAAGTTGCTGGCCGTTATCCAGCGCAATTTTTAATACCAGGGGCTCGAGCAAATCTTCGGCTTGCAAAATATCGGTAAAACGCTGGCACACAGTCACGCCGTTAATCAGCTCGGCGAGTATGCTGTTGATCTGTTCCAGATAAGGCGAGTTTCCGCCTTGCGCTAAAAATACTGACTCACCTTCACTAAAACTGACGCGCGGGTGTTCAATGTCCACATGGATCATCGGCTGGCGCTGGCCGCTTTGCGCATCCTGAGTATAGCCAATGGCAAACGGAATTCGCTCCACCGAGAGTGGAATATAGTTTTCACCCCAGCCCTGCGCATCCGCAAATAAATTTTCATCGGGAGCAAAACCAAACAGGGCAACTGCTTCAAACTGGTTGTTATTGGTTTTGCGAAAAAAAATCGGGTAACTGGCCGCGACCTGGCGAAACTCCCAGGGCACTATGACGGAATAACCAATGGCATCGCCCAGCTGTGAGCCACGCGCCTGAATTATTTTTAGATCTTTATAAGTGACGTTATCGAGCAACACATTCTTGGCCACACCAGACTCCTGCATACTGCAAAAAAATTGAGCCGAAAAAATTGATCTAAAAAAGAAAAAGCCGCTAACACTCAGCGGCTTTTCCTTGTCTCACACTAACCCGTTAGCGGATTAGAAACTGTAGCGAACGCCCAGGTTATAGCGCGCACCGTATTGGTAGGCAGATTTAAACTGGTTCTCGTAACGCGCATACACGCGCTGCGATTCTTCACTCACGTTAATACCTTCCACAAACACGGTCATACCTTCAACAAAGGGCAGGTCGTAGCTGACAGAAATGTCGATTTGACCGTAGTCTTCGGTGTAGTAAGGCGCGTTGCCTTCACCCACGCCGTTCAGGTAGGTATCGCGCCAGTTGTATGCGATACGCGCCTGCAAACCATCTTTGTCATAGAAGGCAATCAGGTTGGCAGAATCGCTCATGCCGGGCAGTACGAACTGGAAGTCAGTGGATGAGTTATCCACATCCAGATCACCGTCCACCAGGGTGGCGTTAGCCTGCACACCAAAACCTGACTCACCGAACATGTGCTGTACCGCCAACTCCCAACCGTAAAGCTTGGCTTGCTCCTGGTTGATTGGCTGTGACACATTGAAGGTTGCCAGTGGGTCAGTGTTGTCCTGGATAATCGGGCTGCCCGCTGGTTTGCCGGTGTTGATGTTGATTTGCTCGATAATCGTGGTGTCATTAACTGGCTTGCCCGCTGCTTGCAGCGCTGCTTTAGCCGCTTCAACGCGAGGGCCAGCTGATGGGTCACGCAAGTTGCCCACTGTGCGTGAAACAATTTGGTTAACAATAAAGTCATCCACTTGCTTCATGAAGAAGCCCGCTGACACATAGCTGGAATCCGCGTAATACCATTCAGCAGACAGGTCGAAGTTATCGGCCATGAATGGTTTCAGATCCGGGTTGCCGGCAGTACCAGTACGCTCGCCCGGCTTCGGACGTGAAGTTACGTCGAAGGTACCAATCATGCTACCCAGGCTTGGACGGGTGATGGATTTGCTATAGCTCAAACGACCAACTACGTCATCGGTAAATTGCAGGCTGGTATCCAGGCTCGGCAACCAGACATCGTAGTCACCAGTCTCAGCGGTATAGCTGCTATCTTTCGCCAGATTGCGGCTCCACTCAGTCGAACTTACCCATACCAGTTCAGTCGGGTCTTTCTGGAAGCTGTTGGACTCGATTGAAGTAGACTCGTAACGCAGACCAGTAGTGGTTTTCAGTTCCATACCCGCCAGGTCGCCCACATTATTCACTTCAAGGTAAGCGCTGGTTGTCTCTTCAGAGACGCGGTGATCATTAACCGGATCACCATTCACATTAGGTTGCATTACGCATGGCTTGCAGGCTGAAGGACCTGAACCCCACACCCAATCCACGGGATCTTTCCACTTGCCGTTTTCCAGCACTTGTACGTTGGTTTCAAAATCCCAGGAGTGGTAGAAAGGTACGTTGGAGCCACCACCAGAGAAAGAAGGAGTCAGTCCGTTCAGGTTTTCTTGCTTGAATACACTGTCGGGGAACAGGTTAGCGTTGCCACCGTACCAGCCAGCAGGAATCTGGCCAGTGCTATAGCTTCTCCAACGGTTTTCGATATCCGACTGACCCGCACCGAAATCAATCGAGGTAATGCCGGTATCGGCATTGGTATCGAAGCTGCCGGTGAATTGGAACTGGGTTACTTCAGACTTGTTGATTGCCAGGTTAGCTTCACCAAACAGGGAATCATAAGACGCAGCTGTCGGGAAACCACCCACAATACCCGGGCCATTTTCCTTAAAGGTCACGTGCATGTAAGGAATGTCCTGACCTTTGGTAGCGTCGTAGGTTTTCTGGTCGATAGACGCTGCCGCCAAAATCAGGAAGGCGTTGTGGCCGCGACCAGTACCGCCATTCTCATTAGTAGAGTTGTGTGCATCGAAGCCCAGCTTCAGGTTATCAGAAGCTTCCCAATCCAGATTGAAACCTACTGAGTTGTTTTCAGTTTCAGAAGTATTCAGACGAATGTTGGAGGCAAAGTCGTCGCCCGCAGCAGTCAGTTTGGTGATAGTACCGTTCTCGTCGATTACCACTTCGCGCGCATCGGAACCTGAGTCGTTGTACCAGATACCAACGCCGGTGTTGAGTGCGGTCAGGTCAACCTTGGCGTAGGTGTAATCCAGGGTCGCTTTCAGGGTATCTACTGGTTGGTATTGCAGTACCAACTGGCCATTGGTTCTTTCGCGGTGGAAATCTTCAATACCGTAACCGAAGTTACGTGGGTAGTAGACATTGCCAGTCTTGTCTTTACGGTTGTCTTGCACTACGCGCAGGTTGGAACCAGCGGCCGATTCAAAATCGATATTGTTGCGCCAGTTGGCGATATCGGCGTTAACCGCGCGGTTGTCACGCTCTTGATAGGAACCGGAAATAGCCACACCAAAGGTATCGTCGGCAAAGGTGTTGCTGAAAATGCCGGATACTTCAGGGGTAATGTCATCACCCACTTCGTTGGTAGAGTCCATTACTGCCTTGGCACCTACAGAAGCTTTCAGGCCCGGGTTATCCAATGGGCGAGCGGTTTTGATATTGACCAGCGAGCCAATACCACCAGAGGCGCGGGTAGCACTAAAGGTTTTGTACACTTCTACACCGCTAACGGTTTCTGCCGCCAGGTCAGAGAAGTCGAACGAACGGCTAAAACCATTGGTGGGCATTTGACGGTTGTTCAAAGTCACCAGGTTGAAGTCAGGGCCAAAGCCACGCACAGTAATCTGGGCGCCTTCGTTGTTGTTACGGCTGATAGATACACCGGAAATACGTTGCAGGGATTCTGCCAGGTTGGTGTCTGGGAATTTACCGATGTCTTCTGCAGAAATGGCATCAACTACACCTTTGGCGTCGCGCTTAACATCCATCGCACGCTGCAAGGAACCTTTGATACCAGTTACCACCACTTCTTCTACGTTGGTGTCTTGTTGTGCCATTGCCATGCCACTTACACCGAGCATGGCCGAAGCGACTGCCGTGGTAATGAGCTTTCTTTTGAAGCCGATAGATTGCTTGTTGGTTAGTGTCTTACTCATGGAATTCTCCATTTTATTTATTGGTATGGATTTATTGTTGGCCCGCTCTAAGGAGCGGTTTCTCTCATTGGTCACCCTCGTGTCGGGCCATGACCGCTTTTCTAGCCGATTGATAATCACAGTTGGCGCACAGAGTGTCGTCCCACCTTGAAAATTTATTCGAACCTGAGGCATATCACTTTTTTGCCGCACAGGTGGGAATCCAATAAACCCAGTAAATTCAATAAGATAAGAGTATTTAACGCAGACAATTTCAGGGGTGCCATGCCACTTTTTTACAAAGGTGGTACGGAAAAAAAGCCCCCGGCAGAACGGGTTCTACCGGGGGTCAAAAATCGGGACTCAACGTCCCACTTATCGCTGGAGGACGAACTTATAAACGGGTAATGCGGAACCAGTTAAAGTTCCAGCCAGCCTGTTGGGCGAAGACACCAAAGCTGTATGTGCCAGCATTCAGGGTCACGGTATGGTTAACTGTGGTCCAGGTTTGCCAGCCGCCAGTAGCCGGAATAGTCACGTTACCCAACTGGATGGCACCGGCATTCAGGTCTGCTGACAGCAGTGAACCTGATGGGCTGGCCACGCGGTATTCAATGCGATAGCTGCCAGTCGCCGGGATGGTGATGTTGGCGTAAGCCATCCAGTCACCGGCATCAATATAGGCCACGTTTTGGCCACCGTTGGTGTCCGTAGTTGCTTCGGTTTGCACGCCGCTCATTGCTGTAAAAGCCTCGGCCTGCACCAACTGGGTAAAGGCAGGTGTTGAACTGCTGGACGCCACGCTGCTCGCAGGTGTGCTGGAGGTGCCGCCAGTACAGCAACCGAACTGCACCCAGGCAGTATCAATCGCGCCAGCACCCTGGGCGATAGTGAAGAAGTAGCGCACAGTCGCACCCGCCGGAATACCGGTCAGGTCATAGGTGTTGGAGTTGTCCGCATTGTGGGTCATGCGGATGTTTTGTTGCGCACCGCCATTAATGGTGTAGTGAATATCCGCCCAGGCCGCCGCATTGGCATGGAAACGTACACTGGTGCTGGTCAAAATCGTATGTCCATAGGGCGTAGCAACCGCAGAGCTGGTTACTGATGAGCTCGCCACAGACGATTTTGAAGAACTTGCCACAGAGCTCGGGGTAGAGCTGGCAACCGAACTGCTGGTACCGGAACAACCCGCACCACTCGAAACTACCGACTGACCGGTGCGCTTCAGGGCATAGCCTTTGGCTGGAACCGAGAAGCTGGTGCCATCCGAATAGGCCACGTTAATCGCAGAGCAGCTGAAGTTGTAGGCGATATAGGTGAGGATGCCGCCTTTGTTAAAGGCTACCGCCGCCGGGTGGTTAGCTGTCAATGCACCAGTACCTGTCGCCAGGCTACCCAATTGCTTGAGGGTGTAAACCCAGTGGTAAGTGTGGGCTTTGGTCTCGCCTTCTTCCGGGGTCAGGTTGTTCAAACCATAGGCGAGCATATCGTCCACCGCTGCCTGGCCATTGGTCATGGACCAGATATTCCACCAGACATCGCGCCATTGGCCGTTAGGCAGACCGGAAGGCTTGCCGTTGGACGATTCAGTCATCCCCAGGGCGACATAGTTGTTCAGGTAGCCAGCGTGTTGGCCAATGTGCAATACCAAGGGACTAAGCGGCAAACCCTGAATACCCAGGATATGCGCATAGGCACCCGAGAACCAGGTAGAGAACACATGACCATTACCCCAGATAATGGAGGTGGTTGGCTTGGTATAGGTTGAAGAGAAGTTGTCGTAATCTCCACCCAGACCTTTGTAGCGGTCGATATTGTTCCAGTATTCCCAGTAGGTAGCTGCCGATGACGCATGCAAGTACATACCGCGCTCGGTCAGGGCAGTGTTACCGGTGATCATGCCGTACAACACAATCGCACCATAGGCGTTGGCCGCTTCCGAGGTGGATTCGTTGTTGTTACCCAGGGCGAAGTTGGCGTGGCCCGATGCCCAGGAGAAACCATAAGCCGGGTCAAAGTTGCGCAGGTAGGGGAACTGGGCATCATCACGGCCAGCAGCGTAATCGCGAATCAGCAACTCCACCATAGGACCATATTGGGTAGATCCACACCAGGCCGCATCCACACGGCAGATTTCCGCGGCGGCACGCACAAAGTAGCCATAGTGGAAGTGGTGGTCGTTCAGCTGCTGCTGAGCACCAAATGACTCATCGAAACCGAGCAAGGTGTTCCAGTTATTGTCGTAGGCGAAGTACTTGGTGGTATCCAGGGCTCCAGTAGTGTTGGCGCGGAACCAATCCTGCAATTCTGCCTTCAACCAGGCAATCATCTGGTTAGCTTCGGTAGTCATACCAATAGAGCGAGCAATCGCCGCCAGCTCTGCCACCTTGCCGTAGTTTTTACCGGCCCAGTAGGTGTCAGTCGCAGTGTTCCAGGTAGCAGTCCCCTGATTCACAAACTCGGTCACCAGCGCACGCAGTTGGGTAGCGTTGTAGTCACCGATATTTTCCGGGAAGTAAGGCAGCACACCCACGTAAGGAATGGTGTAACTAAAGCTGTTGGTAGCGGCAAATTTGGTTACACCGCGCGCCGAGCGAACTTTATAGCTGGTTACCGCCTGGGTGGAATTTTTCCAGTGCAATGGCAAGAGGCCGGCCAGGGTAGTCACATTGGCACCATTGAATTGGTATTGGTGACTGATGGTGACTTTGTTGGTGCTGCGATCCACGGCGTAGTTGATATTCACCTTATCCACCCGCTGGGTCGCGTATTGGATAAAGGTATTGATCATGGTCGCATCCGGGGTGCCGGTCAGTTGCGGCAACCAGGCAACGGTCATGCGCTTGGTGCCGTTACTCACGCCGATGCTGGCAGTATTCACACCGCTAAAAGTGGTGGCATCGTGGCCGGTAATCAGGAAGGCATTGCGGTTGCCCGCCACTTCAGTCCAAACCCCGAGGCTATTGCCACTTTGATAGAAAATTCCTTTTTCACCGCTGTCCGCTGCCTTGGTGCGTACGACAAGGTTTCCCTGCAAGGCGGTGAAATAAACATAGGGCGAACCATGCACAAAGGTCGCTTCCATTACCGGGGTAGAACCGCTGTTCCATTGCACAGTCACTGAGCCATCGCTGTAATCCTTGAGGAAAGCTTCCAGATTCGAATAGGCCGAGTTGCCGATGGCAATACCATCAAACACTTCGCTGAAAGGATCAGGAATGGCATAGATAGTGTCATTGGTGCCAGTGCGCAGGCCACCGGGAATACCCAACAGGCGTACACCGCGCTCGGTGATACGGGCAGTAATCGGGTCCGGGGTGATATAGCCGGCATCGCCGGAGGCCCCCACTTTCATCTCACCCATAAAGGAAATCGAACCCCACCAGCGGTGGGTCATGGTTGGCTTGGTACTGGCCGGAGAAACTTCTTGCGGGTAAATAGGAGTCGGTGCGCCAATCGGGCTGCAGCTGCTAACCCCCGGTTTTACCACACCGGCATTGTGGATCCAGTTACCGTGGTCCACGGTACACTTCCAGCCGGCAGTATTAATGGTATCGCTGATATTACCGGCGCCGTAGTTGAGGATGGCCGATTGGCTGGCATGGGCAAAACCCAAAGCGCCAAGCAATAGCAAGGCTCGCTTGAAACGATTCATGGTAGTGAATTGCATGACTGTTGGTTTCATGGATAGGGACCTGCGTGTTGGTGTTGTTATTGGTTATTCGAACCTGGGTTTCTTGCGTCCCGCCCACAGCCACTTCTTATTGTTATTAATCCTTAAAGACACATCGGAGCTGTAATCGTGCAAAGACTTGGAGGAGACCCCAGTTACACCAGTGTTAACCAGGGCATCAACCCTGTCGTCCCAGCTTGGGTTTTCACCCTAAGGTGGGCGACGTCTCACTTTAATTTAGCGCAAAGAGGGAATCGGCACTGACAGCAAGAGCTGGGCTGCTATAGTTTTGAGATTCAGGTGCCAAGGGTAGTAAGTGCTTATGACATGCGGGTTCCCCCACAATAAATCCAACAAACCGGGATTGTTGAGCCTGATGTTGGCCGGATTGCTGCTTTGCAGCTCAGGCCAGAGCGGAGCGACAGATGACATGGATCAGTTGTTAGCGATGGACCTGGGACAACTGCTCAACACCCGCATGACCGGCAGTCATATTGCCCAGGCCAGCCCCCAGATAACCGGCCCCATGACGGTCATCGACCAGAACAGCATCAGGCGCTATGGCGCAACTTCCCTGGAACAACTACTGCAGCAGCTCCCGATTTCCGCCGGTTACGCAGGTAACCAGAGCAACGCCTACTGGGCCACCAATGGCAATGGCAGCACCCATGTAAATTTGCGTGGATTGGGCATCAACCGCACCCTGGTATTGCTCGATGGTCATCGCCTGGCAAACGGTGGGACGGGGGCCAACGTCGCTATCGACCTGAATGCGATTCCGCTATCAATAGTGGAGCGAATTGAAATCTTCCGCGACGGTGCTTCGGCTATTTATGGTGCGGATGCAGTGGCGGGTGTGGTCAATATTATTACCCGCCAACCAGAAAGCGGGGCCAGCGCCAGGGTTCACTACGGCCAAACCAGTAAAGGCGATGGTGAGGAGCAGTCAGCGCAGATTCAGTGGGGCACCAAATCTGATCAGGGTTCCGTACTACTGGGCTTCAGCTACTTCAATAGCGATGCTATTAATATGGCCAGCCGCGCGCCCTGCGGGCTGGGCGAAGTAGCCGGTGAGCTGGTGTGTGTGGATAGCGGCAACACCATTGGCGGGCGGGCGCGCCTGGCCGATGGCACTCGCGTTAACTTCAATCAACGTGCGGGTGGCGATGGCGATTTTTATGAGCCCTACTCCGCCAGCAAACATAACTTCAACGCCAACCCCTACCTGAATGCGGTCAATCCTATCGAACGTATCAGCCTGAGTGGCAAAGGCGATTATCACTTCAGCGAACAGGTGCGGTTATTTTCCACCTGGGTCTATACCCGCAGCGACGCCTGGCAACTGGCCTCACCCGGTACACTCGGCCTCAACCGGGCCATTAATATTGCCGCCAATCACCCCACCAACCCCACCGGGCAAAACCTGGTACTGGAGCGTCGCCGCTTGCTGGAAGCAGGGCCCCGAAGTTTTTATCAGGAGGTGGATTATGTGCAGGGCCAGATGGGACTGGAAGGCCAACTGGACTCTGGCTGGCAATGGCAATCCAGCCTGAACTGGAGCCGCAACACGGGTGTAGATGGCTGGACTAATATCGCCAATCTCGACCGCGTTGATGCCAGTCTGGATACCAGCCGCTGCAGTACAACCCCTGGAGCCGCAATTCCCTGTGCCGACTACCTGGGTTACGGCGACCTGACAGCGGAGGTGATTGATTACCTGATGCTGGAAACTCGCGACCATGGCGGCAACCAGATACTCAGCTACAGCGGCAGCCTCTCCGGCGAACTATTGGAGCTGCCTGCCGGCCCTGTGCAGATGGCGGCCGGGCTGGAACTGCGGCGCGAAAAATCCTGGCGCAACCCCGACCGGCTCAATCGCAGCGGCATTGCCAACAACAATCGACAGGAACCGGTACACGGACAATACGCGGCCAACGAAGCCTTTGTCGAAACCAACCTGCCGCTACTCAAAGATACCTGGCTGGCTAATTCACTGATCCTGAATTCAGCATTGCGCTATTCAAACTACGATATGTTTGACGACAGCACCAACTACAAGCTTGGGCTGAACTGGCAGCCCCTCAAAGGCCTGCAAGTGCGCGCCACGCGCGCCAGCGCTTTTCGCACCCCCAATATTCCGGAACTGTTTGCCGGTGAACAAAAGCTCAACCTGATCACCCGCGACCCCTGCAGCAACTGGAGCCAATTAGCACCCTCTTCCCCGGTCTATCAAAACTGTATGGCCGCCGGGGTGCCTGCCAGCTACCAGCAACTGGTTACCAGTGTGCTGACGACCCTGGGCGGCAATCGCAACCTGAACCCGGAAGAGGCGCAGACTTACACATTGGGGCTCGATTGGATGCCAGAGTTTACTCCGCTGGAATTCAGCCTCGACTACTACAAGATCCATATCGATGACGCCATCATCGCCATTGATGGCAGTTCGCGCCTCAACGCCTGCTACAACTCGGGCAACCTGTCACATCCCTTTTGCGCCAGCAGCCACTTCACCCGCAACCCGGTTTCGGGCGAGATCAACTATTTATCCACGCAATGGGTTAACGCCGCGGAGGAAGAGCAATCCGGGCTGGATGTGGGCATCAGGGGCAAGCTGGATCTGGATGGTTGGCAACTGGGGCTGGATTGGCAAACCAGCTACCTGCGCAATTATCAGGTCACTCCCTATAAAGACGCCGCTGCCATCGACTACACCGGCAAAGTCACCAGCGGGCGCGGCAGCTATTTGCAATATCGCTCCCTGGCGCAGTTCAGCCTGGCGCGCGGCGACTGGGAGGCCAGCTATAGCGTCCAGTATCTGGGCAAGGGCGATGCGCTTAACGCCGCCCCCACCAGCAAGGGGGCACAGATCCCGGCAGTTACTTACCAGCACCTGCAACTCAGCTATCAGCCAGGCAACTATCAATTAACACTGGGAGTCAACAACCTGTTCGACCACAAGGCCCCTTATGTGATTAACTGGCTGGACGTTAACACCGACACTATGACCTACGATGTGGCGGGACGCCGCTGGTATCTGGCTCTGGGAATGAACTGGTAATACTGCTTATGAAAATGTCGCTCGCCAAAATCTTGTTTGTATTGGCGCCTTTATCGCTCGGTAGCGCATCCGCTGTTGCGCTCGATCCCGTCCCTACCGCCAACAGTGCTCCCATCAACAGTGCGCCCATGGAAGTTCGCTACTACGATCGCGGCCTGAAGGATGCGCGCCATGCCTACAAGTTCGAGTTGATCCGCGCGATTCTGGATAGTACCCACAGCGAGTACGGCGACTACAAAATCATTCCTTTTGGCGAAGAGCCCAGTGCCAAGCGCCAGTCGCTACTGATTAGCGAGGGTAAAATCCTCAACCTGCTTTGGGCGTCACCCGGTACCGCCATCGCCAGGGGTGAAGTGATAACCATCCCGGTGGATATTTTGCGCGGCTTGTTAGGTTTCAGGGTATGCCTGATTAACCCGTCCAATTTCCCGTCCGGCCCCATAGAGTCGCTCACCCAATTACAACTGGCGCAGGGGCTTAACTGGGCCGATATGGAGGTCTATCGCTTCAATGGCCTATTGCCCAAACAGGGCCCAACTTTTGAATCATTATTTGAAATGCTCGCCGCCCAGCGCTACCACTGCTTACCTCTGGGAGCAGATGAAGCGATGTTTACCTGGCGCGAGAAAAAAGTGCTTTACCCTTTCCTCACCCTCGAACCCAATTTGTTGATTTACTACGACTACCCGGTCTATCTGCACGTGAGTAAACAGATACCGGCACTGGCGGAGCGCGTGGCCCTGGGGTTAAAAAAATTGCAGGCGAATGGTGAGTTTCTGCGTTTGTTTAACAAGCATCACGCCACGGATGTTGCGCAGCTGCGTCTGGATCAGCGCAAGGTATTTTGTTTGAAATCACCCTACTTACCCCTGGCGGGGCAATGTGAAAAAACGCTCAGTTATCCGCAGTTACCGGCAAAGCATTAAATAAATAACTGCATTAATAAAGTAACTGTATTAATTAGGTCGCCGTATTAATTAAGTCATCGTATTAACGAGCAACACCAATCAAAAAAAGTATTGCGCAAAAAACTGCCCGGCATTGGTAGCCGGGCAGAAGCAAGGGCGCTACGGACAGCGCTTAGGGAAGATTAATTAATCGGGCAAGAACCCGCGCAAGCAGAAGTATTCATTTGGCTATTGCCGAGCAGAGTCACATCCGCCGGACGCACATCGCAATTCACCGTATCGAATTCCACGCCCAACGCCGAACTGCTGCCAGAACCTTTCACCACACCTTTATAAACCTGGCAAATTTTGGTTTTGGAAGTGCCGCTGTTATTCAGGGTTAATTTGCGAATGATGGCGGTATCACCAAAGTTGGTATTGATGCCCACGATAGTGCTTACATCGCGCGTGATCACATCGTTGATAACAATTTTGCGCGGGCCGCCGTTGTTAGTGCAGTCACCACAAGTGCGCGCTAATTTTCCTGCACCTTGCACATAGAATTTACTGATATGTAATTCGCCACGGCCATTAAACTGGAAAGTTTTATCCGAACCATTAAACGCCGCACCGCAAGTGACATTCATGATGGTTCCCGCCGGACCCATCGCGGTTGCCGCGTCTTCACCAATATCTTCCCACCACACACGCTCGATGGTGCAATTGCCCTTACAGTGAATTCCATCTGCCGCGAGCGAACCGATAATCACGTTGCGCACAACACCGCCCTCTTGCACTTCAAACAAAGGTGGTTGCCCTTCACCCTGGCCGCCACCAGAAAGGTTGTAGCGTTTATTCAAACCATCAAACACTTCACCCGCTGCCACTACGCGCGTCGCTGGCAATTGCACAGTTTCGGTGGGCTCAGGTTTTTCACAACCGGGATAATAAGTGCCGATGGTCGGTGTACTTGATGCTGCGCTGGTCGCCACTGAGCTTGAACTTTTTGAACTGGCAATTGAGCTGGGCACACTTGAATTTACTTTGCTGGATGACGACTGCGCCGGCACAGAACTGTTCGCAGCCGAAGTAGCGCGCCCTACCGAACATTCATTAGTACCGCCCGCGACTTTGGTGCCTGCACCAAAGGTCACTTCGCCGCATACAAAACTGCCGCTCAGGGTTTTATAAGTAAATTTATCCGCGCGGCCATAAGCGACCAGGGTCGATGCAGGGACAGAACAGGTTTTGCCTTCGTTGCAGATGGTAGTAAAACCGGCCGGACGATTGGCCGCAAAGCTACTGGATGCCGCCGCAGCCAGCAAAACACCGGAGATAATCAGGGAGATACGCATAATAGTTTCCTCAAAAAGATTTACGCTGTGTGTTTTTCGTTATGAAAATATCACCGCAAAAAAACTCATGAGGTATTGCACGCGGAGCCGAATAACACTCGCCCTTTGTATTCAAAACAAAAGGAGAGAGAACTGCACGGAACCGGAAATTGCCACGCCGAAATATTTTATTGTTATTTTTTAATAGTGATTCACTGAGAAAATCGAAGCGACTCAATGAATCAAGCGGCACGAGTCTACGCTGCCTTATAAAAAGCACAATCACGCCAAAACGATAAATTACAGAATCAGGACACAACCCACAAAAATATTGCCGACTGGCGAACACTTATTGTAGAAGCAATTCAAATTTGTAACGGCAGGGAAAATTATAAAATTTTTAAATGAAACCCGATGTTTTAACACCGAAATTTGATCAATGAAAAATATCACCAATAAAAAAGGCGATCCGAAGATCGCCTTTTTTATAACGCCGAATTACTAAAGCATTAACCCTTGGCGCGTTCTTCCAGAATCGCTACGGCTGGCAATACTTTTCCTTCCACGAATTCGAGGAAGGCACCGCCACCGGTAGATACGTAGGAGATTTTGTCAGCCAGGTTCCACTTGTCGATGGCGGCCAGAGTGTCCCCACCACCGGCCACTGAGAAAGCAGCGCTCTCTGCAATTGCGCGAGAGATGGTTTCGGTACCCTGTGCAAACGCATCAAATTCAAATACGCCGCATGGGCCATTCCACAATACGGTTTTGGCATTTTTGATGATGTCAGCAACGCGCGCTGCAGTCTCAGGACCGTAGTCGATAATTTCTTCGTCAGCCTGAATTTCGTTGGCTTTTTTCGCGACTGCAACGGACTTGTGATTCCATTGTTTGAAGCCTTCTTTGGTTACACGAACGTCGGTGGCGTAAACCACTTCAGTGGTTTTGCACAGACGCTGGGCTTCCGGAATCAAATCTTTTTCGTGCAGCGAGTTACCCACTTGATTGCCAGCAGCGGCAACGAAAGTATTGGAGATACCACCGCCCACAACCAGGATGTCAGCGATTTTTGACAAGGCATCCAACACACTCAACTTGGTAGATACTTTTGAACCACCAACAATTGCCACCAACGGACGCGCAGGATTGTCGAGCACTTTTGCCAGCGCTTCCAACTCCGCAGAGAGTAGTGGGCCAGCAACTGCAACCGGCGCAAATTTCGCTACACCGTGAGTCGATGCTTGCGCGCGGTGCGCAGTACCGAATGCGTCCATTACAAACACATCGCACAGCGCTGCCATTTTCTTGCTCAGTTCGTCAGTGTTTTTGCCTTCGCCTACGTTGAAGCGCACGTTTTCGAGCAACACCAAATCGCCTTGATCAGAAAATCCATCAACCCAATCTTTAACGAGTGGAACATTGCGACCCAATTTTTCGCTCAAATATTTTGCCACTGGCGCCAATGAAGAGGCTTCATCGTAAACACCTTCATCCGGACGACCGAGGTGAGACATCACCATTACTTTTGCGCCTGCTGCCAGCGCAGCCTGAATGGTCGGGATAGAAGCATCAATACGCACCGCACTGGTGATACGTCCATCTTCCAATGGCACGTTCAGATCCTGACGAATCAATACACGCTTGCCGGCGAGATCCTGGTCTTTCATTAGTTTTACAGTCATAGAATTCTCCTGATCAAAAAACAAAATAAAAATAGAGCAATTAGTTAATGGTGTTTTGAGTTTTTTCGGTTAACAGATCTTGCGCCAGTTCAGCTTCTATATCTGCAATGCTGGGTAATTTGCCTTGCAAATTTTCTGGCAAGTGCCGTAGCAACTGATATTCAGCAACACCAATAGGTTTTTCGATACCGGACAAGGCATATTCCGCCACCAGCCGATTTTGTTGTCTGCACAGGAGTAAACCAATGGTCGGTTTATCATCCTCTGCTTTAATTTGTGCATCCACTGCAGCAAGGTAAAAATTTAATTTTCCTGTGTGCTCTGGTTTAAAAGCACCTGCCTTTAATTCCACAACCACATAACATTTCAATCGAATATGATAAAATAGTAAATCAATAAAAAATTCATCGCCCGCCACTTCCAAACGAAATTGACGACCAACAAACGCAAACCCTGCACCAAGCTCCAATAGAAAACGAGTAATGTGCTGGATTAATGCATTTTCAATATCGCGCTCATGAGCATCGTCACCCAAACCAAGAAAATCAAACAGATAGGGATCTTTCAATGTTTCTTGAGCTAACGCCGATACTTCGGCAGGTAACCGTGCTGCAAAATTACTGACTGCACTTCCCTGGCGCAACCTCAGTTGGTTTTTAATATTCAATTCCAGTGTGGTACGCGACCAGCCCTGTTGCACAGCCTGAACGGCATACCATTCACGGTCTTTGTTATCAACCACTTTGGTCAGTAAGGTCACAATATGAAACCAGGGCAATTGGTCAGCAGGTTGCTGACCAAATTGGCAACCCGGGCAATGCTCAGCGAAATAGCGCATGTACTTGAGATTACTGGTAGACCAGCCTTTCATGTCCGGAAACGCCTCTTTTAAATCCTTGGCTAAATGGTCAATAACCTTTGCACCCCAGCCTTGGGTTTGCTGACGCTGCAAAATATCACGCCCAATACGCCCATAAAGCCGAATTAACTCAGCATTAACTGCGAGCCCTGCCCGATACTGAGCACTGGCGATATCAGCTTTAAGCTGCCTTAACCAGTCACCATAATCTGCAGGAAGCAGCTTATCCGCCATAAGTTCATTCAATCCATTTTGATCAATCGTATGAGGGTAAAACAAAACACCCGACTCGCGCCGGGTGTTTTTCTTTCTGTCGATTGAAAGCCTTAGTCTTCCAGCAATTCTTCAACAGTGCTGACAATGTTGTCGACGGTGAAGCCGAAGTGCTCGAGCAGTTTGTTGCCCGGCGCTGATTCACCGAAGGTGGTCATGCCAACGATGCGGCCGTCGAAGCCAACGTATTTGTACCAGTAGTCAGCGTGTGCAGTTTCTACTGCAACGCGTGCGCCTACGCTGATTGGCAATACGGATTCTTTGTAAGCAACATCTTGTTGATCAAACACAGACGTTGATGGCATAGACACAACGCGCACGTTTTTGCCTTTTGCTTTCAATGCTTCTGCCGCTTTCACAGTCACGCCCACTTCTGAACCGGTGGCAATCAGGATTGCTTCTGGCTCGCCCACAGAATCAACCAGCACATAACCGCCTTTGGCGATGTTGGCAACTTGCGCTTCGGTACGCGCGAAGAAATCCAGATTCTGACGGCTGAATACCAATGCCGCTGGACCATCTTTACGCTCAACTGCGGATTTCCAAGCCACTACTGACTCGGTGCTATCCGCTGGGCGCCAGGTTTCCAAGTTTGGTGTCAAACGCAGAGTGCCAAGCACTTCGATTGGCTGGTGAGTCGGACCGTCTTCGCCTTGACCGATTGAGTCGTGGGTATAAACAAATACGTTGCGCAGTTTCATCAACGCAGACATACGCACAGCGTTAGCCGCGTATTGTTGGAACATCAAAAAGGTTGCGCCGTAAGGGATAAAACCACCGTGGGCAGACACACCGTTCATGATCGCG